>DATKKK010000046.1:0-37920 GCA_035542975.1 Bathyarchaeia archaeon | reverse complement strand
CGTCTTCAGTTTTTAATTGTCTACCTTCCAATCCTCCAAACCCGCCGCGTACGTAGGTTGATCTGCTTCCGAGCAACAGGGGCACGTTTATTCCTCCTCGTACCGAGAGGTATGCTCGACATCCGTTTTCCATTCTTCCAAAAGAAACCACATCGCCTTCTTGCAAGGTTAACGTCTGCCACATGGCAACTTGATGACCGTTAACATTGGGTGAACAGTTTCCGCCAGTTATCGCGATCTGCGCGGTTGTTAAAGCTTGAAGTTTAGGACCGACAAGCGTTGTTTCAAGACATGCGTCGCGTTCATCGTTTGCAACCAGAAGATTTGCCACGGTTAAGGAGAAAGTATCCATAGCGCCAGAAATTGGAACTCCGTATTGAAGGTAACCGTATCTTCCTAAATCTTGCACTGTAGTGAACAAACCAGCGTTGATTACTCTAAAAATTCTCATTCGCTCGTTTCCTCAGAGAGATGGTTTCGTTCGAACTTGCTTTTCCAAAGTTTTAAATTCTTTTTCAGAAATTGGTTTAAAGCTGACAATATCACCAGCTTTCAACATTGTTGGTGGTTGTTGCATTGGGCTGAATAGCACAAGAGGCGTTCTACCTATTATTCGCCATCCTCCTGGAGCCTCGCAGGGATATATCCCTGTCTGTTTTTCGGCTATGCCGACCGAACCTACTGGCACTTTTAACCTTGGTGTTTCAAGTCGTGGCGTCGCAATTTCGTCAACAACTTCTCCTAGATACGGAAAACCAGCAACAAACCCGATCATATACACTCTGTATTCTTTGAAAGAATGTAACTTGACAACTTGTCGTTCCGTCAGCCCATGATGTTTGGCAACGTAGGCAAGGTCTGGACCATACTCGCCCCCATAAACAACTGGAATGACTACTTTTTGTTGTTTTTTCGTCTCTGGGCTTGATTTGTCTAGCGTTTTTTCAAGGTCTTTTATCTGAAACACGAGTTGCTCGTAAGTTGTTTTCAAAGGGTCGTAGCGGACCAGTAGTGACCGATAAGTCGGAACCAACTCTTCGATTCTTATACTTGCTCTCGTGATTGCTTCGGATAACGCTGTAACTTTGAGGTTTGCCTCCAAGCTTATCGTGTCGCTAAACTCGACCAGTAACGCGTTGTCGCCGAAAGGCAAGTATCGAGTAGAAACATAGAGTTCATTGCTCATAATCAAGCCAAATCTTTTCTAGATAAAACTGCCCACAGGCTTAACTTCAATGCCTGCTTTCTCTAGTCCTTTGTGTAATGCTCTTGCAAGTTTTACAGCGGCTGGATTATCGCTGTGCACGCAGATTGTATGCACTTCGCCCAGCTTTACGGCTTCTCCATTGACAGTTAGTACGTTTCGGTTAGTAATCGCGTTGACGGCTCTTTCAACCATTTTCTGTGGGTTTTGAATAGACGCTGTCGGCTTTTTTCTTGAGACAAGGCTTCCATCAGGGTTGTAATTTCTGTCGGCGAAAAATTCGTACGCCACGTGCAATCTGGCTTTGGCTGCGGCTTTCGCAAGTGCTGATTTTGGTTGTGCAAAAACTATCAGGTTTGGGTTTAACGTTTTTATGCCGTCAACTATTGCTCGGGCAAGTTCTTCATCTTTTGCAGCCATGTTGTAGAGAGCTCCGTGAGGCTTTACATGTTGAAGGGTTAGATGGGCAGCTTCTGCAAACCCTTGTAGTGCGCTGACTTGATAGATTATGTAGTTTTTTACTTCTTCTCGTGTCAGCTGCATTTCTCTTCTGCCGAAACCGATAAGATCAGGAAAGCTGGGATGTGCTCCGATTGCGACACGATGTTTTTTGGCTAAAGCTACGGTTTGCGCCATAGCCATGGGGTCGCCAGCATGAAAACCACACGCGATGTTTGCAGATGTTATGTGTGGCATTATTTCTGGGTCATCGCCAACTTTGAATGCGCCGTAGCTTTCGCCTAGGTCGCAGTTTATGTCAATTTTAAGCTTCAATTTTATCTCCCTAAAGAGATGAAATAGTTAGGTTTGGATGTATTTTCTCAAGTCTTCAACCGTAGCAGATGGAACAGGCAAATCTTTCATCGTTAACAAGCCTGCTGGGGCGTTGATTACTTTTGGAATGGCGTTCACAACCATCGCTATCGTGCCTACGTCGCCGTGTACGCATGGCGATATTTTCTGGTTTATAGGCGGCACGCCTGCAATGGTCACTGCATCATATTCTTCTTGAGCGCCTATGTACGCCTGAAAATCCAATAATATGACTTCTTTCGATCCTTTGATTCCTTTTGCCTTTTGCTTTAGACCCGCTACTTTTCCAGCGTTGACTTGTATGTCTTTGCTTGCAACAGGTTTTTTGGTTATCACTGGTTCAACTGGTTCAGCAATTATCTTGTCCAGCTTCCATGCTAAGGCATCCGCAATCATGGCAATAGACTGTTCCAGTCCAACATGTCCCGTGATTTCTTTCTTTTTTATTTTCCGTTCAAATTCTTTGGTTGTTAAACCTGCGCCTATTTTCTTCTGGAACGGCACGCGTCTCGTAGCGGCGTTCATAACTCTGGTTGCTTCAATCTTCTCTATCTTCTGGCATGGAGCAGTCAACGTTATCACTAACGTGTCCATTAGAAAACCTGGGTTTATGCCTGAGCCTAAGACTGTGGCGTCATATTTTTTGGCGATGGCGTCGAGTTCTATTGCCAGTTTTGGCTCCGTCAAGTACGGGTATGAGAGCTCTTCACATGTTGAGATGACGTTTACGCCGTGTTTGACGATTGAGGCGATCTGTGCAAAAGTGTCCTTGAGGAAGGATGAAGTAGCATGGATAGCTACATCTGTCTCTACGCTTGAGAGTGTCGCGTCTGCGTCGTTTGAAATTTTTATTCCAACTTTTTTACCTAAGCCTATTACGTCGCCTAGGTCTTTGCCAGCTTTATCTTTGGCTATGTCAATCGCACCTACGATTTCTACTCCTTCTTTTTCAAGCAGAGACCTTGCAAACATGCTGCCGACGGCGCCTACACCATAAAGAACAACTTGAACCTTTTTCATTTTGCGATCTTCCTTTGTTTTAGTTCCTTATTATACGTGAATCGTATAAAACAACTATGCTTCTGATGTTGTTAACCTGCATGGTTGTTAGAGACTTTACGTTTGTAAACTTTTATATCCACGAGAAACCCCAATACTTCAGAGGACTTGAAGCGTGGAAACCAGCAAAACCATAGACGTTAAGGAAGTTCTTGAAAAGCTTTTGGACGCTGAAAAACTCAAAAACTGTTTTGAATGCGGCATTTGCACGTCTAGCTGTCCGATGGCAGAAATGTTAGGAAAAGACTACAACCCACGAACGCTTCTTGAAAAAATCTTTCTAAACCCAGAAAACGCTCTAGCCTCAGACGAACTTTGGCTCTGCGCTTGGTGTTACCGATGTAGCAGACATTGCCCTCAAGCTTTGAAACTGCCTGAAATCTTTTTACTCATGCGAAAAACCGCTGAAGAACAAGGTCACACTCAAGCCTTTGAAAGAGCATTCCAGAAGATAGTTGAAAACATACCGTTGCCGCTTGTAACAACGATGGTTTGTTTCCATCCCGAACGTGCAGGACTAGACCTAAAGAAAGTTCTGGAAGAAATCAAAAGCGCATACAAAGAACATTTGAAAACGGAAAAAACAAAACATGCACAAGAAGTGCATGAAGAAAAAATTGCAATCGTAGGTTCTGGACCCGCAGGCTTGACGGTGGCTTATGAATTAAGCATGAAAGGCTATGGTGTCACAGTCTTCGAATCGCTTCAAGAACCCGGCGGAATGTTAAGGAAATGCATACCTGAGTATCGCTTGCCAAAGCAAGTTTTGGCAGATGAGATTGAATTGTTGAAGGATTTGGGCGTGGAAGTGAAGACTGGTTTGGCGATTGGTGAAGGCTTACATTTTGATGATTTGTGGAGGGATGGTTACAAAGCGGTTTTTGTCGGTGCTGGCGCTCACAAGAGTAGTAAATTAAACATCGAAGGCGGAGATTTGAACGGCGTGATTCACGCTCTTGATTTCTTGTGGGAGATTAACTGCGGAGGAAATGCTAAAGTCGGCAAAAAAGTTGTTGTGATTGGCGGTGGAAACGTTGCAGTAGACGCTGCAAAAACTGCCATCAAGCATGGAGCAGCCGAAGTAACCATATTGTACCGTAGGTCGAGAGAAGAGATGCCCGCAATTCCTTGGGAGGTTAAAGAAGCCGAGGATGAGAGAGTAAAAATCGAGCTGCTCGCAGCGCCTAAAAAGATAGTTGGAACAAACGGGCAAGTGTCTGCCGTAGAGTGTATTCACATGCAGTTAGGCGAGCCAGACGAAAGTGGAAGAAGAAAGCCTTTTCCGATAGAAGGCTCGGAGTACACGCGGGAAGCTGACATGGTTATTCTTGCGATTGGCGAAGCTCCAGACTTGGGTTTTCTGCCAAAAGAAGTTGAGCTAAACGAGGATGGAACGATCTGGGTTAATCCCATGACGATGGAAACCAGCCTAAAAGGGGTTTTCGCAGGCGGCGATGCTGTGACAGGACCAGCTACGGTTATTGAGGCGATTCATGCAGGAAAGTGTGCTTCAGAATCGATTGAGAAATACTTGAGGTCATCGAAGGGATAACATTATGGCAGAGAAGAAAGAGCCTGAGCCAAAAGAAGGTGTAGAGCAGCCTCGCATCGGTGTTTATGTTTGTCAATGCGGCTTAAACATCGCTGGTTCTGTAGATTGCGAAGAAGTCGCCAAGTTCGCTGCGACTCTCCCCAACGTGGTGCTTGCACAGTATAACAGGTACACATGCTCTGACCAAGGTCAAGCGGGAATACAGAAGGACATTAAAGAGCAGAAACTCAACCGTGTAGTCGTCGCTTCATGCTCACCGCGGCTTCATGAACCCACTTTTAGAAAGGCTTGCGAAGAAGCTGGATTGAACAAGTATCTTTTTGAAATGGCTAACATCAGAGAACAGTGCAGTTGGGTTCACCTTTATGACCGAAAAGCAGCCACGGAAAAAGCCAAAGACCTCGTGAAAGTGGCTGTTGCCAAGGCTTCTCTGCTTCAGCCCGCAGAAGAGGCCGAAGTGCCTATAACGCGGAAAGCACTGATCATAGGAGGCGGAGTAGCTGGCATTCAAGCTGCCTTAGATTTGGCAGACACAGGTTACAAAGTGTATCTGGTTGAGAAGGAACCGAGCATTGGCGGGATGATGGCGCGAATAGACAAAACGTTTCCAACGATGGATTGTTCCATCTGCATTCTTGCACCGAAGATGTCTGATGTGGGGCATCACCCAAACATCGAGTTGTTGACTAACAGCGAAGTTACCGAAGTAAAAGGATACATCGGCAACTTCAAGGCTAAAGTGTTGAAAAAACCACGGTACGTTACAAAAGATTGTTCTGCCTGCGGAGAATGTACTAAAGTCTGTCCGATCGCTGTTCCAAACGAGTTTGACGTGGGTTTAGCTATTAGACACGGCATTTACACACCCTTCGCACAGGCTGTTCCAGCCACGTATATAATAGATATGAACGTGTGCCTCAACAAAGAAGGCATCGTCGTTTGCGACAGATGCATGAAAGCCTGTGAAAGACAAGCCGTAAAGTACGAGATGAAACCCGAAACAGTGGAGCTTGAAGTAGGCACAATAGTCGTAGCAACAGGCTTAGACGTGTTTGACCCCTCGACAATACCGCATTATGGTTACGGCAAATATCCAAACGTAATAACGTCGCTCGAGTTTGAAAGATTAATCAACGCTGGCGGACCCTCTGCAGGACACTTACTTAGACCTAGCGACAAGCAGATTCCTAAACGTGTAGCTTTCATTCAATGTGTTGGCTCTCGTTCGGATAAGAATGGAAGATTATATTGCAGTAATGTTTGCTGTATGAACACGATCAAAGACAGCCTGCTAATCAAGGAGCATTGGCCTGAAACCGAGATTTACGTGTTCTACGTGGATATACGCGCTTATGGAAAAGGTTTTGAGGATTTGTATAAGCGTGCGAGGAAAGAAGATGTCAAATTCATCCGTGGGCTTCCATCTGAGATAGTTGAGGATAAGAATACGCGTAATCTTTGGCTTTTTGGAGAAAATACCTTGCAAAAAGAGCTTTACAAAGTAAACGCTGATATGGTCATTCTTTCCGTGGGTTTGGAATCAAGAAAAGACAGCGAAACAATTCAGCGTTTGTTGACTCTTTCCAGAAACCAAGATGGCTTCTTCCTAGAAGCGCATCCAAAACTAAGACCAGTAGACGCTGCCACGGGCGGAGTGTTCTTTGCGGGATGCGCCGAATCTCCCAAGGACATAAAGGACAGTGTCACGCAAGCAAGCGCAGCCGCAGCCCGTGCAGGCATATTGATGGCTAAGGGCAAAATCAACGTTGAAGCCATCACCCCCATCATTTTCGAGGAAAAATGCAAAGCCTGCGGACTCTGCACCAAAGTCTGTCCCTACAATGCTATAACCTTGAACAAAGAGTTGAAACGAATCGAGATAGCCGAAGCAGCATGCGGTGGCTGTGGCACGTGCGCGGCAGAGTGTCCTTTTGGTGCTTTGACTCAAAGCCACTTCACTGATGAGCAAATCATGGCACAAATCGACGCCATAACCGAGCATGACGCTGACAAGAAGATTGTGGCTTTCTGCTGCAACTGGTGCAGTTACGCTGGTGCAGACTTTGCCGGTGTCAGCCGAATGCAGTATCCGCCAAACGTGCGCATAATAAGAACTATGTGTTCGGGGCGTGTGGCTCCAAAATTCGTTGAAAGAGCGTTTGCAAAAGGAGCAGCCGCCGTTCTGGTAGCAGGTTGCCACATCGGAGACTGCCACTACATAAACGCCAATTATCAGACACAGAAACGCGTAGAAAAATTATGGAAGAAAATGGAGCAGAACGGGTTGAATAAGGAAAGATTGCAGTTGCTTTGGGCTTCAGCAGCCGAGGGCGAAAAGTTCGCGTCAAAAATACGCGACATGAAAGCAATAGTGGAAAATGTCAAGCCAGAGGAGATCAAAACTGCCCAAAAAGCTTTTGAAAAAGCTTTAAGCGGGTGATAGTTATGCCTGAAAGAATTAAACATAAACCGTTAGATCTTGAAAAAGTGCAAGCTCCCAGAGCGGAAATTCACTTGATTAAGGATCAATGTAAAGGATGCGGTTATTGCATAAGTTTTTGTCCCAAAAAGGTTCTGGAAGAATCAGACGAGATAAACGCGAGGGGAGTTCATCCTCCAAAAGTTGTGGATGAAAGCAAATGTATCGTGTGCAGTTTTTGCACGGCTGTTTGTCCTGATTTCGCGATTTTTGTCGTTGAAAGGAAAGACAAGGAGGAAAGTAAGACATGAGTGGAAAAAGAAGCTTGTTAAGTGGGGCTCATTTCCTGAATGGAGATGTTGCTTGCGCCGAAGGTGCGATTGCCGCTGGCTGTCGTTTCTTCGCGGGTTACCCTATTACGCCTGCAACTGAGATTGCTGAACACTTGTCTGAAAGAATGCCCGAGTTCGGTGGAATCTACATTCAGATGGAAGATGAAATCGCGTCGATGGCAGCCGTGATCGGTGCTTCCTATTCAGGTTTGAAGTCTATGACGGCTACTTCTGGTCCTGGTTTTAGCTTGATGCAGGAAAACATAGGTTTAGCTGTTATGACCGAGGCACCATGCGTTATCGTGGACATAATGCGTGGCGGACCCAGCACTGGTCAGCCTACTTTGCCTGGGCAGCAGGATGTCATGCAGGCGAAGTGGGGTTCTCATGGCGATTATGAAATCATCGCGTTGTCGCCTTCTTCGGTTCAGGAAATGTTTACCCTGACGTTTGAGGCTTTCAATCTGGCTGAGACCTATCGTGTTCCAACCATGCTGTTGGGTGACGAGATTGTTGCGCACATGTGGGAAAAAGTGCTGATTCCTTCGCCTGACAAATTGAAGATAGTGAACCGCAAAAAACCGAAAGTGTCGCCTGCTGATTATCTGCCGTTTAAGCCTGATGATGATTTGGTTCCGCCCATGGCTTGTTTTGGAGAAGGCTACCGTTTCCATGCTACGGGTTTGACGCATAATGAACATGGTTATCCGCAAACGCAAAGCTCAGAAACCCAGTACAAGCTTGTTCGCAGGCTTTGCGAAAAAATACGCAAAAACGCGGATAAAATTGTCAAAGTTGAAGAAATCATGCTTGAAGATGCTGACATCGTGGTTGTCGCCTATGGGATAGTTGCCCGATCTGCTCTGAGCGCTGTGAGAAAAGCTAGGGCAGAAGGAATAAAGGCGGGGCTTCTTCGTCCGATTACCATTTGGCCTTTCCCAGAAACGCATGTTGCCGACATTGCTAAGCATGCAAAGGCGATCGTGGTGCCTGAGATGAACTGTGGACAGCTAGTGCGTGAAGTTGAAAGGTGTGCAAAGACGACGTCTGTGGCTTTTCTTTCAAAATTCGGTGAAGAACCTCACACTCCACTCGAGATTCTTGAAGAAATAAGGAGGAACAATTAATGGTAGTTAAGGAAATTTTGGAGCATCCGCTTTCGAAGTATTTGAGAACAGATATGATGCCGCACATTTGGTGTCCAGGTTGCGGCAACGGTATCGTGCTTAACTGTTTTGTGCATGCGTTGGATGAGTTGAAGACTGACTTGGATAAGCTTGTAGTGATTTCTGGCATTGGTTGCATCGGTCGTACGGCGGGATATACAAACACGGATTCATTCCATACGACTCATGGGCGTTCCATAGCCTTTGCGACGGGAGTCAAGTTGGCAAACCCAGAGTTAGACATCGTAATCGTTAGCGGTGATGGAGACTTGTTCGCAATTGGCGGAAACCATTTTATTCATGCTGCAAGGAGGAACATCGGAATCAAAGTTCTGTGCGTAAACAACTTTAATTATGGCATGACTGGCGGGCAACTTGGTCCTACCACGCCGCTTGATGCAATAACCACCACGAGTCCTTATGGAAATAGTGAGCATCCATTCAACTTGGTGCATTTGGCTGCGGCGTCTGGTGCAAGCTACGTGGCTAGATGGACCACGTTGCATGTGCGTAGGCTAACGCAGTCTATTAAGAAGATGATGCAAAAAAACGGCTTCTGCTTCATCGAAGTCATTTCGCCGTGTCCAGAAGTTTTTGGTCGACGCAACAAGCTGCGAACAGGGTTGGACATGATGGAAATGTTCAAAAAAGCTTCTGTGGTGGAAAGCTTCTCAGACCCTGCGAAAGCAGAAATCACGCCTGATAGGATAGTTGTGGGAGAATTTATCGACGTAGAGAAGTTGAGCTACGAGAAATTGTTCCATGAAAAAATCGCTCAGATAAACGAGAGAACGATGGAGAAGGTGAGTTGATATGCGAGTTGAAATCAGGTTTGCAGGTTTTGGTGGGCAAGGAATAATCAAGTCAGGAATAATCATAGCGGCGGCAGCAGCCATCTACGGCGGAAAAAACGCGGTGCAAACCCAGTCTTACGGTCCAGAATCCAGAGGCGGAGCGTGCAAGTCTGAGGTTGTGGTATCTGAGGAGGAGATAGATTTTCCGAAGGTTGTCGAACCTGAAGTGCTGGTTCTAATGTCTCAACATGCGTATAACGATTATGCTGAAGACTTGAAAACAGGGGGAACGATGATTATCGATCCTGACATGATTCCGACCGAGCGAGAGCTGAAAAACATGAAGGTTTATCGTGTTCCTGCCACAAAGATTGCGGAGGAGCTTGGAAGAAGAATCGTTGCGAACATCGTTATGATAGGTGCTTTTGTTGCCATCACGAGCATTTTGGATAAAGACGTTGTTAGGGAGTCGATTAAAGCAAACATACCTAAAGGCACTGAAGAATTGAATTTGAACGCGTTCGAAAAGGGCTACGAATACGGAAAAAACCTATTAAAAAGTTAGAAGAGTTTATTCTGCTTTTACTTGCGGCGCTAGTTGCAGTATAAGCTTGGATTTTCTAACGCCTACGTGGCGTATCGGAGCAATTTTCTTGGCTTCATTGTATATGTCTGAAGCTATTTTTCCAAGCACGATTTCCTGTGCGAACTGGTCGAGCGTGAGCGAGGCTGCTTTTCCTCTTATGATTTTGTCCATGATGTCTCTTATGATTTTTTCCTGCGAGGTTTTGATTCGTGACAGTGTGAAAGCGCATATGGCGATTCGCATGGTGTAGCCGTCTTTGGTGGTTATGTTGAATAACGCGTCAACTTTGGTTGTTCTTCTTCTGACTAAGCTTCGTAGGTAATCGCGTGAGTATTCGTGTCCTTTGAATATTGTTTTGGCGGTTTTGCCGTCGATCTCGTTTATTTGGAAGAACATTTTTAGGTATTGATGTGAGAAATCGTTTGTAATATCATACAGCGTGGAGTCGATTACTCTTCCAATCAGTTTTTCCGGCTCGTCAGCTGGCACGGCTCCTAATTCAGCGTTTCCGAAGTATGGTGGCGCCATCACCATGTACCATGATTTGTTGCGCCATTTGTCGCGTATGCGTTTTGTTTTTGAAGACACTTTTATCCTCCAGATGTAGCTTGAGAATTCGCATCATACTATTAAAAGTTTTACCGTTTAGGCTCCATTTTTTCGATTTTATCCATGTATCTTCTTAAAACCTCAGGAACAATAACCGAACCGTCTTCTTGCTGGTAGTTTTCAAGTATCGCTACGATAGTTCTGCCAGTGGCTATGGCCGTCGAGTTCAAGGTATGCACGAGGCCTTTAGGCGCTTCTCCCTCTTTTTCCCTGTATTTTACGTTTAGCCTTCTGGCTTGGTAATCCGTGCAGTTGCTGCATGAGACGATTTCTCTGTAGGCGTTCTGAGCGGGCATCCATGCTTCAATATCGTATTTCTTGGCAGCCACAGTTCCGATGTCGCCTGTGCAAACATTTACCACACGATAGGGTAGGCCGAGTTTTTGAACCAAATCCTCGGCGTTCTGTAAAAGCTCTTCGATGATTCTCCATGAATCTTCAGGCTTGCAGAACACGAATTGCTCGATCTTGTTAAATTGGTGCGTGCGGAATATTCCGCGTGTGTCTTTGCCGTGTGCTCCTGCTTCTTTTCTGAAGTTTGTGCTTAGTCCAGCAAGTTTTAGCGGCAGATCCTCTGCTTTCAGGGTTTCGTTCATGAACATCGCTGCCATCGGATGCTCTGAAGTAGCAATTAAGTAAAGGTCTTCGTTCTCAACTTTGTATAGCACGTCTTCAAAGTCACTTAGTGCCACGACGCCTTCGTAAGCTTCTCTCCTCATCAGAAAGGGCGGCTCGATTGGAGTGAAACCCTTTTTCGCTATCTCTTCTAAGGCAAAATGTCTCAACGCTAGGTCTAGGAGTACGCCTTCTCTTTTCAGATAGAAGAATCTGGCGCCGGCAATTTTTCCAGCTCTTTCAATATCAATTATGTCAAGGTCTAAGCCTATTTCTATGTGACCTTTTGGTTGAAAAGTGAATTTTCGGGGTGTTCCCCATGTTTTTGTTTGAACGTTGTCGTTTTCATCTTTGCCTATCGGAACCGATTCATGTAGGAGATTGGGAAGGCGCATCAGGTAAGAATGTACTTTTTGTTCGTTTTCGGTTACCTGTCTTTCCAACGCTGTTATTTCTGCGTCGATGACCTTTCCTTCCGCGATTTCTTTGTCTGCCTCTTTTCCTTTCTTTTTTAACGCTGCGATTTCAGTTGTTATCTGTCTTCTTTTATGCCGAAGCTCATTTAATTTCGATAAACCTTCTCGCCATTTCTTGTCACAACTGACAAGCTCATCTAGCATCTGCAGGTTTGCAGCGTCGCCCCTTTTTTGCATGTTAGTCCTTACAAGTTCTGGGTTTTCACGTATGAGTTTAATGTCAAGCATGTTCTCACTTGCAGTTATGTCTTCCAACTCTAGTTTTAAACAGCTATTTAACCTTACGATGAAGACCCATAACTAGAGAAAGTTGATTAATTAGGCTTCCACCGCTAGCTTTTAGCGTGAGTTAGCGAATTTAAGATTTTGACGTTTTGCGGCTTTCTTCTTGGTAGCCAATTAAGTATCCGCCAAAGCCGATTGCCCAGAGCAACACAGGATAAGCGATCATACGTTCCATACCGCCTGCGCCCAAACCTAGATAATTCTCAGTGCCAAAAAGTGCCAACGCTACGAGTGTTGCAGCTCCTAATATTACAGAGAGGTATGACAATGGCGGTTTCTGCAGTTTATAGCATACTATAGCAGACAACCCTCCGAACAAGAAGACGATCAGAGAAAAGGCGACATGTATTTGGTGGGTATCCTCAGTGAACAGGCCCACTCCTATAGCGCCGATACCTGTCGTAATCAGCATAATCAGTGTAAGCTTAGAATTGAAAGCATGCTGAACAAAATAAGCGCCAGCAACAATCATCAAGCCAAGCAGGAATATTGAAGAGTTGAAAATGATGGCGGAGTCGCCAATACCTAAATCGCTTATGTAATTTGTTGAAACGTTGTAGTTTGGGTAGAGTATTTCTGCGATGACCAAGCAAATTATGAATTGAGTAGCACCAACAAACAGAAGAGTTCCAGCAACTTTTCTATCTGCAAATTCCATGAAATATAGACTATGTGCTTCTTTTTTCTTAAAACTTGCGGCAAATCTTTCCAGGCAAATCACAGTTGGAGCTCATAGGTGACAAGCACTATCCTGCCCCACGGTGCTTCCACAACTGCTTCCTTCACGGGTTTGAAACCGTTCTTCTCGTAGAACCGTCTGGCATGTGTTTCGCCAACGCCCGCGTTTACCGCGATGGTTTTGGTTTCTCTTCGTTTTTCGTCTCTGATGACCTTGCCTAACAATTTCGTTCCAATTCCCTGTCGTATACGCTCTGGAAAAACAACGATGCGGTCTAATTCAATCGTTTTAGCATCTTTCTGCACTGTTTGAGCAAAGCCTAAGATTTTGCATTTGTTTTCCAGCGCAAGGTAAAAATTTGATTTTTCAGCTTTTGCTGCTTCAAGCAATGCTTCTTCAGAAAAAGCTTTTCGAACATATTCTTCCGGTATGCCAAACTTAGCAACGTTATCCTGATAGATTTGGCCGTCCTTGTCCTCCAACAGCTTCAAGAGCTTTCTGCTAAGGGCTCGAATACCCTTCTGACTTGCTTTATTAATGGATACCACGTTCATCAAGAATCATTGATAGTTTTTACTATCTTTAATACTTTGCAGAAAATCCAAAGATAAGTTCAATCTATTTATAGGGGGGTAGGGCAGTTTCTGACATCAGGGTCAGGTTTCAATTAGTTCTTCGCTTATCCACCAAGCCTTCTTCTTTCCAGATCTTTCACCTGCATAAAACTCGATTATTGCTTTTCCAAGCTGCTTCCTCGAAGTCTTCTGTATCCTCCTCAACCTGTTCAGCACAAGCCACCTGTTCGTCTCCAGATACTCTGCCAGCTCTGGTGTTGTTCCGCCTTTATAGTGTATTAGAAAATCGATTATCTTGTGGTCCATATCATCCAGACAAAACGAGTGCGGGTTCACTTTCCCACGATCGTACGTGAGCATCTCCAAGTCTGCAAGATACTTCTTCACTTCGGAAAACTCTTGCCACATCTTATCAAACCGATGCTCCAACTCTAAAACCTTGTCAGGTTTGGGAGTTTTCTGCAGTTTCTCCATTATCGCGTCTCGAACAAAACTGCTCCTGTCTCCTTCTGGAACACGTAAAACCATTTCCTTGTAAACGTCTTCAGGTATCTTCACCGAAATCGTCTTCAACTCGCTCATGCCAAACCACTTTATTGTATGACCGCATAAACATTATTGTCCTATGTTTCTTTAACGATTTTTGTTCAGCAAGTTTCTTAAAGGCTATGCATCAAGTCTAATAGTGGAGAAGGGTTTTAGGTGAAAGAGACATGACCACAAAAACCACAATCTCCCTAATCAAATGCGACGTAGGCTCCTTAGCTGGACACTACATTGTGCCTGAACCACTATTCAAAATAGCCGAAAAGCACCTTAAGCAAGCAGAACAAGCAGGCTTAGTAAACAGTTATCACATTTTCAACGCTGGAGACGATCTTCAACTACTCATGACCCACTCAAAAGGTGAGTCAAACCCAGAAATCCACAAACTCGCGTGGAACACGTTCAGAGAAGCCGCAGACAAAGCCCTAGAACTGAAACTTTACGGCGCAGGCCAAGACTTGTTGAAGAATGCTTTCAGCGGAAACATCCGTGGCATGGGTCCAGGCGTGGCAGAAATGGAAATAGAAGAAAGAGGCTCTGACCCGATCGTTGCTTTTGCCGCTGACAAAACCTCTGCAGGCGCCTTCAATTTTCCATTGTTTCGCATGTTCGCTGATCCAATGAACACTGCAGGACTCGTAATCGACCCGAACATGGCTGGAGGCTTCAAATTCGAAGTCATGGACACCATGGACAACACGAAAGTCATACTCAAGACCCCTGAAGAAATGTACGATTTAATCGCTCTAATTGGAACCGTGCAACGTTACATGGTGTCGCGCGTTTGGCGAGCCAGCGACGACCTAATATGCGCTTCCGGTAGCGTGACAAGACTTTCACAGATTGCAGGAAAATACGTTGGCAAAGATGACCCCGTAATGATTACACGAGCACAACATGGACTGCCAGCCGTTGGCGAAATCCTCGTACCCTTCATGCACAGCTACCTTGTCGAAGGATGGATGCGCGGAAGCCATTGGGGACCAATAATGCCCGTCGGTCTGAAAGACTCAAAATGCACCGCATTCGACGGCCCACCGAGACTGGTTGCTTTGGGCTTTCAAGTTTCAAACGGCAAAATCGCCTGCGACGGCAACGGAGAACCAATGATAGCCGACCTTTTTGACGACCCTGCATTCGACGTGGCTAGACGTGAAGCCATGGAACTCGCTTGTGCACTTAGGCGTATGGGAGAGTTTGAACCAGCCCGTTTAGGTCCTGAAGAAATGGAATACACTACATTACAGCAGGTTCTGGAGAAGCTTAAGGAACGGTTTAAACCAGCCTAAACACAACTGAGCTGTACGCTTGCAGTTACGCACTTCTTATCTTAGCTAGCTCTTCAGATCGTTTCTTGACAATTTCCAGCAGTTTCCTGCGAAGTTCCTCTCCGAACATTTTCTGTTCCCTAATCAGCAACATCTTTCTCGCAAGCTCAGCGTCGCCTAATCCTGTGAACCATGCTTCAAAATCTCCACGGTGAACATGAAAATCTATCGCGCTCACGTCAATGCTCTGGATTTTGTCGTAGAAATCGCCGAGGCTTGTGGCAAAGGTGTTCAATGGTTTTCCAACGTCAGCGTAGAAGTGAAACGCTTTTTCAGCAGGCAAATAAGCCAAAATCTCTGTTGCTTTCTCCTTGTCAACTTCTGGAATCCCAAGTGACTTCTTGCCTTTTTCAGTTATTAAATAAAATCCTTTTTCAGGTGAGCTTGCATAATCCATTTTTGTAAGTCCGATTATATGCATCATTACTGCGGGAAAATTCACTCCCGTGTCTTTAGCTATCTCCGTAGCCTTAGCAGGCTTGTCAATCAACCACATAGTCTCAAGTATCAAACGTTTAACAGGTGATACGCTCATTCTGTTGCACTCTTCTTCTATCTATCTGCATATGTTCCTAATAGGTTTTTTTCAGGTTTCCACTCACAAACAGAGTTTACGAGCAGTTTTTTGAATTTTCAATGATCAACCAATGTTTATTGATCAAAATGGAAGTCAAGATTCAAAGTCGTTTGATGATCACAATGATCGTTAAGATGAATCCTGAGTTAGGAAAGTAAATAAGTAATGCTTTAGTAAACCCTAAGGCAACCTCCAAAATAGCTTCAGATTGGTGAAAACATGAAGTTGGCAGTGCTCGTATATGAATACCCGCCGAAAATAGTCGGCGGTTTAGGAACTTACGCCGCTGAAATCACACGCAAGTTTGTTCTGATGGATAACGACGTTACTGTTTTCACGATGAATGATGACGCTGGAAGCTTACCAACGCGGGAGATATGGCGTGGCATAGAAATCCACCGTCCATTACACATCGACATTTCGGATTCTCTGCCTGACGTTGTTGCCGAAGACATCAGAAAATGGGGCAGAGGGGGAGGTATTCATCTATTCTCTAAAATCATGGTTTACAACTACTTAAGCGCTTCAAAACTCATCAACGAACTCATCAGAAAAGAAGGCATAAAATACGACATCGTCGTGGCCCACGATTGGCTGTCAGCCATAGGCGGCATGACCGTCAAAAGAGAAATCGGATTACCTTTCGCATTCCACGTTCACTCTACAGAAAGAGGAAGAACATTAGGAAACGGTTCAGAAGTCGTCAGCAACATAGAGCTTCACGCTGCAAAATCAGCTGACCTGATCGTAACCGTTTCATACGCCATGAAAGAAGAGCTCACCGAACTTGGCTTTCCAAGAGAAAAAATCCAAGTAGCCTACAACGGTGTTGACCCGCAGAAATACAACCCAGAAGACGTTACTGCTGAACAAATCCAAAAAATCAGGGCATTATACGGCATCAAGCCTGACGAGTTCATGATTTTATTCATCGGCAGACTTGTCGGTGTTAAGGGAGTCGACAAGCTCATAATGGCAATGTCAAACATCGTGCAAAAGATTCCAAAGGCAAAACTAGTCATCGTAGGCTTAGGTGACTTGCAGGAATACCTCACTAATCTAGTTAAAACCATGAGGCTTGATCATGTAGTAAAATTCCGTTTCGAATTTATTCCTGAGGAAGAGCGAATTCTTCATTATGCGGCTTGTGATGTGGCAGTTTTTCCAAGCCTCTACGAGCCCTTCGGTATAGTTGTTCTTGAAGCAATGAGCATGGGCAAACCTGTTGTGGTGGGCGGAGCAGGCGTCAGCGGGATGCGGGAAATAGTAATCGCGTGCGGAGAAGAACAATGCGGCTACCACATAAACCCCAGCAACCCCGCAGACATTGCATGGGGCATAACAAGCACTCTTGAAAGCCCAGGAAAAATAAAATGGCTTGGACAAAACGGAAGACGCAGGGTTCTAAACGAATTTACATGGGATAAAATCGCTGAAAAAACACTGGCACTCTACGAACAAGTAATGAAACGTTAATCTTGAGCACAGCCATTAGCCCTTGTGTGGATTTTTCAAATGGATTTTTCTAGATTCTGGCATATGGCGTTTAAATATTGGATTTTTCATAAATGTAAAATTGTGTCTTGCACATAGAAGGTGTCTGTATGGAGCTTGACAAGAAATCTTTCAAAAAAATGTTTCCTAATCTAGCAGAAGAAATGGAGTTCGACGAGAATAAGGTTGGCATAGGTTCAGTGCGCACTGACATGGAAAAAGGCGAAGAAGCCGTATCAAAAAGGTTTGTTCACTACTTACCAGACGTAATTGACTTCATTCGGCGGTGCGATAACGAAGAGCAGGCTAAAGAAATAATAACTTATTTGGAGAAGAGAGGCGAAATACAAAAACCGTACGCATCAAAACTTAGGAAACAACTCGACGAAAAAGGTGTCAGAAGCTTCGGGTCCAAGAAGGAAGAAGATTACTACCTAAAACATGGTGAGCAATAACTAGATGGGTCTTCATAGAGTGGCATCTTGGTTTTTTGGCGTAAATGGGTAAGTATATACGTGACTTGATGAGTGTAATTCTAAAAGTAAATAAATGGGCTTATCAATAGATAGGAAGCCTAATAACTCAAGATTGGAGCGGAGGATAATCACATGAAAAGAGCAGCCTTAGTAATCGTCGTTATAGCTGTTACTCTAGCAATTATGGTTTCAGCTTCTTTTAATGTTAGAACTGCTCGAGCTGCAAGTTCGCAAGAATATGTCGTCAAACGTATAAACCACAAGATAGAGGTCCTATACGATGGTAATATTATCTTGACCGATACGATACAATTAGTCGGCAATTCAACCGATGAAACCGCAACGCTTGAAAGCTTTCGCATAGGCTTTCCATACAACTACAGCCAATACATTTTACGTCAAATAGCTTACGATTCCTCCAACAATAGCTTTCAAATAAACTCCAACGTTGCATTCGAAGGTCACATGGGCTTCTACGCCGTTGAAACAATCTTTCCACAACCTATAAGCGTAAAGAATGGTACAACACACATTTTCACAGTTGAATTCATCCTTTCAAACGACCTGTGTGAAAGAGAAGTAGTCTCAAATTCCACATATTATTATCTAAATTTCCCAGCGTACCCCAGCCTAACAGAAACTGTCGAATTATGCAACGTTTCAATGGCTTTCCCTGGTTCTGTGCATTACGAAAGCGGTACCATAGCAAATTTCTCGTACAGTAAAAATGACTTACCAGCGTTCACCTATTTGCCCGCAACCGTAAAATTCACCCTAATAAGTTCAACAATAGAGATAGTTAACATAGAGGAATTGAAACGTGAAATTACGATAGACGAGCTTGGTCAGATAACTGGGTCTGATACTTATCGTATGCTAAACAAGGCTCAGGATCAACTTTTTAACATTAACGTGATCTTGCCTCCGAATGCTTCTCACATTCTAGCAGAAGACCAGTTTGGAAGAAAAATGGCGGCTCCAACATTGAGCAACGCGAGCACCAACAGTTACACAATTAATTTTACCTTGATTTTGACAAAGGGCAATTCTACAATATTCACCTTAAACTACGATATGCCTAGCAGCGTATACATTGAACGACAAGGAACGACAGATTCTTTCAATCTCACTTTCCCATTATTCCAAAACCTAAACTACCTTATCAAGTACACTTCTGTAACCTTTACTTTACCCGAAGGAGCAAGGCTGCAAAGCTTCGAGAAAACCTCAAATGCCAGCCTTAGCAGTCTAACAAAAGGCGTTTTTCAAGACACGTTAGCCTTAACTGAGCAAGACTGTCTCATCTCAGATAGCTTTGAAATCAAAATAACGTATGTGTACAATTCTCTTTGGTTGGCTTTTCGCCCTGCATTGTGGATGTGGGGTATATCACTTATTGGGTGTGCGGTTGTTGTCGTTTGGAAAAGACCTGAGGCTAAAAAACATGTCCCTGCGCCTTCCATGGTGGTAAAATTGCAGCCAGAACACCTCCAAGCTTTTGCAAGAGACTATGAAGAGAAAATGAAAATAATCTCTGAATTAGATTCTCTAGAAGTTAAAGTGCAAAAAGGGAAAATTCCGCGGCGTCGATATAAAGTGCAAAAGAAGACATTAGAGGCTCGTCTTACCACTTTATCTCGTACTTTGACAGAATATAAGGAGCAACTGCGTGCGGCTGGTGGTCACTATTCAGAATTAGTGTTACAGCTTGAAATTGCTGAAAGTCAAATTAAAGAAGTTGACACCAGCGTCAAAAACCTCGAAACTCAATACAACCATGGAGAACTCTCATTGGAAGCCTATCGAAAACGTTTAGACGACTACCAGCATAGAAAAGAAAATGCCGAGGCAACGATTAACGGAATTCTATTAAGATTCCGTGAAGAAATTCGATAATGAACCTAAACACTTTTATTCTTCATTTTTTTCTTCAATGAAATTCTGGTTAGAGAGGGATGAAAAACATGGTTAAGATCGTGGTTGACAATCAAAAATGTACTGGATGCAGCACATGTGTAGACACTTGTCCGGTGGGCGTTTATGAAGTCAAAGATGGAAAATCTGTGCCTGTTAAAGTCGAAGAATGTCTTGTCTGTAGGGCATGCGAAGTGCAGTGTCCCGAATCCGCCATACAAGTAGTTGAATAACTCGGAAAATCACGGCAAAAACTTTGTTAATCTATGCTCCAAAAAGTTCTCTGAACTTTTTTCACTTCTCTCAAGACTTTTTCACCTTGTTTTGCAATGTTAGGTTTAGAAGTTTTGTTTTTTTCACGAGTTCCGTATTGAATTCCGCTCATTCTTGCGATTGCGGTTGCCGTCATAGTTCCAATAACGTTCAGGTTGTAGCCTCCTTCAAGAACAGCCGCCAGTTTCCCACGGCATTTTTCTGATGCTATCTTCAGTGCCGTTTCGAAAACTTGTTCGTAGCATTTTTGAGTCAGAGACAAGTTTGCCACGGGGTCAGTATAATGTCCGTCAAAACCAGCTGACAGCAAAACAAATTGCGGTGCATACTGAAGGATTATAGGTTTCACGATCTCTCCAATTGCCCTCAGGTATATCTGGTCGTCCGTTCCGTAAGGTAACGGAATATTAACGTTGTAACCTAAGCCTTCTCCCTCGCCAATCTCGTCTATAAAACCCGTTCCTGGGAAGTCGCGTGGGTCTTCATGCAAGCTTATGAACAAGACCTTGTCGGTGTCATAGAAGGTTTCTTGGGTGCCGTTTCCATGATGAGCATCTATGTCTAATATTAAAATTTTTTTCAGGTTGAATTTTTGGAGCAAATGTTTAGCTGCTATGGCGACATTGTTGAATATGCAGAAGCCGCATGCCCGGTATTTTGATGCGTGATGCCCCGGGGGACGAACAAGAGCGAAGGCATTCTGGTATTTTCCAGCCATTACGAGGTCAACAGCTTTCAGCGTTCCGCCAACAGCGTAAAACGCCACCTCAAAACTCTGAGGCGAAACCTCAGTGTCTCCTAGGTCCAAGAGACCACCGCCTGATCTGCATACTGCTTCAACAAGTCTGATGTACTCTTCGCCATGGACCAATTCAACATTTTCCAAGCTTGCCTTTTCTGGGTTGACAAACTGCCATTTCTTACTGTTTGAAATTTTGCCGTGCTTCAACTCATTTACGATTGCTCGAAGTCGTTGTGCGCATTCTGGGTGATCCACACCAGGATTGTGCTGATAGTATTTTGGCGAGAAAATCACGGCTGTTTTATTCATGTAAAACCATCTTCTTATATGTTGATTGAAATAGGTTTTGCAGGTATTTTTTGACGGCCGATCGATTTCTTTTGGCGATTTTCTTGATGATGTTGCTTACGCCTGTGGCGTACTGTATTGCCTTTTTCGGTTTATTCACTACGAAATTTGGAAGCCCGAGGTTTTCAGCTACTCGTCTTAAGACAAGCTTCCTTAACGTGGTAGGCATGGGTTCGAGCTTTAATTTAAGAGGCAAAGCTATAGCGAATTCAGCTATTTCAGGTGTTGCAAAGGGCAATCGTAATTCTACGCCATGATAGTTGCAGATTTTGAAATCTCTTTCAAGGTTAGTTTCATAAAGCTTGGCAACATCGTTGAAAATTTCTCTTCTTGTTTTTTCAATACCGCGCTGTACGTAACTGTCTACGTATCGCTTGTACCCTCCGAAAAGTTCATCTGCGCCCTGTCCAGCTAACATTACATTGAACCCTTTTTCCGCTGCTTTTTCTGCTATCCAATAGAATGGAATTCCTATGCTGGTCTTGACGACGTTTGGTTCCTCTATCAACCACAGAACGTTCTGAAGAGCATTTTCTACATCGTTTTCGCTGTACTGATAGACTTGAATTGGCAGTTTTAGTTTTTCTGCTGTCTGCTTTGCGTGCTGTGTTTCCAGTTGGTTTGCTAAACTAGCATGAATTAGAGTTACGTTGACTCCAGCATTTTCAGCTAAAACCGCGACTATGCTGCTGTCTAGCCCTCCAGAAAATGCCACTGCAACTTCCTTCATGCCCAAGGTTCTTTTAAGAGTTGATTTCTGCAAAAGCTTTTGAAGGTTCTCAGCTGCGACTTGCATGGTTATCTGTTTTGGCGCGGAGTAGACAAGCGTTTTAGCTGGTTTGAACCTGAAACCGTCTTTGTCAACAACGGCAATGTGACCAGGCGGAAAAGACTCAATTTTCTCTATTCCAATTCTCCAAAGAGCTTTGCGCTCAGACGCTATAGCCGCAAGTTTCTTGTTTTCACCATAGCAAAGTGGTCGGCAACCAATTATGTCTCTACCTGCGATGAGTCTTTCGTCTTCAGCAATCACAAATGCAAAATCGCCCTCTATTTTTTTGATGAAATGTTGCGCTATTTCCTCACATTTTTGCCGTGATTTTCTTGTGAAGGCTTCCACGTCGAAGGTTTTGCCGTCAGGCGAGTAGATTCTTCCATCCCAAAACGTTGTTGAGTTTTCCAATCTTGCTGCTTGCGGTTTATCCGAACAGAGAATTTTGGAAAAAACCTGACCTATTACTATGTGCGAATCCATATTCACGTTTTGCAAAGCATCAACAGTTTGCCTCATCTCTGACGTGGATGATGATGCTAATCCAAAGGCTTCAGCTTTTTCAGAGCTAAACATTCTTAGCATCATGACTGCTTTTTCAGTCGCGTTTTCGCCTTCTTTGTCTAGAACCGCGATTATTACTCCCATAAACGGATGACCTTTGGTTTTTACTTGTCGTGTTCTGGATAATTAAGGTTAATAGCAGCTTTACGCTAGCCATAGTTTGGTGGTGAGCTTTACATGTTCGAGTTTGGCGACGTGCGTTTCAGGCCAGTGGAAAAAGAAGATTTGAAAGTGCTGCATGAGTGGGAGAACGACTTTGAAGTCATCATGTATTCACGTAATATGCCGATGAATTTTGTGAACATGGCGCAGCTTGAAAAAAGATATGAAGGATGGGTGGCATGCGAGAAAGAGCTTCACTTCATAATTGAGCTTGTTGACTCCAAAGAGCCTGTTGGCATTGCTCGTTTGGAACTGCACGATTGGAGTAACGTGAGAAATGCTGAGGTGGGCACGTATATTGGTAAGAAACAGTCGTGGAACAAGGGGTTAGGCCATCAGATTACTGTGGCTTTGTTAGAGATGGCTTTTAACCAATTAAACATGGATCGTTGTGAAGCTTCCAGCGTAGAGTATAACCGTCGCGCCCACAAGGTTTTGGAAGAATGCGGCTTCAAGAAGAGCGGAATAACAAGACAATCTGCTTTCGTGAACGGACGGAAATGGGATCGTTTCTACTTCGACATTCTTCGAGACGAGTATCTGCAAATACGGATGGATTTGTTGAAGCAAGTTTTGGGACAAAAATTAGACGAGTACATAATGAAACACTGCACTATCAAAGAAAACAGCAACCCTTGAGGAAACAATTCAACAAATCGAATGTTACCCAGAATTATTCAAATGTGCTCTACCTATTTGTTTGGGTAAAACATTAATCTTTAATCCTCAATATTCTCTTGACCGAGGGACAAACACGTTGCCTATTCTGCCAATCGATACAGGACGTTATGGAACTCCTGAAATGAAAAGAATTTTCGAAGAAGAGACACGCGTTCAGAAGATGCTTGATGTTGAAGCGGCTTTGGCGTGGGTACATGCTGAAGTTGGCAACATATCAAAGAAAGACGCCGAGAAGGTCATGGCTACTGCCTTGCTAAAGCATGTCAAGCTGAGCCGCATAAAAGAAATTGAAAGCGAAATAAAACATGACATTACTGCTTTGGTCAGAGCCTTGTCTGAAGCATGTGGACCGAGTGGCGGATGCGTACACCTCGGCGTAACAAGCTACGACATCGTGGATACAGCTAATGCTCTGCAGTTGAAAGAAGCGTTGGAGATAATCGAGAAGAGGCTTGACGAACTTGAAAAGATGCTGATGGATAAGGCTCTGCAGTACAAGGAAACCATGATGATGGGCAGAACACATGGTCAGCATGCATTGCCAATCACGTTGGGCTTCAAGTTTGCAGTGTGGACGCGCGAGGTTTCGAGGAACATTGAGAGGCTGAGGCAATGCAGGGAGCGAGTTCTGGTCGGCAAGATAAGTGGCGCAGTAGGCACACAAGCTGGGCTTGGACCTAATGCGATGAAGATTCAGGAGCTTGTTATGAAGAGGCTTGGTCTCAAAGCGGCTGACATCTCAACACAGATCGTGCAGCGAGATCGTCATGCGGAGCTAGTTTGCATGCTTGCTGGCATTTCGGCTTCGCTTGAGAATTTTGCCACGGAAATCCGCGAGCTACAAAGACCAGAGATCGGGGAGCTTTTTGAAGCGTTTGAGGCTGGGAAACAGGTGGGCAGCTCAACCATGTCGCATAAGAGAAACCCTGAATTGTGTGAAAGAATATGTGGTTTGTCGCGGATCGTCAGAAGTCTCGTTGTGCCTGCGTTTGAGGATGTGGTAACGTGGCATGAACGTGATTTGACGCAGTCATCTGCAGAACGTTTTGTCTTGCCTGAGGCTTGCGTACTGACGGATTACTTACTTTTTCTTATGAATGGTATTTTAGCTAATCTGCGCGTTGATGAGCAGCGGATGCTCAGGAACATGGAGATTACTGAGGGGCGGAGTATGTCGGAGGCTGTGATGATTGCTTTGGCACGGAAAGGCATGAATCGTCAAGAAGCTCATGAGTATCTCAGAAAACTAACCCTGAAAAGCGAAGTTGAAGCGAGACATTTCAAAGAAATTCTTCTAGAAGACAAGCTTATTTGTCAAAAACTAAGCAAGAAAGAAATCGATGAAGCTTTGAACGCCAGAAATTATCTGGGCACTGCAGTAAAACAAGTTGAGCTCATAGTTAGAAAGACTCAGGAAGAGCGCAGAATGAGAGGAGCAAGCTGAGCAATAGTGATGTAGTTTTTGCTTTCAAGCGGCTAATATTCTGTTAATGCTTTTTGTCTGTACTCTTCTGTTCTTTCTAATTTTTCCCACGCGTCTTTCTTTACGTACCCGCCCACTTGTTCTTTTATCTTCCTCGCCAACCCAGGTCCGATCAACGGCAAATTCGTCAAATCATCCAAAGCCGCATGTTTTATATCCTCGATCGACGTGTACCCGGCATTGTATATTATGCGTCCTCGCACTCTGCCGACTCCCTCAAGCTTAACTATGGATAACAATTCTTTCTTGACACCCTTCTCTACTCTTTGCATAAGCTGAAGTGTCAGCGACGCTACTTGCTTGTTGCCGAAAAGCATTGACAATTCATGCGCGGCATGAAGTAGCCATTTCGCATTCTCAATCGTTCTGTAAAGATCTCCGGGCTGCACTCTGAACCGATCAATCATCCCGTCCTCGCTCATTTCATCGATCCACGCGTTGAGAACGATGGCCGTTTTTACTTCACCAAGAAACTCTTCATAGTTAACTCGATCATCCCACTCGTTGGGCACCTCGGTCAGGAATTCTTCGCGATGTTCCTCCATGAAAACCGTAATCTTGTCTATTTCGTTTGTGTACGGTCTAATTGTCGGACCCATGTCAGGCGTGTGTGCAATCAAGTGGAGCAAACTTAATTCTGTTAAAGAAACAGGCTCTTTTCTTAGCGCGTTGCGGATGGCAACGGCTGAAACTGGGTCCACGTATAGGTCGCTAACCCGTTTTCCAAACCGTGTAGCGTTAATCTCCTCCCTATACACTTCAATCATGTCCTCGTCATATAGGTACTTCAGAATCTTGGCTATTATACTCTTTATCGCGTCAACATCATACTGATGCGCGTAGAAGGTTCTGCCGAAAAACTCGAAAAGCCCCTGTTCTGAATGGGCGAAATCCGCGGCTATGGTTGCAAGCACGTGAGACCTCAAGATTCTTTCAACTGCAAGTCTTGACCAGATGCGTTCTGGTCGAGCCAGAATGTAGTTTTCAACTAAATAATCAGCTTCGTCAGCCGTCTTCGCGATGAGTATGGCTTCGCCATTCTTATCGTACTTTGGTCTTCCCGCCCTGCCTGCCATCTGCTTGTATTCCAAAACACTAATCGGGTAGAAACCGTAACCGGGTTCGTATCGTTTGTAATCCTGCACCACCACCGTTCTAGCAGGCAGGTTTACGCCGAAAGCCAGCGTCGGCGTCGCAGTTAAAATTTTAATTCTTCCCTGTCGGAACGAATCTTCTATTACTTTGCGATGTCCACCTCCTAAACCAGCGTGGTGAAAGGCTGTGCCGAGTCTTACAATTTCGGCAAGTGATTCGCTCAGTCTTGTTCTCTCACCAGCCGCTAGAATCTTGTTGGCATCGTGTTCCAAAGCTCGTTTGATAGGCTTGGATAAAACTTTGTCTATTTCACCCGCGATCTTTTTCGCCAGTGTCACTGAGCTTTTTCTGGTGGAAGCAAAAACCAATGCTTGGCCGCCGGATTTGACGGTGTTCAACGCTAAATTGATGGTTTCGTCTCTCGTTTTCTTTTCTATCTTGTGAGAGTCTCCATCTTTGTATTGGATTTCGTCATTGAGCAGAACGCCTTCTTTCAAGTTAACTGGTCTCCATTCCGTCGTGACGTAGCCTGCTTTGAGCCATTCTGCAATTTCCTGCACGTTGCCTATCGTGGCGCTCAACGCTAAAACCTGGATATCTGGGTTGATTTCCATGAGCCTAGCCAAGACAACCTCAAGAGTTGGCCCACGTTCAGCATCATTCAACAAGTGCACTTCGTCAGCCACAACCAGCGAAATTTCTTCCATCCATTTCGCTCGATGTCTCAGAAGCGAATCTGCCTTCTCGTTAGTGGTTATGATTATGTCGTATCTTTCCAGCCACGAATCAGTGCTGTCATAGTCACCCGTGCTGATGCCTACCCTGACATGTTTTCCATCTGTCTTCGTTATCGAGGCATATTTTTTGAATTCTTCAAATTTCTCGCTTGCCAAAGCTCTCAAGGGCGTCAGATACATCGTTTTTCCGTTTTTTTCCAATATATGCCTGAGGGCACAAAGTTCTGCAACCAGAGTTTTTCCAGAAGCCGTCGGGCTGGCTAAAACAAGTTTTCTTCCTTCCAAAGCCCCTGCCCTAATCGCTTCTTCCTGCGGAGGATAAAGTTCCACTATCCCTTCTTTAATTATTGTCCCTTTGACCTGTTCTGGAATAGACAAATCTGCTATTTTCACTTAAACGCGCCTATCTGCCTTTTTTTCTTCTAACAGCAAATAACTTGTTAATCAATTAAACTGTTATGCTGATGGTTTTTCGTTTCTTTTTTAGGTTATGTTTTTCTATTAGAGAATTGATACTAGACAATGAAGAGTGCATGTTTGCTTGAAAGAGTTGATTTATGAATATGGTGGAAAACGTTAAAGAGTTGATTAAAGCGCACGAAGGCTTGAAGCACGAAGTTTACTTGGATAATGAAAACTCGAGCATTGTTCCAAAAGAAGTAGTTGACGCAATGCAGCCATATTACAGTAAACTTGCCTATGGCAACCCCACTTTGACGCATAAACCAGGCTGGGAAGCCTTCGAAACAATAATGGAATCTGCACAGAAAATCGCTGCATGTTTGGGAAGCGAAACCGCCGAAGAAGTTAATTTTACGCCAGGAGAAACCGAAGCCAACAACCTTGCACTTATGGGCACGATTCTTGCAGCGAAAGACAAAGGTAAGAAAATCATAGTTTCAGAGATTGAACCCTTAAGCGTATTGCACGTCGCGGAAATGCTTGAAAAACAAGGGTTTACGACAATAAAAATCCCCGTTGACGGTGAAGGCTTCATAAACCTTGAAAAACTGAAAGCAGCAGTGGACAAAGAAACTGTTCTTGTGAGTCTGTCAACTGTTAACCACGAAATTGGAACGATAGAGCCTGTCGAAGAAGCCTTAGAAATAGTCAAAGACAGAAACCCGCAAGTCATTTTTCACACCGACGCTACAGATGCCTACGGCAAAATCGGGTTCAACGTGCAAGACATCGGAGTAGACTTAGCAACCATAAGCAGTTACAAGATTCTAGGTCCGCGAGGAATAGGTGCTCTGTATGTTAAGGAAGGCGTTAACGTGGAAAGAATTCTGGAGGGGCAAATAGGAACCCAGAGACTCTGGCCAGGTGTTGAAAACACGCCCTTAATTGTCGGCTTCACAAAAGCATCAGAGTTGGCCTTTAAAAATTTCGAAGACAACATGAGACACATGCGAAAATTGCGAGACATGCTGATGGACGGCATTACCAGCAAGGTTCCTGAGGTTGAGCTAAACGGGCCTCGAGGCGACAAACGAGGCACTGACAACGTGAACATAAGCTTTCTGAGATGCGAAGGCGAGGCTTTAACGATTGAGCTTAGCTTAAAAGGCGTGTACGTTTCAAGTGGAAGCGCATGCACAAGAAGGCTTCTTCAACCCAGCCACGTTCTAGCAGCCATCGGCAGAAAATTCGATGCAGCTCACGGTAGTATATTAATGAAAGTTACGCGATATCAAACAGAAGAAGATATAAACTATGTCTTGGAAGCGATTTCAAAGGCAGTTGAGAGAATAAGAGGAATAGTAGGCTCGACAGGAGTGAGGTAACATGTCAAGAACGCCTTTACCATACAACCCCAAAGTCCTTGATTTGTTCAAGAACCCTAAAAATCTGGGAAAGATGGAAGATGCAACAGTGACGGCGGTTGCTGGAAACCCTTTGTGCGGCGACATGATAACCTTCTATTTGAAAATCAACGATCAAGACGTGATTGAAAAAGCCTCTTTTGAAAGCTACGGCTGTGCTGCTAACATCGCAACTTCGAGCATAGTGACGGAAATGGTTAAAGGTTTGAAGCTTGAGGGTGCGTGGAAAGTTTCTTGGAAAAGCGTTACCGAAGCCGTGGGAGGATTGCCCAGCGTAAAATTCCACTGTGGCATTCTTGCTGTTGGAGCTTTGAAAAGAGCCATCAGAAAATACTATGAAAACAAGAAGGTTTCTCCTATTTGGTTGCAGAAAGAGGTCACTTTCGAAGAGAAACAAGCGTTAGAAGAAGAGGAACTGGCGAAGCTTCTTTCTAAACGAACGAAAAAGGAAGAACAAAAATAATGCTAGACCCCTACAAGATAAGAGAAGATTTCCCAATACTAAAACGACGAATCAATGACTATCCCTTGATTTACTTTGACAACGCTGCAACCTCGCAGAAACCCAAACAAGTAATTGAAGTCGTCAAAGATTTTTACGAAAACCACAACGCAAACGTACATCGAGCTGTACACACGCTTTCTCAAGAAGCATCTGAACTCTACGAAAACGCCCACGAAGAAGTTGCCAAGTTCATAAACGCAGAAGACATGGAAGAAACAGTTTTCGTGCGAGGAACAACCGAAGCTATAAACCTTGTTGCCTACGCTTGGGGTCTGTACAATCTACGAAAAGATGATGAAGTTCTTATCACGTTGATGGAGCATCACAGCAACATAGTTCCATGGGAAAACCTCTCGAAAATAAACGGCTTCAAAGTTAGATATGCCGAAGTGAACAATGATGGAACCTTAGATTACGAAGCCTTTGAAAAAATGGTTTCGAATAAAACAAAACTAGTTTGTTTCTCCCACGTTTCAAACGTGACAGGCGTTGTAAACGACGTTAAAAGAATCGTTAAGGTTGCTCATGAACATGAAGCCTTGACGCTTGTTGACGGAGCACAATCCGTTCCACATTTGCCAGTGAATGTTAAAGACTTAGATGTGGATTTTCTTGCTTTTTCAGGACATAAGATGTTGGCGCCAACAGGCATAGGGGTCTTGTACGGCAGACGAGGAATCCTTGAAAAAATGGAACCTTTTCACGGTGGCGGTGAGATGATACGTGAAGTCTCCTTTGACCCCGTTGCTAAGCGTTGTTCAATCTCTTGGAATAGTCTGCCTTGGAAGTTTGAAGCAGGAACACCCAACGTTTGCGGTGGCATCGGTTTGATGGAGGCTGTCAAATACTTGAAGAAAATAGGCATGGAAAACGTTGAATCGCATGAAGAAATGCTGACAGCTTATGCAATGAGACGTATGCAAGAATGCAAAAACGTTGAGATTTACGGCCCAAAGGATGCGTCTGCAAAATGCGGCATAATTCCTTTCGGCATCAATGGCTCAAGTTCTCACGACATTGCCTTGGCGTTAGATAATTATGGGATCATGATTAGGAGCGGTTTTCACTGCGCTCAACCTTTACATCAAATACTCAAGCTGCAATCTTCTGCAAGAGCAAGCTTCTACATTTACAATACACGTGAAGAGATTGACCGATTTATCGAAGTTTTGAAGGAGATCGCGTAGTTCTAATGGCTAACGTGGAAGATTACGTGGCTCGGATTGAGGAAACATGTGGCGAAGAAAAAAGCTTGATTGTTACGTTCAAATATGATAGAAAAGATGAGGTAATCAGAAAAATCTTGAAAAAAGCTAAAATGGAAAAATCGGTTTCGGGAATAATTTTTGAATTAATGTTTGGAAACGCTTCTTTTCGCCTTTATTCAAGCGGCAAAGCCATTTTTAGGAATTTAAAGGACAAAAACGAGTTAAAAAATATTTTGTCCAGTCTCCTATCCTGACTAGCTTAAAGTTTGCTTGCATTGGGAGTAAACAGAAGTTTGGAAGCTCTTCCGATCCAAGCAGGTGTTTCGCTGGCTTGAAAAAGCCAACTGGATTGACGGCAGGTTGCCAGTTGGTTAATGTTAAAAAGAAGCAGAGCCTCTTCATTGTTGAATTTGTTTCGCGACTGAAAAGTTGGCTGCAAACTCGAACTTTGCTGCGTCAACATCTCTTTTCTGTTTGAAGAAGATTCTTTCTGGTACACCGTCATGTATGTAGGTTACGTACAGCAAATCTTTTCCAAGACCGTATCGTTCTAACTCGATCAGCGAGTTTTTTGCTTTCTCAAGTTTGCTGATCTTGTTCTTCAATTCCTCTATTGCCTCAAAAAGTATCTCAGCTTCTCCTAAATTATCAGAACTTAACATAATGTCTTTAAACTGAACCCATTCTGTTATTTTGCTCTCTTTTTTATCTTCATTTTTTCCTGCTTTTCTATTGCCAGTCTTCAAAACTTTCTGCAATTCAGCAGTTTTTTTTGTATGTTCAGAGTTCTTTGTAACTTCAGGGTTTCTCAACTGGCTTCCCAGCCATTGACTGTAATCCTCAAGCAGCATTTTATACTGATTTAGCTCTGTTTCCACGTTTTCCTGGATCTCTTTAAGCGAATAGAACGTTCGAATTTCAGTCAATAATCCGTCCAGTTTTACCACCTTCCGTTTATTCTTTTTTTGGTTCTTGTTTTCCTTCGTTGCCTTCAACGATGGCTTTGGTAACTGATTTAAGTTCTTTTTTGACTCTTTCGAAGAAATTGGTTCTTGTGTCTAGTTTTTTTCTGTACACGGTTATTGCTCTTGCTAGTTCCGGGATTACAATCCAAAGAACAGCCATGACGATTTCGGGTGGATATTCGGCTAGAAACGCCGAGTGTTTCTCATTGTTTTCGTAAGTAAGCGTCAGTTTTCCTTCCTCATTAAGGATTGCGTTCTCAACTTTCCTTCTGAAAGGTATGTCTCGCGAAGGGATTCTGAAAGAGATTCCAAGCTTTTTGAGGACTAACGCAAGAGAGGTGCAGACTTCATTGACTAGTTGGCCTTCATCAATCAGGAATTTGCCTAGTTGCAGGCTTTCCTCGTTTATGGTTTTCAAAAGCTCTTGCAGTTTTTGTTCCATTTCAACTTTGCTTTCCATCTCTTTCTCATCGAGTTGCAAGGGGCAGAAAACTTCGGGCTCTTCAACCATACTGGTTTGATTTTCAACTTTCTGTGTTTGCTCTTTGTTCTCGTTAGGTTGAACATTTTCCGTCATCTAAATGTCTCCTAAAGAATTCCCTGTAACTTAACCATTAACTGATTTGGCTGAGCAAAATAATAGTGTTAGTATGTGCTGAGCCATGACGCACATGACAGTCAACTATCGCCGTAACATGGTTTATGAGGTTTGACAAGCAGAAATGCAATAATCAAGTACAGGATAGCTCCAAAGGTTTGTCGTGGTAGGTCAGGTACAGACCAAAACCAGCTAGTTCCGCCACTAAAATGCAACCCTGCCACAAACCATGCGAATGCAGCGTCGACTGCTATCTCAATTACCGTGGCAATTTTTGACGGAAGCTTGACGACATGAGAATCAAAACTCAAAGCTACATAAATCGGCAGATTAGCCAGTATAATAAACAGCGTCAAACCGGCTTGTATGCCAAAACTATCCATGAAAGCTCTCGCATACAAGTTGGCTTCTTCATAAGTCGAGTGGCAAAAAACAAGTGTTGAAAGATAGTCGAACAAGATGAAAGCAAAAACCAGCATAGCTCTTCTAAGCCAATGATTATTCTTAGGCAAAAAGAACTGTTTTAGGCTGAAAGCTGCTTCTGGTTTACTTTGCGCCTTCCTTTCTCCCTTATCTACTGTCAACGGTTCACGCTTAAAAACTTTGAATATGAATTTCGAGTTCATATTTTGGCTTCAGAAGTATAAAATATACTCTACGTAGATTCGACTTCTGTATCTGAAACAGAACAAGGAGCAAGGCAAAAAGGGATTATAATGGAAGTAACTGTTGAAAAACCCGAAGGCATTACAAAACTATATGATGAAAATACTGGATTATGGCGATTTGTACGAGTAGACAAAGGACCAAACAAATCTTTGGAAACCGTTGAGAAAGCTCTTAATAGGCTTGGGCTGTCTAAAAATGAGGTAAGAGTTTATCTGTTCATTGCTAGAACAGGCGAACATAAAGCAAGTGAGATTTCAGAAGCTCTGTCTCTTCACAGAACCGAAACATACCGCATTCTACGTGATCTAGAGAAAAAAGGACTGATACTGTCTGTTTTCGAGAAGCCTCTAAAATTCATTGCTACTACATTTGAAAAAACATTAGACATACTTATCGAAACCAAAAAGATGAAGATAAACCTCTTGGAGAAAAGAAAAGAAGGTTTAGTTGAGATTTGGCTTTCTCTACCGCGAACTGAAGCAGAGCAGGAGAGAAAGGAAGTTTTCCAAATACTGGAAGGCGACGAGCAAATTAGCTTAAAAGCTGATGAATTACTCAATAACACTTCAAAGGATGTTCTCTCTTTTATATCAGAACAGGACATCACAAACTTTTACCATTCAGGCATTTTCGACATACTTGAGAAATTATCGAAGCGAAACGTGAATGTTCAGTTGCTAGCGAACTATTCGCCGAAAAGCTGCTTTTTCATCGAAAAATTGAAATTGAAAAAAGCCAAGTACTCTGTTTCAAGCGTTGATGAGCTGCCAACGTTCATACTCACAGACAATGAGCAGTTGCTTTTGCTAATCAGAAAAAACAACGGGAAGAAAAAAGTGGCGGCTCTGTGGACTAACTATGATGCCTTCATTAAAGCCATAAAAATACTCTTCACTGAATTGTGGAATCACGAAAACTAGGTCACTATTAGAACCTCATCTTTATGCTCATCATTATTTCATGCAATATTGCTTTGATCAGTTTTTTTGCTTCCTTATCAATTAAGATTAGTAACCCCAGATAAAGTATCGCTCCGGCCACTGTGGTGGCCAAAGTCAATATTATTCTTGTTGGGTGAGGCAGAAAATACAGAAAGGAAGACATGACGGCTGAAGCAAACACGTATTTTCCTATGCTCATCCATGGAACTTCCGGCCTAGCTTTTCTTCGCAGTATCGCATACATGATTGCGAACATGCCAGTTCGTGCCACCATGTTTATGATCGTAACATAAGCGGCAGACAATACGGGGTCATTATACGCGAAGTTTGTTAAGAAGTAGACTGAAAGGGGTAGAGTTATAAGTGCATGTAAATATGGGAGCGTGAAGACTTTGAAAATGTCGCTTTTGACAAGCTGTTTTATTGGTATTTTTGCTTCTTCATCCATTCTTTCAACTCCTAGGAGAACGTACATGTAAAATTGGGATATTGTGTAGATGAGCGTGTCAAAAGCTAACAACATCAAGACAATCGCGGTGGCGGCGTATTGGGGGGCAAGAATTATAAGATAAGAATCAGGGATAGCAATTATTCCTGCCGTCATCGGGATGGCAAACATCAGCACAAGCTTCAACGAAGACGTTACATCTTTCACGTTTCTGTCAGCCAGAATCTTCGGATATAACGCAAAAGATAGAAACGACGAATAAGCAACGATATTTGCGACTATGGCAGCGGCTAGGTAGTCGCCTCTGGCTGCCGAGCCTCCGATACTAAAAAGTATTATGAAAACAAACGCAGCCACCTGGTTTCCAATCGATTGATACACGGTTGCAACTGACCCTTTCAGCCACTCTTTCACATAAGCCCACTGTAATTTTCCTTTCAAATCATCAGAGAGCAGTCTCACATAGTAAACTGATTGAAATAGCGGGGCTAATACCAAGCCTATCATGGCTCCGAGAAGAGGCTGCTGAAATTCTACTACTAGGATGTATGCGAGCGTGATTTTGCAGAGTTCTTCTATGACTAAACCGTATCCAACTGCCTGAGGGCGCTTTGCACGCAGGCAAGCTTCTAACGCGTTAATCATGTGGATATTAACGATTTGCAGTGTTGCGATAAAGTAGAGGATAAGATATTGGCTGCCGACATGAAGGGCTGAGGTTACCAACAGGATCAGTGGAACGTAGAATGCAGCGGATATTGCTGCCACCACAAGGTTTGCTACAACTCCTGTTTTTGTGGCACCTTCTTTCCTTCGTGCGACAAAACGTGTCGTCCAGAATGGAAAGGCACTTGCTAGAATCGAGAAATATACTATCAAATCGGATATGTTTCCCCATATTCCAAATTCAGGTTCTGTAGTGTTCCTAGTTATTAGGAGAGTGAAGATCATTCCAGTTGCTATACTAAGTATCTTGGTAGCAAATATTACCAGACCTGAGTATTGAATCCGTATCTCTTCTTTTGGCAAATACGTACTCTCGCTGTCTTTTTCATGCATAACATGCTTTATGTATTTATCCTTGTACTAGCTGCAAGAACCGAATTGCTTTTAACAATTAATGATCTGATCTGGGTTTTGATTGAATCATGCGCTATCAAAACAGCATTTAGGTATGCGTCATTAGGTATCCTTTTTGAGTGAGATAATCTTTGAGGGCTTCTTCCCATTCTCTTGTTCGTATGTTGAACTTTGAGAGTCTGACGCTTTTCAACGCTGAGAACCTCGGTCTAACTGCCTTTGGGTGCCGCTGATCTGTTTTCATCGCCGACAGGTTTGCATCTAATTCTGAGAGTCTGAATATTTTTTTAGCAAATTCGAACCATGTGCAGTATCCTTCGTTTGTTACGTGATAAGTTCCAAAGGGCAGTTTAGAATCTACTATCTTGCTGATAGTCACAGCCGCATCCATTGTATACGTGGGGCTCATCCACATGTCGTCAACAACGGTTATTGCTTCTCCTTTCTGGGCTTTTGCTATCATTGTTTCAATAAAGTTTCCGCCCTTACCACTCGCACCCGCTACGCCAAATAGACTTGCCACTCTTATGATGTAGTGGCTAGGATTTTGTTTTGTGTAGAGTTCGCCTGCCAGTTTTGAGATTCCATAGGTGTTTAGGGGGTTTGGTTGGTCATCTTCAGTGTAAGGTTGGTTTTTGGACCCATCGAAGACAAAGTCTGTGCTTACGAACAAGGATATTGCCCCGAGTTCTCTTGATATCACTGAGATGTTTCTTGCGCCCATAGTGTTCACAGAGAAAGTCTTCAGCGGTTCTTCTTCGCAAAGATCTACCTTGTGGAATGCTGCAGTATTCACTATTAAGCTCGGATTATGCTTCACAAGGGTTCGACAACTATCATAATCTGCAACTTCGATGTCATGATGCGTCAGACTAATCACTTCATGTTCTTCTTGTAAAGCTTTCACCAAGTCTGTTCCAAGCTGTCCTGTTGATCCAATTACCGCTATTCTCATAGCACTGCACCGTTGATTTCAACATCTTTAAGGATTTTGTGCATTTCGAGCAGTTGCTTATACCATTTAACAGTTATTGTACGAGGGTCTTCGAGGTTTAGTTTTCCTTCTTTGAGCGCGGCAAACACTTCTTTTGCTCCATCTGCGATCGTGAATCGCGGTTTATAGTTCAGTTTTTTCCTAATCTTGTTGAAGCCAACTCGATAGCTTCTTGTGTCTGGCGAGCCATACCATTCGTAGTTGAAGGGTAAGCCAACTGATTCCGCCACTGTTCTGGCTAAGTCAAGTATTTGGACAGTTTGTTCTTCGCTGCCGACATTGAAAATTTGGCTTTTGACAAGCTCATCTTCTGATTCAAGGACTTTTATAAAGGCGTTTGACGTGTCTTTGACGTGTACAAAAGGGCGCCACTGTTTTCCATCTCTCATTATAGGTATTTTTCCATTTTTGAAAAAGCCTAGAACCATGCCGTTGATAGCTAAATCGAACCTCATTCTGTTGGAAAGTCCATAAACCGTAGCTTGCCTCAGCGCGGTTGCAGTGAATGACTTGCTCGTCATCTTCAGTATTTCTTCTTCAGCCAGCACTGAAGCCTTTGCGTAGGTTGTTAAAGGATTCGTACTCGCTTCTTCGGTGATTACTCCCTCTTTAAACCCGTAGACGCTGCAGGTACTGGCAAGGATGTACCTAGCGACGCCCTTTTTCTTGGAGAGTTGTGCTACTCTCACTCTTCCTTTGTAATTTATTTCCAGCGTTTTCTGTGGATCAAGGTCGCCGCTTGGATCGTTTGAAAGCGAAGCAAGATCTAAGACCGCGTCTATGCCTTTCAGTTTTTCTGGATCGAACCATCTTATGTCATCTTTAATCAGGACTATTTCGTCCGCGATGTCTTTTATCGGTTCGATTCCAAAAAAGAAACGATCTAAACACGTTACTTTGTAGCCTCTTTTCAGAAGAAGCCTCATCAGAGTTGAGCCAATATAACCCGCTCCTCCCGTTACCAAAACTTTCATTGGTTTTCCCCTATTTGTGCGGAGGATAGAGCCAATCCCATGGTTTGCCTATTCTGGGGTCGTTCGTTTTTCCATTTATCTGTTTGGGAATTATCGAAGGATCATTCCATGATCGTCTTGTCTCGTCTGGGTTTTTGTAATCATAGAGTCTATTAACGAAGTACACGTGAAGAGTTGGTTCATTGCTTACGGCTTTGATTCCATGCCAATAATGGCCAGGAATCTTTACTATTTGCAGGTCTTCGCTTGTTGATATTATTTCAGTGAGCTCTTGGATCTTGTCATCGTAGGCACAGATTTTCAATGCTCCCTTCACAACTAGGAAGTAGTCTATCTGACCTCTTTCATGTCTGTGCCATGCTCTTATCAAACCTGGGTAGGTTGCAGACAAGTTTGCTTGGACTATTTGGTCTTTTTCGATTAGGTCTTTCCAATCCTCCCGGAATACCTCTGTAAACGACCCTCTTTCGTCTGGAAAACGTTTCAATGGTTTAATTATTATTCCTGGCAACATGATGTTTTCACTCTTTTCTCTTTTTTAGGCTTCTACTTAGTAATCTCCTATATTGAGTTAATGGTTTGTTTTTGTTGTTTTCGGCTAATTGATCTTTTTCACTTTCTGTATGCTTCGGTTTCTCAATAACGATGTATCATAGTCATGTTGTTAGTTTCTCAGAAGATTACTCTTGCGTTTTCACCGACAACTAATCTGTGACCTTTTGGTCGTTTTTTGTTTGTCATTATTTCTGAGTTAGCACCTATTATACTGTCGGTTATTCTTGTGTCAATGTCTATCGTGCAGTTGTCCATTATTATTGAATTTTCGATTTCTCCACTCTTTATCTTTACGTTGTTGCCTATCGATGTGTAGGGGCCTATGTAGACTCCATCTTCTAACACGGTTCCTCTTCCAATCACTGCGGGACCTCTTATCTTGGCATCTTTCTTTATCGTGGCATTCTTGTCGATTCGTAGTCTTCCTTGAATGGATGATTTGTTCGCGATTTTTCCTTCTATTTTCGGTTCTATTTCATCAAGCAAGAGAGTGTTAACTTCGATGATATCCTCAATCGTGCCCGTGTCTTTCCACCATCCTGTGACTTTTCTGTGACCTATCCTGTATCCTGAATCCATCAATAATTGTATGGCTTCAGTTATCTCAAGTTCCCCTCGCCAAGACGGTTTCAGCTGTTTTATCATCTTGAAAATCACTGGTTTGAAAAAATAGATACCTGTCAACGCGAAATTGCTAGGCGGTTTCTTTGGTTTTTCGATTAACCTTATTATTTCGCCTTGCTTGTTAAACTCGGCTACTCCAAATTGGTGGGGGTCTTCTACCTCGCACAACAGTATCAT
>DATKKK010000045.1:0-6398 GCA_035542975.1 Bathyarchaeia archaeon | reverse complement strand
TGAGACGAGTGGCTTTCCCTTCAAGTTGAGTGTCTCCTCTAAACAGTGCTGATGTGTGGAAAAGTGGATTGTGTCTGAACGACTATTTAAATATCTTCAGTTTTTCAGGAGTTTTTAACGAAAAAGGGGGATTGCGGCTTTAAGATAAGCCGTTTAACAAGCTATTTTGTGCCGAAGGTTTTCTTGACCCATACTCTTGTTCTTTCCATGTCTTCTCTGAAACGCTTAAGCTCTTCCGGCGTTCGCTTCGGTGCTACGGGTTCTTCTGCGGGCGTGGCGTAAACGTCTAGAAGGTCGCCTTTTGGTTGTTTGATTATGTTTATGTTGACTTTTAGGCCTATGTTTACTTTTTCTGGGTCGATGTCTCGCATGGTCATGGGTAGGCAGGTGTTCGTGCCGTCGATTCTTATCATTGCTCCTACGAGTGGTTGCAGGTGTGCCATGGATGGCCAAGCGATTGTCATTATCGTGTAGGAGTGGACTTCTCCTTTCTTTTTGAGCTCGATCCATTCGGTTTCGGCTAGTCTGCATTTGGGGTTGAAGCAGTGTGCTCGTGGCGGGCAGTAGACTAGTCCGCATTTGGGGCATTTTGTTCCGTATAGTTTGTTTTGTTGCAGGCCTATGAAGAAGGGTGAGACTTTGCCGTAGCTGTGATGGAAGAGGCTTCCGTGTGGGCGGTGCACGATCATGAACGTGTCGGGTTTCAGCTCGTTGAGCGTTGGTCCATCGTTCATCTCTATTATCTTCCAGCCTTCTGGTGTCCATCCGCCCTTGCGTTCCCAGTCTTGCCAGTGTTTTTCATCTATCTTTTTTTCTTTCAGGATTTTTTCTGGTCCTGGTTGCTTCATGTTTTTACACCTCCAAGACGACGGCGCCTGCTTGGCATCCTGTGCCGCCGTGTCCGTGTATGAAGCCTTTCTTTGGGTTGCGTAGTTGTCTGTTTGGTGCGCCCCATTTTTTGGCGATTTGGTTGCTTAGTTGCCAGTAGACGTCGACGACTTGTGCGATTGAGGTTGAGCCGACTGCGTGTCCCTGTGCTGTTAAGGCGCCGCTGAGTTGGCATGGGAGTTCGCCGTCGCGGCTGATTACTCCGTCTCGGAGCAGGGTTTTTCCTTCGCCGCGTTTGCAGAAGTCAAAATCTTCTAAGCCTGCGAGTACTACGCCTGCGTAGGGGTCGAAGATTTCTACGAGGCTCATTTCTTTGCGTGGGTTTTTGACGCCTGCGTCTTTGTAGGCCATTCTTGCGGAGACGCGTAGTGAGCCGAAGTTTTGTAGGTCTGGGTAGGGTGACATGGGCTTGGGCACGTGTTTTGGCCAGATTTTTTCGTCTTCTGGGTACAGTCCTTTCCATGCGGGGTTGTCTGGTCTGTCTCCTGCTCTCATGGTGTCTGCGCCGAAGCCTACGCCGCTTATCCATATTGGGTTGTCGGTTAGTTTCTTTGTTAATTCTTCGTTGGCTAGTAGGAGTGCTGAGGCGCCTTCGCTTGTCATGGCGCATTCATACTGTCTATACGGCCATGAGATTAGGCGGCTTTTGTAGACGTCGTCTACGGTGATTTTTGTGAAGCCGTGTTGGGCTGGCCACTGTGCGTATGGGTTTTCAAGTGAGTTGTTGTGGTTTAGTACGGAGACTTCTGCTAGGTCTTCTTCGGTGTCGCCGTAGACGTGCATTCTTCTTGCTTCCATTGTTGCGTAGAAGGCGTTGTAGGTGAAGCCTGAGACGAAGTCCCAGTCTGTGTCGCCTGCGATGGCGATGGCTTCGTTGACTTTTTGGATGGGGAGTTCGTTCATTTTTTCCCATCCGACTACGAGTACGGCGGGGAACATGCCTGAGCGTATCCATAAGGCTGCGTTTATTACTGCGTCGATTGGTGTGGCTCCGCCTGATTCTACTCGGTATGAGGGTAGGGCGCTTAGGCCTAGGTAGTCGTTGATTATCCAGTGCATGCATTGTTGTTGTTCGAGGATGTCGCTGAAGTAGCTGTAGCAGGCGGCGTAGCCTTTTTTGACGAAGTCGGTGAGTTCGAGGTTTGGTACGTCGTTTAGTATCATTTTGACGGCTTCTGCGCACATTTCTTCTTGTAGTGTGTGTCTTGGGTTGTCGAATCTTGATATGCTTCCTGCGACTATTCCGACTTTGTGTGTCAAGTTTTTCTTTCCACCTAAATAGTTTTTTGAAAGCGTAGTTTAGCTATCTCACTATAAGATTCTTACGGAAAACAATGACTATTATGCACGTGTAAATCAAGTGTGATGTGTTGTATTCTGATTTCTGGCAACTTTTATATAATACTTTAACTAAAAATATAAATGGTGGGCGTTTGTGAAGTTCCATGCAGCAGTATGCTTAACGTTTTTGCTCATCTCTTCTGCTGTCAGCCTTTCTTTTCAGAACATACCTAAGGCTCATTGCAGCTTGCAGGTTGTGAATAATAGGATCAAGGTTCATGTCTACGTTGTGGTGTTGGATGGTGTTGAGGCTCGTGATGTGGACAATATTTCGAAGGTTGTGGACGGCGTCGAAACAGCCTGTGAGAGTCTAATTAGGTATAACCTGTCGATCACTCTTCCTTTTCCGAGGGAATGGCAAAATGTTTCAAGCCATTTCTTGAGAATAGAAGGAGCTTACGTCCGTGCTAGTTTCATGACTAACGTCTCCTTCCATTTGGTAACTCAATGGAATTATTACAAGGATATTGTGGAATCAGAGTATGATTGTGTAGTTGTTAATGCTCATGGTTCGGTTATTCCTGTTCCAGAAGGCTATTCAAGAGAAGAATGGGTTGACAAGATAGCGGAAGCCATGCAAAGCCGAAATCTCACATGGGTTCACGTAGGAGGCTACCCCTTCTACTATTGCCAGAAACAAAACGCCAACCTTGAAACATGGGGAGACAAAGGACTTAAGCAGTTGATGTCACACATCGGAGAACCAAACCTCACCTGCAACACAGACAATTGGGCTGAGTTAACTGCAGTTGATTTACATCTCTATATCTTACATGACACTTGGGCTTATCAAGATGCTCTTTATGCAAGTGAGACTTGGCGCCTCCCAGTTTCAGGCTTCGAGAACCTCGTTGCAATGCCTATCTGGGGACTTTTTGACAGGAACGGGTCTGAACCTTTAACTGGCGCTGCCATCGCCTTCAAGGAATCTGAAAACCAAACCAGCTTCGGATTCTACGTGCACGTTGGAACCAATGAGACAAGACACGGAAACGGATGGAAGACAGACAAGGATTTCGAGAGAGCGCATGTTGGCTGTGCAACTGGCTTATGGTGTCTGGTTTCAAGAACTGCTAGAGAAATAATCATTTCCGAAACTGAAGCTCTGATTAAGGAGGCTACTTATGAAGGAAGAACTGAAGGCTTAGACACTGCCAAAAACTACCTCAATGAAGCAAGAATCTATGATAAACGATATGGTCCAACAGAGTTTTGGGACAGAATTTACAAGGCGATGGTGTCCGCATCAAACGCCGCGAAACCTCAAACTTCTTCGGAAGAGAGTGGAGTGACTTCAGTAGCTGTCGCCATTTGCTTCGTAGCAATAGGAGTAATAGTTGTATGGCAAAGAAGAAAAAACCAAGATGAGGGCGAAACCTTATGCACTTCAGAGAACTCGCAGTAATCGTCTTAGCTGCAATGTTGTTTTCGTCTGCTATGTTCTTCACGAATATACAACAAGCAAAATGTGACGTTGGAAAAGCCAAAGTGTATATTATCTCACTACCAGACGTAGGCACCGCTTGGGTTGACAATAGATCAAGCGCAGTGCAAGGTGCAATAGCTGCGGTGTCGGTTTATGGCAAAAGTCAATATGATTGTTGGTGCGTTCCAGCAATTCATGTAAAATATGGTGAGACCCCACCTTTTCTGGATACAAGCTATCAGATTGTTTCAGATTGGGATACGTATAAAAATATTATCGAATCTTATGAAGACGTTATTGTTGTCAACATTCATGGTGAAATCGTTCCTGTTCCCACGGGATATGACGGATTTAGCTGGGCGGATAAAATCGCTGAAGCTATGCTTGTTAGACATATAACTTGGGTTCATATTTCTGGTTATCCGTTCTTTTATTGTTGGCGTCAGGGTGCTAGTTCCTGCGAAACGTGGGAAGCTTCTGGTTTTCAGCATGTTCTAATACATATAGGCTTGAACGCAAGTCTGCCAATTCTGCAAGGTAGCGAAAGAGATGTACTCACCATTAATGCCTCAAACGTATTAAGTCCGTCGGACAAAAGCTGGATGACGAATGACTACATATATGTTTCAAGAGACAGACCACTTAGCAAATCTCTTTTTCAAAGCAATGTAATCTTGCCTATATGGGGTGATGGTGACTATTATACAGGTGCTGTTTTGGCATTTATCAAGCCTTCTGGAGAGGATGAGCGTTTTCAACTGAGCTCGGTGAAGTTCGGCGTTTTTGTTCACATAGGTACATTTAGGACGATTCACGGAAATGGATGGTACACTGATGCAGATTATTGGAGGGCATATGTAGGTTGTGCTGCAGCTATTTGGACTGGCACGACGAATTTCAAGGGAGTTACAAGAGATAGCTACTATTCTGCGGGCGATACAACTTTTTTCATTCATGCAGCCCCAACGATTCTTGGGTATCATTATTGGGAAGACTCCAGCGAATGTGAGGTGCATGTAGGCTTTTTCATCTATGGCGCAATAAAGCGTCCCTACTACTCAAGCATCACAGTTGATGAGGTGTTTTTATCCGTCAAACCTGAAATACCAGACGACGAAGGCGGATATTCTCTAGAGCCATATCATAAGCTTTCAAAAAATGGACACCAAGATTTCTCAAGTCAAGTGATGGAAGCAGGAAATGGTGTGCTGCTGAAGGCGTTGCTGTACGGTTTTTCGTGGATTGATCCAACAATGCTCTCGAAAGTTATGAGCGGCGTATCACTTATATCTAACTGGTTCACACCCATTCAATACGAAAATTGGAGCGAACCGCGGAAAGAGCTCAACCAGAATTTCATTGTGGATACATATACATCTGATGAAGGATATTATGATATAATAGAATTCCAATCGATGTTTGCAGTAAGCCTCTCGATCAAAAAGACCAAGGATAATGGTGTCCAAAGAACAGGGTGGTCCATTATACCAATAAATTGGGGGGTAGAGCTAACACCTACTTACCCAGCCGAGCATTATGGACCAATAACAGGTGATAACATAGAACTTGCTGTATATTTCCCAAGAGGCGACACATACACCAATACAGTGTTTTTTGATTCTTTCGATGAAGGTCTGAGTTCATACTCAATTAATGATGTAAATCCCGATTCGGGACTAGACAGCTGGGGAACAATGCCCTACAACTACTCCTTCTCAGGCTCTCCAAACTTTCCAGCCGGAAACTGTCTATGGTGTGCGGCTGTAGGACAAAACTCTATACACGACAACAAACCAAACACTGAAGTACTCGACTATGACAAAAACATGAACGCAATTCTGCAGATGGACATAGACCTGAAACCCTACAGAAGCGCGTGGCTCTACTACTGCGTAGCCATCTGTGGCATAGAATCAGGCGACTACCTACAAATACAAGCTAGAAACACCGACCTAACTTGGACAACAATCCGAACAATAAGCTCCACCATTGATAGACAATGGTTCAACAAATCGCTGCAAAACACCATAAACTCCATAAGATTCGTGTTTGTAAGCGACAGCGACAATGGAGTCGATATTGGGGCATTCATCTATCATATCGAGATTAGAGCAACCGTGCCCAATGATGCAGGAACAGACGTCGACGCGGGAGATACAAAAGACACCGCTACAATAGTCAACACTTTCGATTTCTCAGGCTACCTAGACGACGAAGACTGGTACAGAATCAACAACACCTACTACTGTCAACCGAGTGATAGAGTCCGTTTCAGAGTAATTCCACCACAAAACGCCATGTTCAACATAGAACTCTACGACGCAACCAACGGTACGAAAATAGCAGGACCAAGCGATGCCTTCGAACTCTATCTTCCATTAGGACATCTCTACAAACTACGCGTCTTCAGCCTCACAGGCTTTGGACAATACAAAATAATGATCACGTTTGTGCATTATGGTGGCGGAGGCGGCGGAGGAGGACATCCTCCAGTACTGATGGGATGCAGAGAAAGCTAGCCATCAGAATAACGTTGGCAAGCAAGCGTATCGTCCTATGTTTTTGTGTTGTTGAAAAGTGTTATAAGCTCTTCAGTCGAACACTGTATCGCAAATCACAAGTTATAGGAGAATGAAAGTTTGAACTTTAAAGCAGCATCAATCTGCATACTCATCGCAACCTGCTTATTAGCAGCTAGCATCTCACACTCACAACCAGCACTCGCAACCGACATGCCCTCACC
>DATKKK010000044.1:0-4639 GCA_035542975.1 Bathyarchaeia archaeon | reverse complement strand
GGTTGCCTATCCAGATTGCGTCGCCCCAAGGCTCCCAACATTCCCATGGTATCAAGGTGCTGATCAAGGAAGTGATCCTAGTGGTGTTTGATGTCAATTGTCTGACTCCTGTTGTGTTAACTGAGCCATCTGTGTTAATCGGGCATTCGCTGAGGATTTTGCTGTTTCCAAAGCTGATGAAGCCGACGGTGAGGTTCAAGCCGATTGCCTTTAACCTGTTGATTAGAGTGGAGAAATTGGCTTTCAGGGCTTCTATCTCCTGCATGTAGGTTTCTGAGCTGTCCATCATGATAACCAAGTCAACAGGATGCTTCACGATCGTGTTCACGGGAACAGGGTTACCAGAACCGTTAACATCAATCGTGACCGTCACGACGTCATTCAACATAACAGTTGTCTTATTCACTCGCTTGTCAGCACTAAGTACAGGGTAGGAGCTACTTGCAAGGGTAGACTTTTGAGTCAAAGCCAAAAGGCAGAGAGACAAGAGCGAAACCGTGAGAAAAACTGCTTTTTTCTGCATGCGCATACCTTCTGACTTCCTTCTCCGGCATTTTTGACGTAACATGGGATTTAAGCATATTGAATTATTCTTATAGAGGATTCCTAAAGCAAAACATGATAAAGAACACAGAAAATGAACGAGAAAGAAGAAGCTGATGTTACTTGATAAATCTTAACATGTAGTCATTTACGGTTTGCATGAACGCTTCTTCTAGCTCAATCCCATAATGTTCTGCCAAGACAAAAATTATGTAGAGCAGGTCAGAAAGCTCCGTGGCTAACATCTCCTTCGTCATAGGCTTCTCAGGCGGCTTAAACCCCTCCAACCCCTTGATTGCAGCAGCCACTTCACCTGCTTCTTCAAGCAAATCCGTAGCCATAACAAACGGCGTCCAACCTTTACCCCTCTGTGGGTCAAGCTTGTCGTTTATCTTCCTGAAGTTTTTCCAACAAAGATGCTGAGCATCACGCAACGTAACAGACATACGCGTCACCACAGCAGAATTTGGGGGAACAGCATTATTATGTTTTGGCATCAACCAAGATACAATGCGCATTATCCATTTTTCTTTCCTTTTCTTATCTTGCTTTTCAAAAGCAGAAACGACCCACATGCAATGGCTGCAATAAAAACTAAGGGATTATTTCGCATCCGTTGTACTTCAGAAAATCGAAATCCTTCAAACTTACCTTCCTACGTTCAACAAGTTCTCTAATTCTCGGCATTTCCTCAGCTACAGCGTCAATCAAGTTTCTCACAGTAACACACACCAAACCGTAAGCTTTCGCATCCCATCGCTTTGTGATGTCAGCATACAAACAACGACCACCACACAAAGTATAAGCATTACAGCTTGTGCATGGTTCCTTAACAAAGACTCTTTTTAACCCAAGCGGATTCGCCTCTCTGATATGCCCTAGATAGTAATCTTTCATTCCCCACATAGTCGGACATGGAATTATGTAGCCATCAGTCTGTATGGCATAATTCACCCACCCACCGCCACAACGCAAAAGACTTGGCTTTTTTGACAGAAGCGATTGGGCAACCCCGAGCAGGGGATACAACCGTAACACACGCCCATTCTCACGCATATAATCAACCCAGAACCCAACAAGCTCACGCACTCCAGGATTGTAGCTGTCCCTGCTCCATTCAGCAAAGTTTCTTCTCCGAAAATCGTTCTTCCAGAAACCAGCGTTAAGTTGCCAATGTATTGAAGAAAAAGAAAACTCTGAATTATCAGCCAACCATGTGACTTGCTTGTAAATATCCGTCTGCTCCATCACAGTCATCCTAGCAATCAACTCACCACGAAAGCCGTTACGTGTAATCAGCTTCAGATTATCCACCACTTTCCTGAAAGTGCCCTTTCCCCTGTAAAAATCAGTCAAACTTTCATCACCATCTATGGACACGAGAATCGTGTGAAAACGGTTAACGTATTCCGGCTCCAAACAGTCCAACAGCAAACCGTTGGTTTGAACCATGAAATGTTTAGCTTTCACTTTGTCCATTATTTGCCTGATCAGGTCAACAGCAAGCAACGGTTCGCCACCGTAAAAAGTCAACACGCAATCAGGGTCACGGCTGCAAAACTTGTTCAACAAGTCAAGGTCATAATTTATCCTCTTGGGAAGAGAATAATCCACTTCAAAGCCTGCGAAATCGTCGTCAACATCATCTAACGCTTCGCCGAAACAGTACCTGCACTGCAGGTTACATTCGTTCGTGACTATCACGTGGAAGAACATGCGTTTTCAAACAGAAAAAGAAGCGCTGGTTCTTAAGTGTGTTTTTCTTTAATCTTCTTAGCCTTCTCAAGGTAAGTCTTGAGTTCTCGGTCTTTCATCTTCTTCTCAGGCAATGTCTCAGGAACGATGATCAGCGGAAGTACGGCTAAGAACAAGAAGAATGCTGCTAGTGAAAAGGAACTACTCTCGGGGATTAATATCATGTAAGGGGCTAGAAGTTCCGAAAGAATCCTAGTTAAGAAAAACGGAGCTTCCCCGATCGCGTAGAATTTTGCGGATCCCTTTTCTGACATGTCTCCCCACAACACAATTACGAACAAAGTCCATAGTAACCCCAAAGCCACGCCGTCAATAACGAAGTAGAAGAACCACGTGAACCACATTTGCGAGAACAACCCGATAGTTGCATAAGCAACACCCAAAGAAACAAAACCAAATACTAGTATACGTTTGCGACCAATCCAGTCAGAAAGTAACCCACCGATTATGGCAGAAAAGGCAGCGATAGTCGGCTCAATAACCTGTATGAAAAACCTGAAATCGCCAATAGCAACATCCACGATTCTCCCTTCAAAACTATCCACAAGAGCAAACATGAGCCATGCGATAAAATAAAGATAGAACGTTCTATTCTGCAGAACCGAAGCCAACGGTAGAGACTTTTCACTAGGCGATTCATACTGCTGCTTTTCAGAAGCAAAAAACAAGAAGGGCAAACTCCACGCTCTCCACAAAGACAAAAACAATGCACTCGACGTCAAATCCAACGGTTTCATAACAAGAAAGGCAAGAGGTGCGCTGAGAACTGTCCCAAATAGAATAAAACCACCAACTTTCCCTCGATTTTCAATTGAAACAGATTCTGCAAAATAGCTAAAACACATTGGTGTACCGATGCCTAGGGAGACACCCAATACGCTGACCAAAACAAGCATCAACAAGAATGACGAACCTAACGGAAATGCTGTACACAATGCTACTGCAGCTCCAAAGATTATCCATGAATAGAAGAAACGAACCCTTCGAACCTTACCTAAAAAAACCGAACCGACAATCGCAGATGCTATTATGAAGAACGGGTAGATCAACCTTAAACAAAGGCTTTCAATGCTTGCTTCATCAAAAACACTCCCGATTTTTTCAATCACCAGATAGCCGATAAAATACCAAGACAAAGTGTTGAGCAAAAGAGCAAACGCGGCCACCTGTTCTTTTCTGTTTCGGCTCTTAGTTGGAGATTCGACCTGCATTGATTCCACTACTTTTCATTCATGTTTAGCTTCTTGAAGCCGTGTAAATTAAGGTTTAGAATCAGGGATAAGTATTTCAAATTCGGAATCCCGAATTGTTCATGTGTAGAACAGAACACTTAAATAAAACGTACAGCACAAATACATTTTGAGGAAGGAGTATGGCTAAGAAAAAAACTAAACCAAAAGTTCCATCAAGAGCATCCGACAACTGGGGATTGCTGTAGCCTAGAGTAAAGCTTTCCATTCTTCAGGCTCAATAGCAACCGAAGTTGCCAGTAGTTTCAACTCTTCTCTTCTACTTTTGAACATGTCAACATAACTGCATGCTTTTCTGATTTCATCCTTGATAATTCCAGCCGCGTAGTCTATGCCTCCTGCATTATCAGTAACCTTTGAAATCTTCTTCAAATCCGCAACCGTCAGCTTCCTTTTGGAGAGGAGCAACATTATCTTAGATCTTGCTTTGAAATTTTGCATTGCGTAGATTACAGGCAAAGGCAGAGATTCACTTCTTATCCTATGTCTTAGCACGTCAAACTCTAGCATGTCGATTATTTCATCCCTTAGTAGTGATATAATGCCGAGAGACCTGCCGAACTTTCCCAGATTGTTTATCTCTCTTTGCGAGCCACCTCCTAGGATTCCGCCGATGCGTGTGATCGCTTCAAGCTCAGAAGACCTCATGCTAATCTTTGCCAAGCATGCCTGTGGAGTTGCGTTTTCTTGTTTTCGAGACTGAATCTCAAAGATTTCGCCTTCACTCTGTTCGAACCAGATGCGATCAATCGTTTCCAGAATTTCATTCATGGCTTGCTGGGAAACTTCAAGCTCAGAGTTTTTCCGCATCAAGGTAAAGCCTTCAAACAGAAGAACATCGCTCAAGATCAACGCGATGTTTATGCCGAATTTTCCAAAAAGAGTACGACGCTTATTCCTTATCTTCAGTCTATCGATGATGTCATCATGAATCCCTATCGCTCTGGCAAGCAAGACTAGAGAAGCGCCGAACGGCACTGTCTTGTCAGGGTCACCACTGACTGCTTCGCTGCACAGGGATAAAACAGCAGGCCTAAAGAATTCAGGCTTGTATTCGATCATGATGTAGTTTATGGCTTCCTGAAGCTGTG
>DATKKK010000043.1:0-7118 GCA_035542975.1 Bathyarchaeia archaeon | reverse complement strand
CCTGCATTATCAAAAAGACTGGGTAAAGTGAAAAGTGTGGCCTTATGTGAGTATCTTTCTATGCCTTTTATCATGTTCACAACCTTGGCTCCGAACTTGACTCTGGCCATGTTTTCTTATGTCACACGAACTGCTCTGATGAACATGGCTGGTCCTATAGGAACGACTTTGCAGATGGAGCTGGTTACTGATACTGAACGGGCTACGACGAACGGTTTGATGACAATGTCTGACAACATTCCACGGGCGGTCACAGCGTCGATTTCTGGGGCGATGATGACGGGAAACGATTTTATCACGCCGTTCCTTTTTACTACTTGCACTTATTTCATAGCCAGTTCAATCTATTACATGTTCTTCAGGAATGCTGAGGCACAAGCTTCTGCAAAGGCAAACGCTGGAAAAGTTACTTAGCGTAGACAACTTTGCCGTTGACAACCGTGAATTCCACAGCAATGTCCTTTATCTTGTCAGGCGGTACAGCGAACAAATCATCTGATAAAACGGTCAAGTCTGCGAATTTTCCAACCTCTATACTTCCTTTTTTGTCTTCATCGAAAGAAGCGTACGCCGCGTTCAACGTGTAAGTCTGCAATGCTTCCTGCACTGTCAAGTTTTCTTCTGGAAAATCTTCCCTAGTTGTTGCTGCCCAAACGCCAAGGATGGGGTTTATGTTTTCAACTGGGCAATCAGACCCTGAAACAACAGTTAAGCCTCCTTTCATAAGCGTTTTAAAAGCATAAGTCCACCGTGCTCTTTTCTTGCCAACACGATCCGTCGCCCAGAAATCTGAAGGGACGAAGTGAGGTTGAACAGAGGCTACTAAGTCCAAACGTTTCATCTCCTCGATCATTTTTGGGTTGAGAACTGAACAGTGTTCAATCCTGTGTCTATGATTTTCGCGTGGAAATTGTTCCAGTGCCTTTTCGTAAGCTTCTAAAACCGCTTCCATTGCTCGGTCACCTATGGCATGAATGGCAAGCTGCAAGTCTGCATTGTGCGCTTTCAAAACAAGATCATTCAGCTTTTTTTGTTCGTAGAGCATAATGCCACAGGTTTCTGGCTTATCCGAATAGGGCTTTTTCAGTGCGGCCGTGCGTGTGCCAAGAGAGCCGTCTGCAAAAAGCTTGACGAAGCCTATTTTGATCATGTCGCTTCCAAAACCCGTCATCAAACCTAAACCCACTAAGTCATCCAGCAACTCTACAGGAACCCCTAAGTAAACTCGTAGCGGTAGCCTTCCTTCAGAATTAAGCTTCTGTAGCGTCTGCATTTCTTTGGCTGAACCCAGCATCCAATGCACACATGTAAGTCCAGCTTCCACGGCTTCTTTGCATGCTAGAACACATGTTTCCTCAAGGTCTTCTTGGCTTGGTTTGGGAATGATTTTCCAGACGAGTTTCACTGCATTTTCACGCAAAACCCCGTTTGGCTCTCCCGTGGCTTCATCTAAATCCACTTGCCCAGATTCGACATTTGTATCTTTCTTTATTCCTGCAAGTTGCAGAGCTTTGCTGTTGGCAACGCCAGTGTGTCCGCAGACACGTGTAAGGAAAACTGGCTTGTCAGCCACTGCCGCGTCTAGATCCCATCGGGTTGGGTATCGTTTCTCTGTGAACTTTTCTTGATCCCATCTTCCTCCCAAAATCCAGTTTTTTTCAGGATTTTTCCTGCTGTATTCTCGCAGTTTACGCTGAACTTCCCGTATTGAAGAGGCGTTTCTGAGCTCAAGTGTTTGCAGATACTGTCCGAAGCCAGTCATGTGCACGTGGCAATCAACAAGTCCTGGGATGACTGCTTTGTTTCTTGCGTTGATAATTCTTGTTTTTTTGTTGACGTGTTTGCGGATTTTTTTGTTCGTGCCTACGGTGACTATCCTGCCGTTTTCTATTAGTATGGCTTCTGCTCGAGGTTGTTTTGGGTTTAGAGTTATTACGTTTGCGTTTATAATGGCGAGTGAAGGGTTTAGCATATATCTTAAGTATTGGTTTGGGATGGAATAAAAAGGTTTAGAGTTTGTTTAAACCCAGTTTTGTCCGGCTTTTCTCTGCATCATCACGCGTTTTTCGTAGTTGCGTTTGTTCCTGAGTTTGGGGTTTGGGCTTTTCTTTACTTGAGCCTGTATCTTAGGTGTTTGGCTTCTGACTTTTCCAGCTTTGGAGAGTGAACCGTGTGTCGGCATTTGAACTGCACCGTTTGTATGCAAGAGTTTACAGTAACTCTTAAACATTTCCACGTAGCATTTCAGTTAAAGAATAAGATGCGGGGGTCGCCGAGCCTGGTCAAAGGCGTAGGCTTCAGGAGCCTATCCTGCAGGGGTTCGTGGGTTCAAATCCCACCCCCCGCACTTGAAATAAAAGTCCGTTACGAGCTTATTTCAGCGAAATAAACTCAATTCAGGACGTTGTGGAAGCCTTGTGCGGGGGTTAAGAATTGAACACATGTTTACTGTACAACTGCTCACTTCTATAATCCGAGATAGCTTCAAACTCCCTGATACTGTCAATCGGTGAGTAAAAATAGCTTTTTTGCGATTGAAAAGACTACGTTTTACTCGCATTTTCCCTATGCAGGCGGGAGCTCAAGGATTCTGACCTGCAGTTACATCACAAATGTGCATTTAAGAGGTTCAAACGCAAGCTTGCACGCTCCCATACCCAAAAAGGTTCGAGTTTAATCCTGTCGCATTCCTTCAAAACCTTCAGCTTTCTGTGGATTTCAATTCTCTTTGAATCAGAATTCCAGAAACAAAACAAGCCAGCACTCCCAGAATAAGTAATATGTCTCCGAGAGCTCCCGCACTTCTGAATTGTGCTAGGTCTAGGCCATTCTGGAAGAGCACTAACCATGTTCCAAACGCTATAGTTACCAAACCAATATATAACAGGACAAAGTAGGACTTGTTCAATTTCCTTTCCATTGTACTGAGCACTCCCAAACCTATGGTAACACTCAATAGTCTAGCTTTCCAACTTAAGAATCTATTGCGAGCTGCTTCCGAGAGTTGTGTTTGATTGAGTCTCGATTATTCTATGGTCATAGAGCGCGCGCTAAGCATCCATGCAGAAAAGTAATTAACCATCAACATAACCAGAATGTTTAGTCATCAGTGTCATGAGAGTGATGATTGCCATGCCTATCGAATATGCTGAAGCTCCAGATGTTAAAAAACTTGCCAACGAGATAGTGGATTGCCTAGACTTCTTCCACGTGGTCCCACAATTCGTGTTCTGTTTTAGAAGCACGGGTTCCACATCCTGCCGCACTATCGCTCGTATTCATGGTTTAGGCAAAATTTGGCAAGAAGCCCTCAACCTCCCACCATCCTACGTCATAGAAGTAATCTCAGAACGATATGATCGCTTGTCTGAAGAAGACAAAGAACGAACCATCATACACGAGCTTCTTCACATTCCTCACGGATTTGCAGGCGGCTTCCGTCCCCACAAGGGATACATTGATACGACAATCGTTGAGAACCTGTACAGAACTCTGCAGAAACAGCGAAAAGCCAAGCGAACAAGTTTTTAAGGAAGTATTCTAGATTGAAAGAAGCGTTTAAATGAATTTGATAACAAGCTAAAACTCGCGTTTAGAAACAATTTGATGTTGCCTGTTCAGTTGAGGTTGACAATATGAAATACACCATGAAAAGCCTGAAACACAACGGCATCTATGTTCCCTCATACAACTACAAAGGCTTTTCAGTCAAAATTCAAGGAATCCCAGTGAAATTAAGTTCGAAAACAGAGCAAATGGCCGTTTTCTGGGTGAAAAAGGAACAATCAAAAACAACACCTCCCGACAGAGTTTTTTACAGAAATTTCATGGAAGACTTCATAGAAGCTCTAAGACAGGAAAACCCCTCTCTCACTTTTCTACAAGGATTACACATAAGGGATGACGTAGACCCGATAATTGACGGTAAACCCAGAACAGACATGGAAATAGATTTTTCGAGCATCAGAGAACACGTCCAGCAAGAGCAACTAGACAAGCAAAACATGTCAAAGGAAGAAAAGAAAAGACTTGCACAGGAAAGAAAAGCTAAGAGAGAAAGCCTGAAAGAACACTATGGCTATGCAGAAGTTGATGGGAAGAAGATAGAGATTGCAAATTGGACTGCAGAGCCTTCATGCATTTTCGCGGGCAGAGGAAATCATCCGAAACGTGGAAAATGGAAAGAAGGACCGAAAGAGGAGGACATTATTCTCAACCTTTCTGATGCAAAACATCCTCCTTCCGGGCGCTGGAAAGATGTAGTTTGGCAACCAGAAATGATGTATATCGCAAGTTGGAGAGACAAGCTTTCTGGAAAAGTCAAGTACGTCTGGTTCTCCGATTCTGCGTTCCTAAAGCAAGATAGAGAAAAAGAAAAGTTCAAGAAAGCTGAGAAACTAGGCAAAGAAATTCCGAAGATCGAAGCACATATTATTAAGAATTTGAGCGCAAGGGAGGATGAGAGAAGAAAAATAGCCACTGTAGGCTGGCTGCTTCTCGAGTTGAACATGCGTGTCGGCGACGAAAAAGACCCTGAAGAAGCAGACACGGTAGGCGCCATAACCTTGAGACCTGAGCACATAAAGATAGAAGGCGACGTTTTACGCTTTGACTTTTTAGGCAAAGACTCAGTCAGATGGGTAAGCGAGAAAAAGGCACCGTCAGTAGTGATTGAAAACATTAGGCAATATTCTAGAACGTGCAAAGAATATCTTTTTGAAGGAATAGACTCCAAAAAAGTGTCCAGATTTCTCTCAGAAGTAATGAAAGGGTTAACTGCTAAAGTGTTTAGAACTTGGAGATGCACCGAAACCGTTGGCGAATACTTGAACAAGTCGCATGCGAAAAAAGAAGACGCAGAACATGTGAAAAAGTTTGAAGCGAAAATGGCTAATTTGGAAGCTGCAAAAGTAGCGAATCATAAACGGAAAATCCCAGCGAATTTCAATGAAAGACTAGCCAAGAAGGAAGCTGCACTCAAAGAGCTTGAGATCAAGCTGAAGGAGAAGACTGAACAGGGAAAGAAAACGGATGCTCTTCTCAAGAGAATAGAGAAGAACAGATTAGACATCGAGCTGACACGGGAGACTCAGGAATATAATCTGGGTACGTCTCTCAAATCTTATATTGATCCACAAGTCTATGCCAGATGGGCTGTCCAAGTAGATTTTAACTTGGAAAAGTTTTATCCTACGACTTTGAGAAAGAAGTACAGTTGGGCTTTAGGAAAACATTAGGGTTTTAAAGAAGAACAAAGAAATCCTTTGAATCGATTGGTTAGGTTCCGAATCTTAGGGCTGCTAAAACGGCTGCTCTGATGATTAACGAGAAGCCGAGAAGCATTACTATGACAGCCCAAAAAGTGAACCATGCTTCAATGGTGACCGATTCATTGAGGTAAATGTTGATTAGGTAACTTGTTCCAAGCCAAAAGACAATATTTCCTGCGTTTTCAGCTTTTTTGCGCGTTGGGGAGCCTAAAGAAAATCTCAACACTAGCATTGCGATTTCAAAAATACCCCAGATTAAACTGAATAATCCGACTGCTTGGTAGACTACTAGATGATCAGCTGGATGCGTTGGCGCTGGAAGGAAGATTTCAGTGTGAGGAACCGTGGTGTTCCACTTTATGGAGTCTGCACTGAACAGTTTTTGTATGCCGTCAACGAGACCTGGTTTCGTAACGAAGATGGTTCCAACTAGGAGGAAAAAGAACCCTGCGCTTACGGCGCTCAGCAAGCTTTCTCGGTATCTGTGAGAGAACCGCCTGTAGCTTTCGTTCAACTTATTCCCTCACTCAGACTATTCTAGTTGACTGTGCGTATATAACATTTCTCAATTCAAACGAAGTAAGCATATTTTAAATACTTGATGTTGAGATATGTAGACACTGCGTAAGGGTGGAAATGTTGTCGCATTGTCCGAAGTGTGGTAACGAAGTTACTGAGGAAATGGCTTTTTGCCCAAAGTGTGGTGCTGCACTTAAGGCTGAACCGATTACTGTTGAAACTAGGAGGCGGACTTATTATAGGGACGAGAAGGCAGAGAAGGAGGAGAAAGGCGAAAAAGGTGAGAAGGGTGAAAAGCATGAGAAACGTGGTTATTCCTTCCTTGGTCCTCTTATAGGCGGCTTAATCTTGATATTCATTGGTTTGACGTCGTACCTTGCCATTACAGGTGCGATTGATACAAGAATGGTTTGGGCGCTCTTTTTTGTAATGATTGGCGTGATAATCATCGTTGGAGCCATCTACGGTTCGTTGATGGCTGGCAGGCGGCACCCGAGAACTTAGGTTAACCATCCGAAGAAGATTCGGTAAAGCTTGTGTTCAAGAAGCGTTAGGGTGTTGTTTCTACCTATTACGTTAAAATAGTTTTTTCCAGCGGATTCGATCAAGTCTCCTATGTCATAACGTGGAAACATGCATGAAGACACTATAAGTCTACCCCATTCGCCGCGTTCAAGCTCATGCAGCATCTTTGTTCCATGATTGGTTTCAACTTCAAAGAAGTATCCATCATAGTTCGGTGTTACGTATGGCAAGTCGTCGAGTTGTTGAGCGAAAACGCCTTCTGTTGCACTGTACATCTCAATTATCGGGATTTGTCCATACGGTTTTCTGAGGATGGGTGCGTACTTGAACTGTATTTTTCGCACGCTCGTGCAGAACAAAGCGTGAATGTTCCACAGTTCTTTGGGGTTTTTTCCATGTTTTTTCTTAACGTAACGTGCGAAAGCTAGTATGACAGGGGTGACGCCGATTGCGGCAGTTACGTTTGCACTGAGCGCCTGATGGTAGGCGAGCTCGAATCTTTTTTCCCAATTGCGTTTGGTGATTTCTGGACCTAGAGCGTCTATGTCTTCTTGTCTTGGCAGAAGGCTGACATTGTTGAGCATGGGGTTCAGCCGGGCGTATGTTCCTGAACTGTAGCCGTAGGTCATCGTTTGTCCGTCTTTAATTATGGTGTGCACGTTTGATGGGAAATTCAGGTTTAAGATGTTTCCTGCTAGTAGGTCAAACCCGTTTTTTCTGAGTCCGTAGTTTACTAAGGCTCTTGCTCCAAACGTGAAAATCTGTTCCAAGTGGGTTTTGGTGGCAGGCAAGACTTTCGCTTTT
>DATKKK010000042.1:0-12513 GCA_035542975.1 Bathyarchaeia archaeon | reverse complement strand
ACTTCGCCATAGCATCCGTCGTCCTCTTACCCATACCACCCTTGCCGATGACCACACGCACCTTAAAGTTCTTGATGAACTCATCCTCAAAAATATCCATCCTCGTGCTCGTCGTCGGACCAGCCGCAACCGCCGTCCACTTGTCTCCTTCCTTGCTAACCACCGGACCACAATGAAAAACGGCTAACCCTTCAAGGTTTACAGGCAGAGGTTTTCCTTGTTTAAAGAATTCTAAGGCTCTCCTATGCGCTTGATCTCTTGCTGTTACGATCGTTCCCGTCACGTAGAGCACATCGTTCACTTTCAACTTGCGCACGTCTTCTTCAGAGATTGGTGTTTTAAACTTGTAAACTCCCATACATCACTCACCTTACCATTTTAGTTTATGCGTCAAATACTCCACACTGCCGTCTGCGCTGATCCTTGCCGAAGCCCTGCGTGCCGCCCAACAGTTAAAAGCCACCGCCGCAGGAAACGACGCTGGATGCCTGTACGCATAATCTATGTGCACACCTAAAACCGTAGTCTTTCCGCCAAGCCCCATAGGACCAATTCCCGTCATGTTCACCGCCTCAAATATCTCGTTCTCAAGCTTAGCAATCTCAGGATCAGAGTTATGCTCAGTCAGAGGAATCATCAACGCCTTCTTAGCCAACTTCATTGAAATGTCAGCACCGCCACCCATCGCAATTCCCAGAATGTTCGGCGGACAAGGCTGCGCTCCAGCCTTAATCACCGCGTCAACCACAAACTTCTTCAACCCGTTTATTCCTTCACCAGGAACAATCATCCCGCCGATGCACACGTTCTCTGAACCCCCACCCTTCGTCATAACCGTCATCTCAATTTTGTCGCCAGACACGATTTCCCAGTTTACATACGGTATGTACCGTCCCGTGTTGTCGCCGCTATTCTTCCCCGTGAACGGATGTACCGCGTTCGGTCGTAAAGGTACTTCCTTCGTGGCTTTTCTTGTCGCATTTATCAATGCTTCTTCAACCTTGTCCAAGTTCTTTGCTTGAGCACCCGCTTTAACGTAGAATATGATAGTCCCAGTGTCTTGGCATACTGGCGCCTGGTATTTTTCGGCAAGTTCAACGTTGTCCAAGATCGTTTTTAACTGTGTTTTGCCCGTGTCGCTCGTTTCTTCAGCGTATGCCTTCTTTAGTGCTTGTTTAACATCGTCAGGCAGATAGATCACTGCTTGTTTCAGAACGTTAAAAGCAACGCTTTCAACAATTTTTGCTGTCTCCAAAGCTTTTTTCCCTCTTTCCATGTTTCTGTTTTTATGAAAAAACCACGTACTTATACCTTGTCTTAAGCATTTTGCAAAACAGAATGTTGATCACTTTAACTCATCTCTCCCCGTACTAGATGCGTTTGTGTTTCGCGTGTTTTAAATATGGCTTTTATTCACTGTTTCAGTGAACCGATAAAGAAGAGTGAATATTCATGACTGAAGAAGAAGAGAGAAAGGAGAGCGGTGACGTAGTCAATGCCGTTAGGAAAAAGTACGAGTTTCTCGAAGACCTTCCAGGCATTGGCCCTGCCACCGCGCAAAAACTGCAGGAAATGGGTTTCCACACCATCGAGTCTTTAGCCATGGCTACAGCTCGCGAGTTGGAACCTGCAGGCATAAGCGAGAAGAAGGCATTTGCCGTCATCGAGGAGGCACGCGGATCAATCGGCGTGTCATTCATTCGTGCAGACGAATTACTCAAGATGCGCAAGAACGTTTTGCGCTTAACCACAGGAAGCAAAGTAGTAGACAGACTTGTTGACGGAGGCTTAGAAACACAAACTATCACCGAGTTTTACGGCGAGTATGGCAGCGGAAAAAGCCAGATTTGCCATCAATTATGCGTGAATGTGCAGTTGCCTCCTGAAAGAGGCGGACTTAACGGCTCTGTGCTATACGTTGATACTGAGAACACTTTTAGAACAGAACGGATTGTCTCCATGTCTAAGCATCTGGGGCTTATCCCTGAGGAGGTCGTCAAAAACATTATCTATGCTGAAGCATACACTTCAGATCATCAAATGTTTCTCTTAAACAACGCTGATGAAATCATCAAGCAAAACAACGTGAAGCTGATAATCGTTGATTCTTTGACAGCGCATTTCCGAAGCGAGTACATTGGACGCGAAATGCTGGCTTCGAGGCAGCAGAAACTGAACAAGCATATGCACAAACTCATTGGTTTGGCTAGGGCTTTTAATGCAGTGGCGGTTGTGACGAATCAAGTTATGGCTAAGCCTGACGTGTTTTTCGGAGACGCTGTTCATCCTATTGGAGGACACATCGTTGGGCACACGAGCCATACTAGGATTTATCTGCGGAGAGCGGCGCATGGTCCCATACGCATAGCTCGGCTTGTTTCAAGCCCGTATCTGCCTGAAGGAGAGGAAATATTTAAAATAACCGAGAACGGCATAGAGGATGCTTCCGAAGAGGAGAAAACTAAGCCTCGTGGTCATTAAGGATGCCCATCCCTTCAGCGTTGGTTACACGATTCTTTCAGCTCATAGTCAATAGACAATTCACCGAAGCAGAACGCGAACTAGAAAGGCTTAAACAGAAAATGCACAAGACCGAGTGGAACCGAGGATACTTCAGAGCACTGTACGGCATGTACCTTTCACGCAAGACAAACGGCGACGCATACGCGTTCTTCCCAAAACTTGATCTAACTGACAAAGTCGCATTGCACAATTATAAACGCGAGTTTCTGGATCATGTAGGAAGCAAGCTTCACGGAGATTTTGACCGTGGCTTCTTCTCCGCTTGGGCAGATTGCATGCGCGTGCTCAGCAGAATGGATATTCCAAACGTGAACGGCGCTACATTCAACAATAACGGTAAGCTCCAGACTTTGAGGAGCGACTCAAACCAAGCGACTATGGAAAACTTCATAGAAGAAGATTAATATCCAACTAGTATCGTGTAGAACAAAACCCAGAAAACTAGCCATGCGAGGAAATAAACGCCTATTCCTGTGGTCACCAGCTTTGTGGGCTTTTCAACTAATGTTAGATACTTGCTTTTTATAACATAGTAAGAGACTAAGTAAACGGCTAAAGCAATGGACATGCTGTTCATGAGAGTGAAAAGATTTCCTCCCCCTGTAGTTAGTTCTCCTGGTGATGCCCAGACATAGACCGCGCACAGTACAGCTGCAAACACTCCTAAACCTAGCCTAAGCCAATAAATAGTCTGCAACGGTTTCATGCTGCTTTAACGCCTTTGCAACTTATATTTCTAATACAGATTTAAAGTTGCCTATTTATCCATGTTGCTAGAAAAATAATCCATAACGCTTATGTTTCTGTATAAGTAAGCACTTGCTAAGGAGACAGGATAGTTATGTACCGAAAACTTGAGGCACGGACGTTATTCTTAATAATCTTGCTCACTCTAAGCATGACGTTTCTAGGCACTTTAACTCTAATCAAGGCTGAAACGACTGCCGTTGTTTACGTAGATCCATCTGAAGTTAAGAATGTGTTTTCTCCGTCAACATTCACGATTAGCGTTAAAGTGGCCAACGTTACAAACCTTTACGGCATTGACATCCAGTTTGCGTGGAATAAATCGATAATAAAATACGCTAGTCATGTAAAGGAGATTCCTGTAGAAACATATCCAAGTGGCATACTGCACAAGAACACAATTAACGTAATAGATCAGGTTGACGAAAACGCGTCTATGGTAGACTCTGAGCCAGGAACGATGTACTGGCTTTCCGAGGCTTCGTTGGCTCCTGCTAAGACTTTCAACGGAAGCGGCACGATTTTCACGATGACCTTCCAAGTGGTAGGGCTTGGCACTTCACCGCTTAAGATTGTTGCTTGCACCCTTGCAGAGAAGAGTGGTAACCCAATTGATCATACAGAAAAGAATGGAGTATTCGTCAACTATGTGCCTCCGCCTCCACCGCCTGCTGACATATTCGTCAATCCATCATCTATAGTGAATTCAACATTGGTGCCCAGCAACAACTTCAGCATTTCCGTAGATGTTAAAAAAATCCAAAACCTTTACAGCTATGATTTTGCGCTTGCCTACAACACTACATTGCTGAATGTTGCCCAAGTCACAGGAAACATTGCATTCCCAGTGCCAACCATTACGCAAGTACCGGGTAACGTGAGAATACATTCTTCACTAGTGTCACCCGCTTCTCCGATTAGCGGAAATTTTTCATTGGCAACCATCAAATTCCACGTTCTGGCTACAGGTGAAACTGGCATAGATTTGCATGACGTCATACTTAAAGATAATACGAACGCAAACATAACATTCAACACGCCAGGAGACGGCTTTTTCTCCAACTCGGCTGTTTTCAAGATTACTGCAACCGTGGATGTCAAACCAGACGCCTTAGACTTGAAAACTAAAGGTCAATGGTTAACAGTTTACGTTGAGCTCCCTGAGGGTTACGACGTAAACGACATTGATGTTTCAACCGTCAAACTTAACGGCACGATTTCTGCGAATGCATCAGCATCCAAAGTTGGAGACTATGATGGTGATGGCATCGACGATATGCTAATCAAGTTCAATCGAACGCAAGTAACAACTTTAGCAGGTGCAGGTCACGCAGGCATCTTCAAACTAACGGAGACTTTTGTCATCACTGGAAAACTTGCCACTGGAGTTTCATTCGACGGTAGCGATTACGTGAAAGTTTCAAACCTGCTGGGCGACGCAAATGGTGATGGAAAAGTTGACATCCTCGACCTCGTGCTGGGATCAATCAGCTACAATTCTACAGAAGGCGAGCCTAACTGGAACCCAAATGTTAACTTCAACAACGTTTTTCCAATAACATACTACAGAATAGATATACTTGACTTGGCTACGATTGCGTACCAGTATGGAAAAAAAGTCCCATAACAGACGAAATCAGAATTAGCTAAACCCCCGTTTTCCGTTTTTTCAAGGTTTTTAACGAATGATAAAACAAGAAGGCAAGATTATTATGGCTAAGCATCAGTCTTTTGAGACGAGGTAAGTTTGCTATTTATAGTGTTATGAAATATACCTTATTAAAAGTGAAATGTCTTGCATAAGAAGGAGTTTACAAGCTTTGACGTGGCAGCAGTTGTTCGAGAATTAAAAGAAGTAATTCGAGATTCTCATGTTAGCAATGTTTACCAGCTTGACTCCAAAACTTTGCTTCTCAAACTGCATAAAATGAATAGTCCTCCCCTCAATTTGGTTCTAGAGGCGGGTAGAAAACTGCATTTGACCTCTTATAGTTTAGAAAAGCCTTCAACTCCACCTGCATTCTGCATGGCTTTAAGAAAATACCTGCGTGAAGCTTGGCTAATAGAGGTTGATCAACACGAGTTTGAACGGGTTGTCATTTTCAAGTTCAAGAGTAAAGAGGGCGGAGTGCAACTTATCCTTGAGCTTTTCAGCGACGGCAACTTCATCCTCGTAGACGGGAAAGACACAATCTTGCAGGCTCTAAGCTATAGACGCATGCGCGACAGAAACATTCTTCGTGGCGAACCCTTCTTGTTCGCGCCTTCCACAGGTCTGAACCCGTTCAGAGTTAACAAAGAAGAACTGCGTGAAGGCTTAAAGAAATTCGGTAACGTTGAAGCGGTCAGAGCTTTAGTGAGGTTCCTAAGCATCGGCGGTGTCTATGCAGAAGAAACTTTACTGAGGGCAAGCGTTGACAAAAACAAGCCGTGCGATGCATTAAGCGACAGAGATTTCAATGTGATGTTTGACACTCTGCACAACTTGCTTTCGTACGTTACCACTGGTAGATTGGAGCCTCAAATTGTTCTTGACGAGAAAAACGATTTCATCGATGTTGTGCCCTTCAAACTAGAACGTTATGAAACGCTGAAAAATCAACCCTATGCGAGTTTCAACGAGGCACTGGACGAATTCTACGTCAAAGTGAGCGCGGTTGAAAAAGCCACAGCAGGAATAGAAGTAGATAAGCTAAGACGGGAAGCAGAAAGACTAAAGAGGATAATTGAGGATCAAGAAAAAACTTTAGATGAGGCTGAGGGTAAAGCAAAACTGGAAAGGCACATCGGCGACTTGATTTATGCGCATGCAAGCGAGTTACAGGTCTTGTTTGATAAATTCTTGGCTTGTCTCCACGCTGGAAAACAATGGAAAGAACTCGTTTCAGAAGTTTTAACAGAGAAAAAGACAGGTGCACTGCCAAGCTCTTTCTTTGAATCTTTTGACACAAAAAACCTAGTAATTAACGTTCATGTTGATGACTTGTCCTTCGGCTTGACCATACGCATGAGTCTATTCGAGAATGCCGCAGGTTTCTATGAACGAAGCAAGCGTTCAAAACAAAAATTGGAAGGCACAAAAACTGCCCTGACAGACTCACGAGAGAAACTGAGTAGAGTGGAAGAACAAACAAGAACGGTTGAGGTGTTGGAAGCAACAAAACCTGTTGAAGCTGTGAAAGAGGCTCAAAAAAACAGGATAAAACTGAAAGCATGGTTTGAAAAATTCCACTGGTTCATCTCTTCCGACGGGTTTTTGGTTGTTGCAGGCAAAGACGCTGTCAGTAATGAAGTTCTAGTTAAGAAACATACGGAAGTTTGGGACATAGTCTTCCACAGCGACGTCGTTGGTGCACCATTTGTTGTTGTCAAAACAGAAAACAAGAAACCTAGTGAACAGGTCTTGAAAGAAGCAGCCGAGTTTGCAGCCGCATTCTCGAGAGGCTGGCGCGAAAGCTTCGGAAGCGTAGACGTTTATTGGATCAAGCCAGAACAACTAAGTAAAGGCGGACCTTCAGGCGAATCCGTTGGACACGGTGCATTCATGGTTCGCGGCGAAAGAAATTGGCTGCGAAACGTTCCACTAAAACTAGCCGTGGGCATCATCGTTGAAGACAGCAACACGCAGCTCATCGGAGGACCCATCGATGCGGTTAAAGCCAAAACAAGCGTGTACGTGCTCATAATGCCTGGAGATTTAAGCGGCAAAGAACTGTTTAAATGTGTCTTAAAGACTTTGGCGGCGAGATTGCCTAATGAAAAACGCGTGGAGGTATTGAAGGCGTCAGGCGAAGTGATTCGAGAGTTTATTCCATACAGTAAAGGTCGCATCTTAGAAGGATAACTACGAATTCAGCAAGAAAAATTAAATCTGACCAAGATAATAAAGATGTGTCTAAATATTCGTGTGATCTAAAAGTGAAGTCAAACGGGAAGGTATCTCATTGAAGCTTCTGCTCGACGAGATGTATGCGGGATTAAGAGAGTATTTCGAAACTTTAGGATGGCACGTGCTAACTGCTCAAGACGCTGGGCTAAAGGGAGCCAAGGACAAAGATATAGTGGAATACGCCCAGAAAAACAACTTGCTTCTTATCACTCAGGATCAGAAACCCGCGGATCTTGCCGAACTCAAAGGAGTCAAGTATGTACTTATCTCCAACGCCATGATCGCAAAGATAGCAGATTCGAAGGTAAAAGAAAAATATCCGAACGTACAACAGGAATGATGGTGAGTTCGTATGTCTACTGTTGAAGTTACTGTGAAAAGCCAGAAGGGAAAGTGCGCTTTCGGACACAAAGTTGGTGACAAAATAGTTTTTGATGGAAAATCAGTGAAAGGAAACATCTGCTACAGCGCGTTAATGGTGTTGCTTCCTAAGGTTTATGCTATGCGCTTCGGTGCCGAATTCCCATGGACTGAAGATAAAGATGCTATATGCAATGCTTGTCCCGACGCAGAAAACCCTGTTGTATTTGAAATCAGGCGAATCAGAAAATAGCCCTTGCCCATAAGCTTCAAACATATTTTTGATGAGATTCTTTTTACAAACAGTACTTCAATCGTCGCTCTATTCGTAATATTTTAGTAACCTCTAGCATTAATTGCACTCATGATTGAGGTTGCAATCATCGGAGGTGGACCAGCAGGCTCATACTGCGCCTACACTCTTGCGCAAAACGGGTTTCAACCAATCATCTTCGACCATTCACATCCGAGAGAAAAACCATGCGGCGGATTGGTAACACCTCTGACGCAGGAAATGTTCTCCTTTCTCTCAGAGCTTTCTGTAGACCACTCCGAAAGAGACAGAATTTATTTCGTTTCGCCTAATGGAAAACAAGTCTGCATTCGCAGCAGAAAACGCAAGGTTCGATGTTTTTCAAGGTTGAAGTTAGATCAATCTCTCGTCAACATGGCAGTAAAAAAAGGTGCAGAATTGGTCAAAGAAAAGGTTGTAGCCTTAGGAAAAAACGCGAATTTTTGGGGGATCAAGACAGCAAGCAAATCATACTATGCCAAGACATTGATTGGCGCAGACGGCGTAAACAGTCTAGTTAGAAAAAACACTATAGGTCCTTTGAACAAAAAAGACCTAGGCTTCTGTTTTGGATATTTTGTCAGAGGATTAGAGAAGGAAGAAATCACGATACGTTTCCTTTCTCAAAGGAAAGGCTACATGTGGACTATTCCGAGGGAAGATCACACTTGCGTGGGGATAGGAAGCTCTGAATTGTCCTATTCTCACGGGCTTAGGAGAGAGTTGGACGTTTTCATTGAACAAAATCATCCTCACATAGAAAGGATTTCTGAATGGGCGTCCTTAATTCCCAACGTAAAAGACGTGAAAACATTCTGCACGCCACTTGCAGGACATAGCTGGATAATTATAGGTGACGCTGCCGGCCACGTAGATCCGATTAATGGAGAGGGCATAATGTATGCTCTGTTGGACGGCGAATTAGCGGCGCAAGCAATCATCGATAACGATCCTCGATTGTTTGACGACTTGTGGAGAGAGGCTTATGGAAGAAATCTTTTCACGCATATTAGATTGCGAAAGTGGTTGTATACCAGACAAGTGTTGGAACTGTATTGTCAATTTCTTAAATTAAGAAACAGGCTTCGTTTCTGAAAGTTGCTTTTGTCAGATGAGGGTTGTTTGCTTCTGGTTCGAGGTGAAGTTTGACACCCTCACGCCTATAAGTCGTATTTTTCTTTCTGGTCTAAAATAGCTACTTACCAATTCTCTCGCAGTTTTCTTCAAATCTTGCACATGGTTTGTCATCGAAGGCAACGTTTTACAATGGATGTGTGTCTCAAAATTCTCGTAACGCACTTTCACGGTTACCGTTTTGAAACTGAGTTTCTGGTTTAAAACATCCTTATGCACTTCTTCTGATAGCTTGTCTGTCATGTCTAAGACTAGGTTGAAGTCTGATGTGTCCTCTTCGAACGTCATTTCGCGGCTGATAGATTTAACTCCATGTCTTTCTTCAACCTCGCTCTTGTCAACTCCATGCGCCATAAGATAAAGTTGACCGCCCATCATTCCGAATTTTTCAACCAAGACTGCGGGGTCATAGTGGGTCAGGTCTCCGATTGTTTTTATTCCCATGGCTGCCAGTTTTTGTTCCGTTTTTCTCCCAACCCACAGAAGCTTACGCACAGGCAAGGAAGCAAGAAAGGTTTCAACCTCGCTTTCTTTAACAACTGTCAGACCATCTGGTTTTTGGAAGTCGCTGGCTATTTTGGCGACAATCTTGTTTGGGCCTATGCCTATTGAGCAAGTAAGTCTTTCAGTATCTCGAATTTCTTTTTTTATCTGGCTTGCTAGGGCTTTGGCGTCTTCATAATCTTTCACTCTTGAGGTTAAGTCTAAAAAAGCCTCGTCTATCCCCCATTGTTCAAACTTGACTGCGTATCTGCGTAGTATGTTCATAATTTCGTTTGAAACTTTCATGTAAAGCTCAAAGTTTGGTGGCAGGTAAACGGCTGTTGGGCAGAGTTTCCAAGCTTTTGAGATGGGCATGCCTGACCTGACGCCGAAGTTTCTGGCTTCATAATTGCTTGTGTACACAACTCCTCTGCCCTTTCCTTCTTTTGGGTCAGCTCCAACGATTACAGGTTTTCCTTTAAGCTCAGGTCGTTCTCTCTCTTCTATAGCGGTGTAGAAATGGTCCATATCTACATGAATTATTATTCTTTTTTTCTCGCTCATGATTTTCTTTTCCAATAACCTTTATCAACTCTAAAACTGATGTTTACTGATTTTAGCGTTATTATATTAAAAGCCTAAGCTGGCTATTCAGGTTGTGTTTAATTTGAGTAACGATTTTCCATTCATAATCTTTAATGCCTTCCGAATCAGATAATGAAACAATAGCTGGGAAGCTACATGGTAAAAGATGTTTCGAAAGAAAATGCCGAGCAGATAGCTGTTGCTTACATGAAAAAAAAGAAGAACACGGAAAGAATAGAGATTGCAATGATAGAACAGAATCATGAAGATTGGGTAGTAAGAGGCACGTGCCCCATAGATATGGAAGGTCATCCGTGGGCTGAGAAATTCGAGGTTACCATTGACACGAAAGGAAGGATAAAAGACACACATTCATCGCTACTGTAAAAACTGACAACAGTTTTTTGGTTCTCAATCTGTTTTCATTGATGCGTCTATTCATCATAAAAATCAGGTTACACTAGCTCGGATTCAAAAATAGTTATTCCATTTCTGGTTTTCTGCGACTGTCTTCAAAAGTTATATTTGCAAGCTGAAATAATATACTCTGGGATGTGTTGCTGTTGTTCGAAAAAATCTTGGTTCCGACAGACGGTTCGGAACACTCGTCAAAAGCCTTAGAAGTTGCCATTCAGATCGCCAAAAAATTTCATGGAAAAGTGACTTTAATCCACGTGTACTCAGTTTCAGTCACGCCTGTTATGATGCCTGAACCATCCACTTTTACTCCTCCAGCAGCTCCTATCATGCTTCCAGCCGAAATCTCTAAAATAACTGAAGCTTCCCGCGAAGTTGGCAAACGTATTTTGACCGAGGGTGAGAATAAAGTAAAGGCTGAAAAGGTGGAGGTTGAAACGATTTTGAAGGAGGGGCATACCGTTCAAGAAATCATCAACACTGCGAAAGAAGGTAACTTTGACCTTATAGTTTTAGGTGCAAGGGGCATAAGCCACATAAGAGAACTGCTTCTTGGAAGCGTGACTGACGGTGTAATACACCACGCATCATGTCCAGTTCTGGTTGTTAAACTGGCTCCGCGATGAGAATGTTATGTTTGTTCGCTAAGACTCTGGCTTTAAGCTTGGCGCCTACTTGAATGTCTTCAGCGTTGATGAGAGTTAAGCTTCTGTCTCTGGCTTGCGTAACCGCCAGTTTTTCGTTTCCAAGCCAACCTGGACCTACTACTTCGACTTTGATTTTTTCATGTCTCTCACAAGAGATTGGCAGCATGGCTCGTTTATGGATTCCAAAGTCGTCTTCGTTGAGCACGAGTTTGATGTTAAATTCTATCTCCCAAGCTCTAAGCTGGTTGTAAAAATCGTTCCATGAAAGCCACTTGGCTTTTTTCAGTTTTCTTCCCCGTTTGTGTTTTTCATATTTCTGGATGCCGAGAGGTGGAAAAGTTTTTCCAGCTTTGATGTTCTTTGCCAAGCTTATTATTTTTGAGATTTCGGTGTCGTTTACTCCATGTATCCATACTGGAGCGACGAGCAAGTCTGTTTTAGTGTTTGAAACGATGTGTTCCATCAGCTTAACTATGTTTGCAGCTTCGTACCATTCGGTGTCAGCTAGTTCTTTCGATAATGTTGGTTCTAGAGCGTCTAGTGAGAGGTTGATGCGTGTTAACCCTGCATCGGAAAGCTTATCAATCAGCTTTGTGGTTAGCGTTGAGCCGTGTGTTTGCATGGAAACTGTTTCTACTCCGTTGATTTGGCTTAGGCAGGAGACTAGTTCGGCGATTCTTGGGTAGGTGATCGGATCTCCGACGGTGTCTACATGAGCTTCGATGTGGCTTCTGCCCTTAAACTCTACAATTCTTTCGAACTCTTCAACGAGATAATCGAGCGGCACAGTGTATTCGGTTTGGCGTGTTCTTGATTTTGGGCCTGCATTTGTTGAGCAGAATTTGCATGAGAGCGGGCAGGTTGAGATGGGGCGGACTTGGATGAGGTTGGTTCCTCGGTCGATTAAGCCGAAGGCTATGCAGCCTACGAGTGGGATTGAAGCGGGGATTTCGTAGAGTGGTTTGTCCATTTTTGGCAGGAGCCTTTAAGCGTTTTTCGCGGGTGTTAACGTTAGGGTTATTTATGTGGAGGTTTGAGTTATTTGTTTGTGAAGCCCGGTGGTGCAGTGGTCAAACATGGCGGCCTCTGGAGCCGCTGACGAGAGTTCGAATCTCTCCCGGGCTACCAATCCATGTATTGAAGAATAATCTTTTTTTCTATAATTCAAGCGTTCCTACTCAATCGCCCGAAATTTGCTTCTAGGATCTTCGATTTTAAGCTTAGATGTTTCGTGAAGGAGGTATAGATTTAAGTGCATTTTTGCATGTTCCTCAAGTACATTGTTGGTGTACCTTTAGGCTGAACATGGCGAAATTGCTACGGTTGAATCAAAAGGTAACGTCACCACTAGAGTCACATTAGCTTTTTTTACAATTAATTGTTGTCAAATCATAAATATCTGCTAGTCCAATTAAGAATTTGCCGAGAGGGGTGAG
>DATKKK010000041.1:0-9468 GCA_035542975.1 Bathyarchaeia archaeon | reverse complement strand
ACAAAACCAAAAGTAGCTGTTCCCTACCACACAGGTTCAACAGCAGACCAGAAAAAATTCGCCGAACTACTAAAGAAGGAACTGCCAAAAACCACATGCCTAATCCCTGAAGTAGGTAAAATATACCAAATCTCCAAACGAGGCTAAAAACCATGCCAACACAAACAATCACGCTTGAAATCTGCAAAATCCTGAACAAAATCGGCGCCCTACAGTTCGGAGCCTTCAAACTCACGAGCGGAAAAATAAGCCCCTACTACATAGACCTACGCATCGTGCCAAGCTTCCCAGATGCCTTCCAAAAAATCACCAACTTCTACGTAGACTTCATACAAGACGAAGTAGGTGTCAAAAACTTTGAGAGAATAGCCGGAATTCCAGTCGCAGGCATACCCTTCACCGCACTAATCGCTTGCAACCTTAAAAAACCATTCATCTACATAAGAAAAGGAGTACGCCTCCATGGAAGACAACGAAGGATAGAAGGAATCCTAGCACCAGGAGACCGCATCCTACTAGTTGACGATTTAATCACGACTGGATTGTCATTGCGAAAAGCGGCAAAAGCAATGACCGCTGAAGGCGGAGTAGTAACCGACGCTGTCGTGCTTCTGGACAGACAGGAAGGCGGCAAAGAAAACCTGAGCAAGGATAAAATCAAGCTTCATGCACTTCTCAACATCAGCGACATAGCCAACAACCTGTACGAAACAGGAGCCATAGACAAAGACCAACTTAAAACTATACTTAAACAAATCAAAAAAAGGTAAAAAAAGACTATTCATAGAATATGAGTTCTTTCTCTTCAAGTATTCCATGAAGCTTGTGCACTGCGTCATAAACTTCCTGTTCCTTCTTCGCTCCTGTGCAAACGAGTTTTCCGCTAGCGAACAACAGAATGACCACTTTAGGCTCATCCATCCTGTAGATCAAGCCTGGAAACTGTTCAGGCTCGTACATTGTTTTTCCAAGCGTGTATGCTGCCTTCTCCAAATCTATCATCCCGCCCAAACTTGCCGAAGCAACGATGTTCTGAATCTTCAGCTCGGGCTTGCTGATGATTATAATGCCGCCTTTTTTCAGCTCCTTAATAACCTTCATAACCGCCCTGCGAGACTCCTTCTCAGATTTTGCCCCAGTACAAACCATCTTACCAGAATTAAAAATCAAAGTCGCCGTCTTAGGCCTCTTAAGCCTGAACACAAGTCCTGGAAACTGTTCTGGACGATACTCCACGCCAGGATAACCCTTCACGACCGCGTTTAAGTCAACTTTCTGGTTTAAAGTGGCAGAAGCAACAACATTCTCTATGTTTATTATGGCTTTACTCTTCGGCATCAAACACCACTCGTATAGTGAAGTGTTTAAATACTCCTTATAAGCTCTTAGGTGAGTTCTTTCTGTTGGGAGACAGTTCTTCTACACTTTCTGTCTTTTGAGTTTCAGGTTTCTTTTCTGTAAACATCGGAATGATAAATTCCACGATTATGAGGAGAAATATGATTGCGAGGATCAGTAATATGCTTGAGGACTCTCGCATGAAGAGTGCAAGGTGCCCAACCCATGGGATTCGCATTATAACCTTGCCAATAACGTTGCTAGCCGGAACTGGTTGATCAGCTTCAGAGTTGGCGTCACCCTTTGTTATTACGTAAGTGACGCCACCTTCAAATGTTTTATTTATCGCTCTATGAACGATTAGGGTGTTACTATGTAGTTGACGATACACGATTATGTCGCCATTCACGGGAGCAGCATAGATCGAATCTACACTTACTCCTTGAACAACGATCAAGTCTCCAACATGAAGCGTGCGCGCAAATGGATGCGACCATCCATCGCAAGCTTGACCATAAGGAATGCACATGCTGCCAGAGGCCACGGCTAACATCGGATACTGCGTGTTCAGTACAAATTGTGAACCGTACCAAAACCCGACAACAAACACCACTATCAAGATTATTGTTATAATTGTTTGAAAATACTCTTTGCTCCACAATTGCTTTAATTTTGACGCCAATGATTTCCTCTTCTGCAATGAAGTGTTCTTGTCAATTACGGATAGCGTGCTTTAAAACTTAACGCTTCAAAAATGAAAAAGAGGGGAGGGGTGAGATTAGGGGTTGTTGGTTTTCTCCAAGCCTAAATTTTCTTCTTACTTAGGACTTCTCGGAATGGTTTGTGGCACTTCGGACAGTCAAACAGCCCAATTTCAAGCTGAATTCTTTTTCCCTGCTTGTCAGGTCGTCCCGCCATTGTCCACTTCTTCTTTGGAGTTGAAACCATTGTTCCGCATTTAGGACATTTTGCCATTCAATTTCCTCCAATACACACGATATCCATGGTGTCAGATGATGATGGATAAATAATTTTCCATTGTTTTCGAATAGAAAATAGAAAACCTAACATCACGTTTAGACATTTTTAATGCAAAACGCAACAATGATTCTTCAACGACTTTTATGTTAGCGTCATAAAAGAGCGTACATGACCCTCTAAACAGTGTTATGGAGACTATTTAATCATCTTTTCATGCCTTCATGGATGTTGAAAACTATAAAAAGGGGTTTGTTCTTCCACTTTTCGGCGAATAATGAACGAAAAAAGAGACATCCATCACATCCAAATACAAGTTTAATTAAAAATAGTTCGATTTGATCAGGAACATTTGAGTTTAAAATGTCAACATGATCATGCCAAAAGAGAACCGTTTAAAGTTAAAAGAAACGGCTGTACAAAGATGCAGTCATTCCAAAACACTTTTACGGTTGGTTTTCCGTCTATTCCTTCCAACATCGAGGTTCAGCTAATCTTGAAAGATTCTTCGGGAAATGCTTTTCAGTTACTCGTCAAACCTGTTCGAAAGTTACTTGAGCAGAGGGAATTTTCTGAGCCAACAGAGCCACAGGAGAAAACCATACCGAAGATTCTTGAAGGAAAAAACGTTCTACTTATTTCACCTACGGCTACCGGCAAGACTGAAGCGGCTTTTCTGCCTGTTTTAAGCATGCTTCTTCAGGGTCAGCAGGGAACACCCGGAATAAAAGTTCTGTACATTACGCCGTTGAGGGCTTTGAACAGGGACATGCTTGAGCGGTTTGAGTGGTGGTGCAATAATCTTGACATCAAGTTGGCTGTAAGACATGGTGACACTGACACGAAAGAGAGAGTACGACAGTCTAGGAGTCCGCCGGAGATTTTGATCACGACACCTGAGACGTTGCAGGCTTTGTTGTCCGGTTGGATAATGCGTCAACATTTGCAGCAGTTGCGCTGGGTGATAGTTGACGAAGTACACGAGATGGCTGACAGCAAACGTGGAAGTCAGCTTGCTTTGGCTCTGGAAAGACTAAGAGCAATGACTGGCAAAGAATTTCAACTAATAGGCTTGTCCGCTACGATCGGCACACCAGACAAAGTAGCGCAATTTCTCGTTGGAAACGGCCGCCCAGTCGAAATTGTACGCGTTCCAGTTGCGAGAATGATGCGACTAAAGATTATCTTTCCAAAACCCGATGATGAAGATGTGCAGCTTTCTTCAAAAATTTACACGCACCCAGAAGTTGCCGCTAGGTTGCGGATAATCCGCGACTACATCAGCCAACACAAGTCTGTGCTTCTTTTCACGAACACAAGAGCCGTATCTGAAGTCTTAGCAAGCAGGTTCAAGGTGTGGGACAGCAACTTTCCAGTTTCCATTCACCACGGCTCACTTGCAAAACCCTCAAGAATAGCAGCAGAGAAAGGCTTGAAAAGCGGCGCGTTAAGGGGACTCGTTTGCACTAGCTCGCTTGAGCTGGGCATTGATGTAGGCAGCATAGACTTGGTTATCCAGTACATGAGCCCAAGACAGGTAACGAGGCTTATTCAACGCGTAGGTAGAAGCGGTCACAGGATTGGGCGTATAGCGGAAGGAATAATCGTGGCGTTAGACTCCGACGACGCTCTTGAAGCGTTAGCAATTGCCAAGAAGGCTTTGGAAGAGGATTTGGAGCCAGTTGGCATTCCACCTAAACCTTACGATGTGTTGACACATCAAATCGCAGGATTAATGCTCAAAAACAGAAGACTCGAGTTTAACGAAATCCTGGAGATTTTCAGGAAAGCCTATCCGTACATGGATTTAACCATAGAAGACGTTGAAAAAGTTTTGAAGTACATGCATCAACGTTTTCCACGTTTTGCATGGGTGTCCTTCGAGGACAAAACCGTCTTAAAACCGCGGCAATCTAAAGCATTGTTTGAATACTACTTTAACAATTTATCAATGATTCCAGAAGAAAAACAGTTTCTCGTGGTTGACGAGTCGAGCGATTCAGCAGTCGGAGTCTTGGACGAGGCGTTCATGGCTGAGTATGGTAAGCCTGGAACAAAATTCATTATCAGAGGAGCCCCTTGGATTATTCAGCATGTTTCTGAGGAAAAAGTTCACGTTAGACCTGTTGATGACCCGACTGGAGCTATTCCAAGCTGGATCGGAGAGGAAATCCCAGTGCCATATGCTATATCACAGGAAGTTGGCGTAATCCGAGGAGCCGTTGAAGAACAAGTTAAGAAAGGGCTTTCAGCTGAGGAAATAGCCGATCAGCTGGCAAAGCAGTATCCGTCTGACAGCGATGCTCTTTTACTTGCAATAGCAGAAACAGTTGAGCAGGCAAGAGCAAGGTTTCCTGTTCCGACAGACAAACGAATTACCGTCGAAGACTGGGAAGATTTCGTTTTGATCCACATCAACTTCGGTTCGCTTACGAACCGCGCGTTAGCTCAGTTGTTGGGACAGTTGCTCTCTGAAAAAGTAGGCTCGGGCATTGTGGTGCAGCATGACCCGTACCGCATTTTTGTGCAGACCATGGGCGTTGCGAACGCAGATAGAATAGTCTCGCTTTTTGAAGAAATGCAGACCATGCCAGAGCAGGCTGTTAGGGATACTTTGACTTTGGCAACCGTGAAGACTGGGCTTTTCAAGAGACGAATGATTCACGTTGCAAGACGCTTTGGCGCGTTGGAGAAGTGGGCTGACTTCAGCAGTGTAAGCCTCGAAAGACTCGTCAAGAGTTTTCTTGGCACAGCTATTTACGAAGAAGCCTTGAAAGAAGTCTTCACAAAAGATTTGGACTTAGAGAACCTCCTTTACGTCCTTGGACAGTTCCGTAACGGCGAAGTTAAGCTGCAGAAAGTTGACACTGGTGGAAACGCCACTCCAGTTGCTCGTGTAGGTATTGAACGGATGAGCATGAAGACCGATTTGATTCCGCCTGAACGGATGCGAGCCGTGCTCATCGAATCTGCCAAGGCAAGATTGCTTAATGAAACCAGCAGTTTCTTGTGTACGAACTGTTGGAACTACATCGAGATGCTGAAAGCCAAGGATTTGCCTGATAAGCCGAAATGCCCAAGATGTGGTGCTTATACCATTGGTCTTCTGAAGGTTGAGGAAGATAAGGCATTAGCGATTATTGACAAGAAGGGCGAGAAACTTGCCAAAAACGAGGAAAGACTGAAGCATTATGCGCTACAAACGTCGCAATTAATAGCCAAATACGGAAAGCCCGCAGCCGTTGCATTATCTGCTCGTAGAGTTCAACCGTCAGACGTGAGAGAGGTTCTTGAGAAGGAACATAAACTAAGCGACAAGTTCTATGAACTCGTTTTAGATGCTGAACGCAAAGCCATGAGCAAAAGATTCTGGTAGCAGCACGCTTCAGCAAGCCATGATTTAACCTCACCGTTAGAGAAAAGAAACAGAAGATGTGTGAAAAACCACTCTTGTTTCCTAGTTATTGAAGCTTTTCGACACCAATACAGTCTACCCTCATGTTTTTCAGTATTCTTCTATTAACGCGAAAAGTTTCATGTTCAGCTAACAGATGCACTAGAATCCGCTAATGCTATTCGCAGTTTGTTTCACTAGTTTTACACTTACAATAACTTTTAAATGAAGAGCCAAACCTTATGTTGGTTAAGCACCGTTAACACTCGTGACAAGGAGAACAAATGCGTGGAAATAAGCAAAAAAAAGCTCCGCGAAGAAATACTCGAACGCATCAAATACGTCAAAACATGTGTCTTAGCAAGAGAAATCTGCCTACTCGTCCGCACAAACCGAGCCGTCTTAGAACCTAAAGACGTACAGGAAATCTGCTTGTCAATATCCAAGCTTTGCAAAGAAGAAAACTGCAAAGAACCAAGCGAAATCTGCCAAAAAGCTGCCGAAGCCGTAGGCACCGGGGACGAAGCAAAATATCTGGAACTGTGCGCTCAAAGCTGCATGAAATGCGGCGAGGCTCGAAAACCTCAGCCCAACAAAGCCTCATACGTATCCTAGAAATAAAACTAAAAAAAGGAGGCTTACCGTCTGTATTTAGCTCCTTTCGTTCCAAGTCCGCCGCAAGTAATACGGCAGATGCTGTTGATGGCTGAGTTGAAACCAGGAGAAGTTTTTTTCGATTTAGGAGCAGGCGACGGCAGAACAGTGATAATGGCAGTGAAAGATTTCGGAGCAAGAGCAGTGGGCGTTGAGCTAAGAGAGGACCTTGTTAAAAAAGCGTTAAGCTCTATCTACGAACAAGGGCTACAGGATAGAATCACCATCGTGAATGGTGACATTTTTAACGTAGACCTGTCGAGCGCAGACGTCATCTTCCTATACCTAACGACAAGCGCGAATGAGAAAGTCAAGCCTAAACTTGAAGCTGAGCTAAAACGTGGCGTCCGCATCGTTTCGCATGATTATGAGATTGTGGGGTGGAAACCCATTAAAGTTGAGAATTTCTGCGAAAACCCAAACTTGGGGTATCCGTCGCACACCATCTATTTATACGAGAAAACTTAGTTTCTCCAAACAAGTCGGGATAACTATGTCTCCAAAAGTCTTCAAAACCACTTACAGAGTCACTTGGGCAGACACTGATGCCGCACAGGTCGTGCATTACTCCAACTATTTTAGACTGTTTGAAAGAGCTGAAGAGGAGTTCTACAGACATCTAGGTTTCAGCTTCACCGACCTCAGAACTAAAGGACTCTGGTTTCCAAGAGTCGAAGCCTTCTGCCAATACAAAAAACCAGCAAGATTCAACGATCTATTAGGGATAGAATTGAATGTAGAAGAATTAAGAGAGAAAGCCGTAAAGTACTGTTTCAAGGTTTTCAACAAAGAAAACTCAGACTTGTTGGCAACAGGCTACGTTGTAATAGTGGCGGCAGACAAACAGGCAGGAAAAGCAACTCTAATACCAGAAGAGATTGCCGAGAAACTGAAGCTTTTTTGCAAATAGGTTAATAATAGGCAACTTGGTTTTGTGATTTTCTTAGTGAGAATTGAATGCAGTTCGTTCCGTGGCGAAGCGTTGCAGACTGGAAATGCATAGGTTGTGGTGACTGCTGCAGACTCTACAGCGTCGTCATAAACTTCAACGAATGGCTTAGAATAGTCAGAAACTACGGTGTGGAGCAGACGGTTTCAGGTTTGAACAAACTGTACATAAAAAGGCGAGCAGACGGCTCATGCGCTTTCTTGTGCAGCTTTCCAAGCTCATACCGATGCGGAGTACAACACATGAAGCCAAGAGCGTGCCAACTTTGGCCTTTTAAAGTTTTCAACGTGCCTCAGTATGGCTACGCAAATAAAGCTGAATACTTGTTTGGAGAAGGCAGACTTTTCATCTACGTAGATTCTATGTGTAACGGTCTCAGGTATGGAAACCCAACGTTGGAATTTGCCAATTATACAGTGAAAGAGTTTGTGGAAATTGCTCTGGACATCCGCGATAGTCAGTTCATGACTACTGCGAACATTGGCAGTGTTGCTGGAGCCGGGGTTCAATTCTATGGAGTAAGAAGGAATCGTTAATATATATACCAGAAAAATCCAACATGAATAGTAAAGGGAAGGAGTTGAAGAAATGATGGAGGAAGCGGTGAAATCCGCGAACCTCGTTAAAGTCTATCATGGCAAAGAAAATGTTGAAGCGTTGAAAAGCATTAATATCTCGGTCAAGAAAGGCGAGTTATTCACGTTGCTCGGACCAAACGGCGCAGGTAAAACCACTTTCTTGCGAATCATTTCCACTCAACTTTTTCCAACAAGCGGTGGAGTTCACGTCCTCGGGTATGATGTGGTTACGCAGCCAAACGACGTACGCAAACATATAGCCGTTGTCCCTCAAGATGTTGCGACTTACGCCAACTTCACACCATGGGAATACGCCTACTATTTCACCATGTTACGCGGCGTCTCAAAGCCAGAAGCAAAGGCAACGGCTGAAAAAGCGTTAAAGGCAGTTGAGCTCTGGGACTTGAGAAATCGAATATGCGCCACGCTTTCTGGTGGTGAGAAAAAACGTGCCATAATCGCCGCCGCATTAGCCTCAAATGTGGAAGTTTTCATGCTTGACGAACCTACGAGTGGCTTAGATGCGGTAGCACGACGAAAGGTCTGGGCTGTTTTAAGAGAAATGGTTGAACAAGGCAAGACCATTCTGTTAACGACACATATCATGGAGGAGGCTGAGATGGTCTCAGACAGGCTTGCTATAATTCACAAAGGCAGCGTGGTTGCAGAAGGAACACCTGAAGAGGTCAAAAGGTTAGCGAAGGATAGGTTTCGAGTGGTTGTGGAAGGAAACCTGAAAAGCTTGGGTTTAACAGAGAACAACAATCACGTGACTAAATTCGGCAGCAAAAACATAATTTACGTTAAAGATGAGGATGAAGCATTAGAGCTTGTTGGAAAATTCCTTAAGAAAGGTGTGAAGGCTGAAACTGCGCCTGTCACGTTGGAGGATGTTTTCGTGAAGCTTGTGGGAGGAGAAGCAGATTGAACTTCAAGATATTGAGAGACATTCTGATCATCACTGGCTTGAAATCTATGCCTGATCTCAAGAGGCAGCCGTTGATTTTGCTTCTCGTAGGTTTAATAAGCTCTCTTCCGCTGTTCTTCATCGTGGTTTTAGGCGGTAACGTTGGACTTGGTTTGATTGGTGCGATGGTTTCGGCGACCACTTTCATCGGTATGTCAGCTCCCATCCAAGAAATCGCCTTTGACAGGTATGTGAAGATTCGAGAGATGATAGTTGCCATGCCTGTTCACCCGATGTCTTACGCCATAGGCATCGCACTTGCTCCGCTCATACTTTCAATTCCAAGCCTAGTCTTTTTCGGAGCCATAGCATTATTTGTAGGAGGATTAACCATCGCATCCCTGTTTTGGGCAATAATCGCTATACTTCTCTGCTGGGCGAGCGTGAGCAGTCTAGGCTTTCTAATATCCACCTACCTTCAAAAAGCAAGCCCATACACGTTGAACAACATGTCCAACATCCTAGGCATTCTGCTGGGTTTCATACCGCCGGTGTATTATGCGGAAGAAGTTCTTGGCAGTTTCAGCTGGGTAGCAGCCATATTTCCAACCTCAAACGCTGTCAGCCTGATTAGGGTTTATTCTGGAAAGTTGAGTTTGCCCTTCGAAAT
>DATKKK010000040.1:0-80589 GCA_035542975.1 Bathyarchaeia archaeon | reverse complement strand
TCCAACAGCTTTTCATTAGACAAAGGGAAGCACCTCCAGCGTAAATACTTCTTTTTCTGTTCTTATAAGCCTCAACTAACACAATAAGCAATCCGAAACTCTTTTTGTGGCAATTTCAAAAACCTGTACGTGAAACTGTGGTTCAATCTATTTATAGGGGGGTAGAGTAGCATCAGAGACAGGGTCACCTGTCACGCTTATCAAAACTTCCTGGTTGTTTGAACTGCCTTTTCTGCGATTGAAAAACAGAAAAGCAAATCATCAACCGTAGCTATGAATGTTGGAAAACCTTTTTTGCATTTTATCGTCGTTGAAACTGTCGAGTTTTTCCGCGTGGTTGTCACTGTTAAGCCTCTTGGCGTTTTAAAGTTGTCAGGCGAAACTGCGTCGGCTACAGCTCCTGCAAGATGTTCATCGTCATACTTCAGGGTTATTTCCGCTTCCAATTTTTTCGCCCTTCAATTGTTTTCCAACTAAGTCGTTCACGACTTCTATGAAAGCGTTTATTTTGTCTTTTGGAACTTGTGCGCCCGCCGCCACGTTGTGCCCGCCGCCTTTGCCTTTGAATTTTTCAGCCGCAACCTGCATGACGTCTCCGAGGTTCACTCCCTTGTCCGTCATGCTGTCCATGGTTCTGGCTGAGATCTTGGCCAAGCCTTCCTCTTCAACATTTGCGTAAGCAATTAAAGGCTTCTCTGGGTTAGGCAAGCCAGACGACAGAATAGAGGAGATTGCACCGACTATTTTGTCGTTTATGAAATTCTCGCCATAAACAACGTAAATGTTCTCGAATTCTTTCATTCTCTCAGGTTTCTCCATGACCCAGCCGAGATATTTGTTTATGGTTCTTCTGTACTCATCTAACACTTTACTCGCTTCTTCAAAGGCTGAGCCGCGGTCGCCCATGCAAACTGCTACGCCTAAACTAGGTTTGTCCATGCGTCCCGTGCCGTTCAGCAACACCGCGAACTCTCTTGCATCCCTCAACGGCGTCCATGGTTCCTCACGGTTCAAAGTGTAAACATGCCCGATCAGGTTTCCTATTTCAACATGTAAACCCTTAGAAAGCAAATACTCGGCAAGAGCCGAGCACAAACGTTTCTTCTCATCATCCGACAGATCTCTTAACGCTCGCCACTTCTCACCGTTTCTCGGCTTGATGTCTAAACTTGCTAAAAACGCTAGGCTCTTGTCTTCTTCGCCGCTTATGCCTGGAATGAACGGGTTAGTCGTAGATGCCAAGGTTCGATGAATCGGGCGGGTTTCTCTGCCGAAAAAGATCAAGTCTTTCTCAACTGTCAGCAAGCCTGCGCCCATAGCGTCTTCCACGATTTTCTCGTTCACTCCGCGAAGCTTTCTCTGGTCATACTTATCCTGTAAGTCACCGAGAGCGCCGACCACGGCAATAGGTGCCAAATCAACATTAACCTCATCCACAGCCTTAGCCACGAGGTAAGCTACGCCTGAACCGCTGACGTCTCTTGCACCGTCTATGCCGTGCAGGTGAGGGTTGACATGCACGATGTTAGCTGGTTCTTCGCCTATAATCTGATGGTGATCCATGATTACGGCTTTGAAGTTCTGAAGGCTCTGGTTGATGATGTCGACGTAGCCGCTTCCCAGATCGGTGAAAACTACCAGTTGCGGATTCTCTCTGAGGATTTCGCCCACGATCTTGTCGTTGATCCATTGGGTTACTTGAATTCGAAACCTCGCGTCAAGCCTGAATAATGCTTTTCCAATAATGCCCGCAGCGGCAACTCCGTCAGCGTCTAAATGTGAAAACACGTGGATAAGCCCATTTTCTTTCACGACATCTTGGATTGTTCTAGCTGCTTGCGCCGCTGAATGTAAAAAGCCAGCCATGTCATTTTCGTCCGAAGCCATAGCAACCACGCTAGGTTAGAAAACTAAAAGTTACCAAGATTTAAAGCTCACGTTAAGGTTGCACTTTTTACTAACAAACTATGCGTGATGGAAAAACTGCTTAGGTTACGGAAGCTATTTTTGGCTCGTACTTCCAGTTTGCGGGCAACACGCCCCTGCGTTTGTAGTATCTGGAAAGTTGGTAGACTTTTGCCTCGATGATTTGAAGCGATCTTTTGTTGTTCAAGTCTTTTTTGTTTTTTTCCAGATGCAAGCCGAGGCTTTCAGCCTTCTTTACCAAGCTTGCTAAATCTTCAGGTATTGTTGGTGCTAATTGTGCTTCTTTTAACATCTTAGTTATCGTCTTTCCCGTGATTGGTTTAACCAAGGGTATAGAGTGTTGGTCTCTTAGGATTGTGCCTATGCGGCTTGCGGTGTTTCCTTCTTTTGCCAGTTTGATGACTAGGGCTTCAACTTCTTCTGGTTGGTATTTGCACCAGTTTGGGGCGCGTTTGCTTACGGGTCGTGTTGCGTGTGATTTTCCTTTTTCTTGTTTGGGCATGCGCTGTCACTTAAACTCTGTATGAGCGAGGATAGACGAATATTTAAGAATATTGATGCTTCACAAAATTCTACGCTTACTTTTTCATGTCCTCTTAAGACTAAAGCTTCTTGTACCATTCCGCAAATTTGCCCAAAGCCTTCGCTCGATGCGAAAACCTGTTCTTTTCAACCGTGCTCATCTCCGCAAACGTTTTGTTGCTGTCTGCTGGTTTAAAAACAGGGTCAAACCCAAAACCCGAATTCCCTTCTCCCTTCCTCTCTTCTCTGGTTATTTCACCAACAACTTCGCCATCAAAACATACTGGCGACTCTAACTCGTTCGAAAAATAAGCTATCACAGAATGGAAACTTGCATTCCTATCTTCAACCCTTTCCATAAGCCGAAGCAAGCCCTTGTTGCCTATGGTCTTGTAAACATAAGCCGCGTATGGTCCAGGAAAACCATCTAACGCATCCACAAACAACCCAGCATCTTCCACGATAATAGGCAGTTTGGCTTTTTTAAACGCGTCTATTACGCTTGATTCCGCGATTTCTCTCAAGCCATCATTTTGAATCTCTAAAGCTTTAACTCTAAGCATGCCTACCGCGATTTTATATTCAGCCAAAACTTTGCGAGCTTCATTAAATTTGTTTATGTTATTCGTTGCAAAGAATACGACTTTACCTTGAAGCTTAAAATTCATCTTTACTCACGCTTTCTTCGATCCAAAACATAAGAAGCTACGCGCCAAACTGTCTCACTCATTCTTTTTCCCGCCTCTCAGCAACATAACGCCCTCTCTTCTCTATTTCCTTAACCTTGTCTAAAACATTTCTCAAAGGTTCTGTTCTCAAAACACTAGTGTACCCTTTCATCACCGCGTCAAAACATTCATCTGCAAAACGGAAATGCGTGCTCTGCAAAGCCCTTTTCATGAGATGCAAATCAACCCCTCTCGCTTCAAGCTCTTTACTTTTTTCGCCAAGCCCAAAATCCACGAAGAAGATTTTTCCTTCCGAGTTTAGAATCATGTTTGAAGTAGTCAAGTCACCATGAATCAAGCCGTATTCATGAAGCTTGCCTGTTAATTCGCCAATCTTGAAGCAAAGCCGTTGTCTTTCGTTTTTTGAAACTTTATTCAGCAATCGCTTAATCTGTTCCCCTTCCACGTACTCCATGGTTATGCTGGAGTCTTTCAAGTCTACCAAGAAGATTGTTGGTGTGGGCACGCCAGCCACTTTTGCTTCATGCATCAACTGTGGTTCATGGATTGTCCGATAAGTTCGAATCTGCGTGTCTAACTCTGACGGACGATACTGTTTAGGCAAACGTTTCTTAATGACAACTTTTCGTCCATGCCAATCTGCAAGGTAAAGGCTCGCTTCAGCTCCTTTTTTCATCAAAACTGGCGGTTTCATTTCACCCAAGGGACCTCAACCTCTTCCAGTCGCCACCGCAGTTTAACAAAACTCTTCTCTACAGGCGTCACCACACCATGTGTGTAAGTCAAAACTCCAGTCCACGCAACCATGGCACCGTTGTCAACGGCAAACTCACTAGGCACAACACAAAAACTAGCATTATGCTCTTTCGCAATGTCATTAATCATCGACTGCAACCTCTTGTTAGAAGCCACACCACCAGTCAGCAGAACTTCCTTTTTTTCAGTATGCGCCAGAGCTCTTTCAGTAACCTCAGTGACCATAGAAAACGCCGTCTCCTGAAGACTGTAACACAAATCCTCAAGCCTACATTTTTTCTTCTTGAACAGGTTAACTGCCGCGGTCAGCAAACCGCTTAAAGAAAGATCCATGCCCTTAACGGCATAAGGCAATGGAATCAGCTTCTTTCCGTCTACCGCAAGTTTTTCGATAACTGCCCCAAAAGGCATACCCGACGCTTGCCGCAGCCCAGCCTCTCTTGCGAACACGTCCAAACAGTTTCCAAGAGCAATGTCCAACGTCTCACCAAAAACCCTGTAACGCCCTCCCTCAAAAGCCGCAACAATCGTGTTCCCTCCAGAAACATAAAGCGTCACAGGATCCACAGCGCCAGTCTTCAGTTTTCCAATCTCAATATGCGCCACACAATGGTTAACCCCGACAAGCGGAAGATCAAGATAAGAAGACAAGGCACGGGACACTGTGGCACCCGTTCGAAGGCATGGACCTAATCCTGGTCCTTGAGAAAACGCTATGGCAGTTAAATTCTTAGGTTTGATTTTTGACTTTGCAAAAGCTTCTTCCAACGCTTTGTCTGCGACTTCCGCATGGTGTCTTGCTGCTTCGCGTGGGTGGATGCCGCCTTCGGGTGGAACATAATCGCTTCTCACATTTGCCAGAATCTCTCCTTTAAACGTGGCTATTCCAACGCCAAAGTCGTCTGCTGTTGACTCGATCCCTAAACAGCAAGCTTTGTCTGTTTTTTTCGTTGTCATTCTCGCGTCCTTCAACATGAACTTTTTATGTTCTAAACATACATCTTTTTATCCAAAATCGTATATATATTAGGATGGAAGGCTTGGAACTGGTAAAGATGCCGAAACGGAATGACTTGGAACAAAAAGCGCTCCAATTTGTGATGAACACAGGTTTTGAGGGCGTGCTTCAATCGGACTTGTGGCGTGAACTTAGCGCAAGCAGCCGAGAAGGCTCAAGAATCTCTATAAAACTAGAGAATAAAGGACTAATTCGCAGACAGAAGGAGCTTTGCGAAGGAAGATGGACGTATAGGCTTTTTCCTAAACGGCTTCCTGCTTCGATAGAAACAATATCAGACTGCCCCTGTCTGATGTGCCACGACAACCCCCGATGTGACCCATCCAGCACAATCTCACCGCAAACATGCGAACGACTAACCGAATGGCTTCTGTACATCGCTAAAGACACGCCTGAAGGAGTGGGTGACAGCTAGTCGTGCCCAAAGCATGGATACAGGATAGAAAAAGAGACTACTATTACCAGAAGGCTAAGGAAGAAAAATACCGTTCAAGAGCATCCTACAAGCTCTCGCAAGCCAACAACAAATACCACTTCATAAAATACGGCGACGTTGTTCTGGATTTAGGTGCAGCACCAGGCGGCTGGATTCAAGTTGCAAAAAAAATCATCGGAAACAAAGGCTTCATCTTGGGAGTTGACTTAAGAGACATCGAACCTTTTCCTCAAGACTATATTCGAACAATAATGGGCGACATAACCGAACCAGAAACATGCCAACAAATCTTGGAGATGCTGCCCAGAAAAGCTGACGTTATAACCTCAGACGCATCACCTAACATTTCTGGAATATGGGAAGTTGACCATGCACGCCAGATTGATCTGGCACAGCGAGCGCTGGAAATTGCTTCAGAGACGCTCCAACCTTCGGGCAACTTTTTCGTCAAAGTTTTCCAAGGAGACATGCTAGACGACTTTGTTCAGAAAGTCAAGAGGCATTTTGACGTTGTGAAGGTGATAAAGCCTCAGGCAAGCCGAGCCAAAAGCTCAGAAATGTTCATTCTAGCCATGGGTTTTAAACCTTCAGTGGATTGAAACAGCAAAGCTAAATTCTGCTAAAGCAGCTTTATAGGAAGCAAGGTGAAACAATTGAGGATAATCGCAGCAGACTCCTCAGCTGCCATATTGAATGACAAGTTTGAACCATTATCCATCGTTGCAGCTGCATCCGTGTTAGTCAATCCACCATACAGAGAGAATAGCGCAGTTTTGGCTGAACCCATATTCGTGCCAGCTGAGAAGGGTCAAGAGGTCATCGTGCATGAGGCTGAGCTTTGCAGAGACTTGATGGGAAAGGTGAAAGCTGATGTCGTGCATCTGGATATGTCGTTAGGCGCGATGCCGCTTGAACAGTTGTCTCCGATCGAGTTTTCTAACATGAGGCTTTCTGGGAAAGCGAAGCATCATCTGTTGAAGATTTTGCCCAGGTTGAGACGGATTGCTGGTGAAATCACTCAAAAATATGATGCTGAGGTTTTAGCTATCGGAAAAGAAAGCATTCCTGTAAGGATTGCGGAGTTAACGTCAGGAGCACATGCGATTCTATATACTTGCGAAAGAGCCATGAAAGAAAATCAACCAGTTTTATTGGGGTTGCCTTCTAAATGTCAGCCTAGGCTAACTGAGAAGAGTGTTTATCTTTACTCTCTTATAACCGCAGAGCATGATGTTAGAGGACACGCGGAGGATACACAAGAAATTTTGAAGAAGGTTAATATCATGGAAATGTTAAATCCAACTGCAAGAGGCTTTAGAATACTTGAAATAAACCCGAAAAAATGAGGAGCAGAAACAAAAATTGGCTATTGAATTCTGGAAAGCTTCTTCCTCGCGCAGAAAAAGGTTATTGGCTGTTGGAGTAGCTTTCATCCTTCTTATAGTTGTTGCGGCAGCGGGAGCACTTACTCCTATGAGTCTGCAACAGGCTGAAGAAGAAAACAACAGTCTTAACGAAACCCGGCAACAGGTTCGGAACACATCTTTGCTATCTGGTACTCTATACATTTTTAGGAACAATTTTGTGATAAGTTTGGTAACTTTCATACCTTTTGTGGGACCGATTTTCGGAGCCATGGTAATGTACAACACAGGGTTAGTGATTGGTGCTGAAACCTATGCAGAGGGTTTCAATTTGTCTCCTGTCCTTGTTTTGCTTCTTTTGTTTTTCTATCCGTTTACTTGGATGGAGTTTTTGGCGTATTCTATTGCGTTTTCTGAGAGCGTTTGGCTTGCTTGGTCTATTATAAAACGCAGAGCTAAGAATGAATTGGTAAACGCTTTGATTCTGATTCTGGTTTGCATGGTTATACTTCTGGCAGCCGCATTAATAGAGATGGTTATAATAAAAGCGCTCGATTGAAACCTTGTCCAAATCAGTTTTTCTTGGTTTTCGTAATATCCAAACTCATGTTCAGTGCCTTGGGACTGTGAGTTATTTCGCCTAAACTTACAACATCAACGCCAGTTCGAGCAAATGAAAGGATGTTTTCTTCGGTTATTCCACCACTGGCTTCAAGCAAGGCTTTTCCAAACAACCCCTTCTTCTTCATCAATCTGATAGTCTTTTCTATCTGTTTTGGAGAGAAATTGTCAAACATGATTATGTCTACGCCTGCTTCTGCTGCTACCAGAGCGTCTTCAACGTTTGACACTTCAACCTCCACTTTCTTAGTGAAAGATGCTTTTGCTTTAACTTGTCCTACAGCTTTTTCAACACTCCCAGCCACGGCAAGATGATTATCTTTTATTAGAATCATGTCGTCCAGATGAAGCCTGTGTGCATCGCCGCCGCCTATGAATACAGCTTTCTTGTCGAAGTACAGAAGACCTGGCGCAGTTTTTCGTGTACATGCAACTTTGGTTTCGAGTTTGCTCTTTTGTAGTTTTTCCACGAGCCTTAGAGTAATGGTTGCGATTCCGCTCATACGCGAAATAATGTTTAGGGTTGTCCGTTCTGCAGAGAGTATGGTGCGCGTGTTTCCTGAAACCTTCATCAATGCTTGTTTTGGTTTGATTTTGTCTCCGTCAACAGCTTGTACCTCAACCTTTAGTCCTAGGCTTTCGAGCAGAATTGTTGCTTCTTCGATTCCTGCTGCGATTCCTGCCTCTTTTGCTCTTACTTCTGCTTCTGAGATACATTCTGGTGGGATGATTAGTGCGGTAGTTATGTCTCCTTGTCCCAAGTCTTCTGCAAGCATTGCTTGAAGCTTCTTTTCCAAAATCTTTCGCGGCAAGAACATATAATTTACTCTTTATTTGTCAACTTAAAACACTTGCTTATTTTTCAGCAATCTGCGTTATGGTGTTGACGGCGTTTTCTAAGCCATTATACTTTAGCACTTCTTTCTGCATTTCGGCAAGCTTTTCACGCATATCACTTTCGAGTATTTGCTCTACTTTTTCTAAAAGTTTCTCTTTGGTAACGTTTTCTTGCTGAATAATCTTGGCGACGCCTAGGTCAGCGGCTTGTTTCGCATTGCTGAGCTGTTCTGTGTGACTTGGTGTGGGTATGAGTATCATTGGTTTGCCGTAGCACATGCACTGTGTTATAGTGCCGTGCCCCGCGCGTGCTATCACCATGTCGCAAGCCTTCAAGTATTCAAAGCGGTTGGAAATCCAATTGTACATGGTTACGTTGCCATGATGGATAGATTTATCACTAGCATTTGGATAACCAAGCGACACGATCACTTCATATTTTTCTGGGAATTCTAGAAGCAGCTTCCTTAAAATTCCCGTGAGGAAAGCTCTTTCTTTTATGGGACCGCTTATTGGCACGAAAACAACTGGTTTCTCAGATGGCAATTTTAGCTTCGCGCGAAGCGTTTCTTGAGTTGGCAGTTTATCTGGATGTGTGGGCAGTATTGGTCCTATCAGTTTGACGTTTTTCTTGTAGTTTTTGGGAATGTGCAGATTACCCATGCATATCGTGTACGGTGGAGGAAAGTCTGGTATCAGCACCGTGTTGCCGCTTGTCCACATTTTACCAACGAGCGTAAGCGTTCCGAAGTCTGCAAGCCGTGCCAGACGCAGAAAACGCTTTTTTCTCGGAATTATTACTTGAAACTGGTTTAGTACGCAGATTCTGGGTATTCGCAGCGCTCTTGCGGCTAGAAGCGGTGAGATACGAGAATCTGACACGATGATGTCAGGCTTGAATCTTTCAATGGCGTTGATTTCAGCGCCAACCTGCTTTAACACGATGAAGTAAGTTAGAAACGGGCCTGGGTTGATGGCTGTCTGTCTGAAGTCTATTGTTCCGTCTGGTTTTACTTGGAAGCCGATGGGTGGGGCTTCGATGAGCGGTAGCTTTTCTTTTTTGATGTAAGATGCTCCTTCTCGGTAAGTGGAAAAAACTATTTCGGCGTTTTTCTCTGCCAGTCTTTTTGCTATTGGAACTGCTCTTCCGACATGTCCTAGACCGATGCCGCATGGAGCGAAGTAGACCCGCATCGAGTTATTTCCCGCCGAGGGGTTTGCTTTCGATTTCGCCTTTAGGTGTTTTCTCTTCAAAGATTATGGCTTGAAACCTGTAGATTCTGGTGCCGTTCATAAGCCAGCAATCGGGCGGTAAGCCTGCTTTGATGCTGCATTGGCATAGGAATTCTTCTTCATTCCATTCCCACTCAACAGGCACCTGAGGCAACAGCAACCCTTTGAACATGCCTCTTTCAACGATCAACCCGTCTTTTCCAACCTTGATTTTAGAAGGATACTCATTTGCCTTCTTTGCTTCCACCACCTCAGGCGGTGTGAGCACACTCACTTCGAAAACCACGTTGTTAAGCTCAGCTAACGTGAGCGGTTCGAAACGAGGGTCTTGGGTGGCGGCGTTGATAGCTGAGTCGATGACTGCTTGGGCTAGTGGTGCAGTTGGATACGGGTAGCCGATGCATCCTCTCAGTTCTTTTTCTCCTTTTTTGATACTGTTTATAGTGACGAATACTCCGCATGGCTGCAGAAATTTCTTGGGGATGTCTGCTGGAACATTTATTTGCTTTCGGGTTTTCAGGTATTCTTCTACAGCCTTTCGTGCGAGCCTAACTAGTGTTTCGCCTTCTTTCTGGGTTAGCTCGAATGACAACCTTTTTTCACCGTTAGAGGGTGAATGATTGTTTGTTGCGAACAGGGTTTAAGCTTTTCAAAAAGAGTTGCGGTTTTAGAATTTTATCGATTCTTCAGCCGTGCCTTCCTTGGTTATTGTGAGAAAGTCTATTCCGTCACCGCTCATGACGTCTCGGCTTATGGCGGATTTAATTGCTCTCGTGACCAGTTCCTTTGCCTCTTCGAGGTTCATGTCTTCTTTGTATCCTTCCTCGACCACTCCTATGGCGATTTCTGTTCCAGAACCCACGACCGCGTATTTGTCGGGGATTACTGAGCCTAGAACGTCCAGTACGTAGATGGATGGGCCTTCGCTGTCTACTCCTCCGACGATAGTGTTCGTGATTAATGGTGCGAGTCGTCTGCCGAAGAGAAGATTTGACATGAGTTTGGCTGCTGAACGCACGGATATTTGTCTGCCAACGTCAAGGTTGAACAGGCTGGTGTATGCTTCTACTTCGCGTGATAGGATTTGCATGTCGGAAACTAGTCCAGCGCACGCTACGCCTATGCGGTCGGTTATCTTGAACACTTTTTTGCCTCCTCTGCTCATGATCATGTTGCCGTATGAGACTCGTTTTTCAGAGGCTAATATGACACCGCTTTTGACTGCTACGCCCACAGTAGTGGCGCCAGGAATCCACATGTATTCACCTTGTTGTGACTGCTTTTCCATGCTTGACACCTTTTTGCGTTGTTATGCACGGACAAACTATTAAACTTAATGTCGTACTCGTGTGCGTAATAGTTTACTTGTGGCGACATTGTTTATCATGCTGGACGCCGAAAGACTCCTTTATCTTTCCACCGTCGTCCATGTTCGTAACGTATTGCCAACCAGTTTCGACAAGTTTGCCCACAGCCTCAAGCGTGTCTACGGCTGCGAATTTGTAGTTATTGTTTGTCGGGTGGGAAAGTTCCTTGCACCCAATGAACGTATTTTCCAGTTGCCATCAAAGTTTTATGACCAAGTTTGTATTGCATGTCGGGAAGCGGCACGCCGTTCTACACGCCGAAGGTTCCTCGGAAGTGTCTGAAGGTGTGGAAATGTATCTTTAGGTATTGCAGCCTATTCGCCTTCTTCGCAATTATCTTGCGCACGGAGTACAAAGCTGCATCGTAAGCGTTCTCCTAGGGCAAAAGATGTACATTCATGAATCTTCGACATAGCCATAAGCAAGTCGATGCTTTCCTTAGCAACCGTAATCATCCTTGGGTTGCCATGTTTTCGGGATACGTTAATGCAATTATGTTAGCTTGTGCGTTCACGTCCTTTTACCTCTCACTATTTATCCCAACACTATATATTTTAACACCATGACGACGCGCGCGCTAACGAACGTTTACGCCTTAGATGATGCAGCCATGATAGAACTTTGTTTCAAAAGCCAGATATCTGCGTATGCGAGGTTATATAGAACATTTATCCGCAATTTTTATGTATTGATTGAACTACAGATATTAGTAGGGGAGAGGAAATTGTCGAAGAAAACATTATGTATGATAATAATGCTTCAAGTGAGTGCCTTAATGATTGGCATACAAATCACCAAAGCAGGACCAAACCCATCATTCAAAATCAGAGATCACACAACAGGTCTTACCACAGAAGTCTTCGGATCGGCCTCATGCGTTGGAACTCACTTCACGATTGACGGATGGATAAACGTCACTGGACTCTACGGTGTTGACATCCAGATTGGCTGGAACCCAGAATGGATAAACTACGTTGGCCACAACAAGCGCCTACCGCTAAACTCGCCTACGACCCCACTCAAAAACGACGTTGACGAAACAGCAAACATGCCGGGTTCCGCAGCTGGAACCATGTACTGGGTTGCTGAAGCTTCATTGTCACCTGCTGCACCATTCACTGGTACAGCAAGTTGCTTCGACATGGAGTTTGTGATCGTAAAGCAACCAGCTCCAGGTGAAGACGCGGCTGTTTTCAATGTACAAATAACCTCAGCCACACTCGCAGACGCTAGTGGTAACCCAATACCCCATGACGACGTTAGCATGCAGGTTACAATTCTTCCACTAGAACACATCTACTCGCCAGAACCATTGCTCAAAGTATCACCAACCACCTATCACCCTGTCTATAACCACACATTCAATGTGAACATACCGCTGATGAATCTACTCCACGGAGACCTAAGCCCAGAATGGGATGTTGCAGGCTTCGAGTTCAAGTTGACTTACAACTCAACTCTTTTACATGGGCTAGGCGTTACAGTTGACCCTGACAGCTGGTTCGCTTCATTTTGGCCGGGGGGAGTATTCATAATCAAAAACGAAACCAACGACGCAACGGGCTTGGCTTGGATATGCTTCATCGGACTTCCAGCTGCCGACGGAACCCACACACCAGTCGAGGGGCAGGGACGCATAGCCGTAGTGCACTTCAACGCTACATGCGAACTTCCCCCGTCATTCACAGTTGATGCACTTCAATTAGGCATAATCGACTTAACCATCAGCGGGTTCCCACACCCAGGGAACCCCTGGCCACCGTGGAACGGATTAGATTGTGCCGTGGACCTTCCAAGTAGTGTCGAGGGTGTCCCAAAGTTCCTATTTGGAGATGTAAATTTCGATGATGCCGTTAACATACTCGACATAGTTGCCATAGCGTCAATTTACGGCTGTAAAGAAGGAGAGCGGAACTGGATTCCAGAAGCAGACTTAGTTGTTCCATATGGAAAAATAGACATACTCGACCTAGTCACCTGTACAGCGCATTACGGAGAACACCAATAGCCCTTTTTTTCTTCTTTTTATGATAGAGTTTTACCTCACCATAATAGCTCAGTAAAATACCCATTTTTCTGTCTTTAAGTCGATTTTCTAATACTCGGTTGCGCGCGCCAGAAAGAGGGGAATTTGTGGGCGATGCCGCCAACGCTAAACTATTAAACTTAATGTCCTACAGATACTGTGACGGGTGAAGCTGTTTGGTAGAGGTTTACGTCAAAGAAGCTGAAAACGTCTGGTTTGGAGTTGCCTACAAAAGGGAAAAGATTTTTGCAACGTGGTTTGATCCAGATAGAAAGGAAACCGAGGAAGGCCTTCTGAGAAGCATGCCACGCAAGATTACTTTTCAGAAAGTTGAAAAGCCTTCGGCTTTCGGTAACCGTGTGGTTGCTGTTTTGAAGAATGTGTATGATGGAAAGGATGTTTCTTCACGTTTTTCTTTTGCTATGGAACATTTGCCGAAGTATACTGGGAAAGTGCTTGGAGCAGTGTATTCGATTCCAATAGGCTATGCCACTTCATACGGTCTGATTGCCAAGGCGGTTGGTGGAGGCGCAAGAGCAGTTGGCAACGTTAATGCTAGGAATCCTTTTGCGCCGCTTGTTCCGTGCCATAGGGTTGTTTGTTCTGATTTTAGTCTAGGCGGATATGGTGGTGGTTTACCCATGAAGGTTGCGTTGTTGAGGCGGGAGAAGAGGGGCTACACTTCTAAACGGGAGGTTGCTTTGAAAGATGGGAAGTTGCAGGTTTTTCCTGTTGAGCTTGTGCTGAAAAAGGTTGATTATCGCAAATGATAAAAGCTCGGCGGCTAGTACGTGGAAACAGTGGTGTTTGATGGTTAAGCGTGGGCTTTATGTCGGGAGGTTTCAGCCTTTTCACCTTGGACATCTCAGCGTAGTGAAGAAGATTCTGGAAGAAGTTGACGAAGCTGTAATCGTCATCGGCAGTGCTCAGTACAGTCATGAGCTTGCTAACCCGTTTACGGCTGGCGAACGGTTGGTCATGGTTCGCAGGGCTTTGGAGGAGGCTAAAATTGATGGCGATCGAGTTTGGATTGTGCCTGTTCCTGACGTGCGTCTGCACATGATGTGGGTTTCAGCGCTCGAAGGCTACACGCCAAAGTTTCAAGTAGTTTTTTCTAATGAGCCGTTGACGCATCGACTGTTCATGGAAGCTGGCTACAAGGTTAAGAAAGTCGAGTTTTATGACAGGAAAGTTTACTCTTCAACCCAGATCAGAGAAAAAATGATCAGAGATGAAAGTTGGGAGAAGCTGATTCCGAAAAGTGTGGCTGCGTTTATAAAAGAGATAGACGGAATTAATAGGCTTAAAGACTTGAACAAAAGCGACAAAATCTAGTTTTTCTGCGTTCACCTACTCTCTCTGAGGCTACCTACCCCCCCCTATAAATAGGTTCAACTGATGCTTCTAATTCCAATGCTTGGAATTTGCTCAAGCACGATGATATTTCGGTTAATCCTTGAACATGATTTGCGGTTTTAGGTTTAAGGGGTAAGCAGAGAGATTTTGTCTCCGCTTTTAACTTTAAATTTCTGAGCGGCGTTGCCTTTGTTCGCTGAAATTTCTAGAAAGCCGTGACTTCCTATTATGGCAAACAGTTCCTGCTTCTTTGCGTCTGCGTACGTCTCACAAAGCCTTAATTTGAAGCGGACATCGTTAAGCTTGATGTTTACGACAGCTTTTGCTTTCATGGACTCAACATCTTCTACCAAAAAACTTGTTATCACGTTACCAAAACCATCTATGTGAACAACTTCGCCTATCAACCTGTTAGTTTGTCTGATTACGTTTGCGAAGGCTGGTTTTTCGATTTCCCTCAATTCTGTTCCAAAATCTTCTGGAGGAACGCCATTTGCCAGATAGGCGGCTGCGGGTGCAAAAATATCCCTTCCATGAAAAGTGCCTGACACCTTAGACAGCATCAGTTTTCTGTTCGATACTTCATAAACATGCCTTATGCTCTGATTTCTTGCTGCAAGAGCTAGTATACCGTTGTCGGGTCCGATGAAATATGCTCGCTCAGTTTGCACCAGTATGGCTTTGCGTTTTGTTCCAACATTAGGGTCTACGACCGCTACGTGAATCGTGCCCGTTGGAAAGTAAGGAGCTGCACAAGCCAACGTGTACGCGCCCATTCTTATGTTGAATTTTTCTATTTCATTCGACACATCCACAATAACCGTGCTTGGGTTTATGCTCAGAATTACGGCTTTCATCTCTGCCACGTAAGAGTCTCTCAACCCAAAATCCGTCGTCAAAGTAACTATTGAGCGAGGCATAATGTTTCATTTATAAAAGGGTTTCAAAATATTAGCTTTCCACAAAAAACACAGGGTTGACGACAAAATGACCGCGCAAGCGAGGCTTTCAGCGAAGAATTTAGCCCTAACCGTGACCTTCACGGCATTGTACGTTGTTTTTGGCTTTATCAGAATCTCTCCGATAATCGGCTTACCCGGGCAAGCGATAACTGCGGCGGCGATGATGGCGCCGTTGGTAGGCATAATCCTAGGTCCTTACATAGGCACGTTGTCAGCGTTGTTTGGCGGGATAATAGGGTTTTTCTTTGGTTCCTTTGCTCTGCCAAGTCTTGCTTCAGGCGTTGCCGCTACGTTCTGTAGCGGTATGATTCGCATCAGCAAGCGAACCGTCTCAGTAATTTTCTATCTTTTGCTTCTGCTTTTTCTCGCTTTCTATCCCACTATTGGACCACTTTGGCTTCTTCCCATGTACTTATGGTTTCAAATAATCGGGCTAGTCATACTAACGTTGCCTTTACCATTCACATCTACTAAAACACTAAACTCGACTAACGATTCAAAACTTGTCGTCGCATTCCTAGTAACCTGTCTGACCTCAACCTTAGCAGGCCAAATTGCAGGTTCTTTAACTTTCGAGCTGATTTTGACAGCCGACTTAAGCTATTGGCTAAGCACATGGGGAGTTACCATGGTTTACTATCCAGTAGAAAGAGCAATAATCGCAGTTTTCTCAGCCTTGATTGGAGTTTCGTTGCATAAGGTTTTGAAGGATGCAAAACTCATGCCTGTTCTGAACCATGCAAGCTGCGAAGAAAAGTAGACATGAACAGGCATTCGTTGAACGGAATCATCAAGTCTTTTGAACCATATATTCCTTCATCAAAATCTACTGGCGCATCCTTAATCAAGACCACTGGAGTTTTCTCGGTCGCCTCGCCCATCAGCAAATGCGCCGAACAAGCCAAATCATCTGCAACTGCATGCCTCGTAATCATTATCGGTTTTCCATAAATGTCCCTTTTACCCCTGTGGTCTCTTATCGGCTTGAACCCAGCAACAGCCAAAGCCAACCCAACCGTTCCAATGCGAAGCGGCATCAGACCACTGTCCACGATCAAAACAGCGACTCGTCTTCCCGTTTTGCGCCGAATCTCTTCCTTGATGCGTTTCGCCGATTTTTCTGGCTCGCTTGGCCACAAAACTACATAGTCCTCAGGCACATTCTTGTTATCGATTCCCGCGTTAGCCGTCAAAACACTATTCTTAAGCGTCAAAACAGCCTTCTCGACTCCGCCATAAATTTTCTCCGCTTCACGTAAGATTAGCTGGACAAATTCTGGCTTCAATGAATATTGTGTTGCGAGTTCTTTGGCTTTTCCAGAAGGCTTAATCTCACTTAATTTTATCAGTCGTCCTTCAGCGTAGGACACGATCTTTGAGGCTAAGGCAAGCACGTCGTTATCTTCCAACTGCAAGTCTTGCTTTTTCAACGCTTCAAGAATCACTTCTGTGAGGTTGTCATTGACCGTTATGGTTTTTGTCTTTACTGCATAAAGCCTCAACCGCTTCTTAGCCTCCATGCATGACAGGAACAAAAACCAGCTCGTCTCCTGCTTTAACAACAGTTTCTAACCCGTTTAAAACGCTAATCTCTCTTCCGTTAACGAGGACAAGCATATTTGGTTTAGGATTACTCAACGCCTGCGTAAGCTGGGGTGATTCCTCAATTATCTTCTTTATAACCTCCCTCAAAATCGTGTTCTTTGCAAGTTTGAGACCAAGTTTGCTCTTGCCAGATAGGCTACGGAAGACGCCGACAAACTTGACTGACACAATCACCGCGTTCTACTCCTCGAAACCTACACGGACACCATCACGGTGATGTCGTTGACGTTCGTGCCTGTAGGCCCAGTAAAGATAAGGTTACCAAGCTTGGAAAAGAACGTGAATGAATCGTTGTTAGCTAGAAACTTTTCCGCGTTTAACCCCATCTTTTCTGCTCGGGCAAGCGTTTTTCCATCCACTATCGCTCCAGCCGCATCCGTCGGACCGTCAACACCATCCGTGCTCAGCGAAGCCAGAACCACACCATCCAAACCTTTCAACTTCAACGCGACAGCCAAAGCCAGCTCCTGATTCCTGCCGCCCCGACCTTTCCCAACAACCGTCACGGTCGTTTCTCCGCCTGCAACTATGCCTGCTGGTTTCGCAACAGGATTGTTTGAAATAGAAGCTTCACGGGCGATTGATGCTAGCAGTTTTGCCACTTGGCGAGCCTCGCCTTCCATCGTCGCCGTCAACAATGACGTGTTTAAACCCAAAGTTTTCATTTGTTGACAAGCTGCTAAACCTGCGACTCTGTTGTTGCCGATGACAACATTGACAACATTCTTGAAGGCTTCGTCACCTGCTTTAGGCGTTTCAGGAATTATGCCTTTTTCTCCTTCCAGCAGCACATTCTTTATTGATTCTGGCGTTTTCTCCCATAACTTGTACTTTTTCAGAATATTCAACGCGTCACTAAATGTCGTGGAATCAGGAACCGTAGGACCTGAGGCAATAAAATCTAGCGGGTCGCCAACCACATCCGAAAGAATCAAGTTCAGGATGGTAGCGGGATAGGCTTTTTTCGCAAGCCAGCCGCCTTTAAAATCAGATGTGTGTTTGCGAACAGTGTTAATCTCGTTTATCGTGGCTCCGCTCTTGAGCAGAGCGTCTGTAATCAGCCTCTTGTCGGAGATCGAGATTCCTCCACGTGGCAACGGCATGAGGCTTGAGCCGCCACCTGAAATCAAACAAATAATCAAATCGTTTTTTTCTGCTTGCTCGGCAATCTCCACAATGCGACGCGTGCCGTCCACGCCATGTTCATCAGGCATCGGATGACTGGCTTCGTGGAGCAATATTGTTCGTGTTTTCAGTTTGCTTCCCTTTGGCACATTCACGATTCCCTTCGTTATCCGATTGCCTAAAACCTCTTCCAACCCTTCAGCCATCGAACCACTTGCTTTGCCACCACCCACCACGTAAACGTGCTTAAATTTTTCCAAGTCAAAAGAGTAACCGTCCACTTTGAGCATCGAATCTTTCAGATGAAGCCTTGATTTTACTATTTTCTTCGAGTCAACAGCGTTCAACGCGGCTTCGAAGCTTTCGAGAGCTAGCTTTCTGGCTTTTCGGTTTAACGGTGTCTCGCCGTTTTCGATGAGTTGTTGTTTGTTTTCTATCGTTATCATGTGTAACCCATGTTAAGGTTTTTCATGGTTGATGCGTAAGTGTAATAAGTTAATGCTAATAAACTTAACAATGTGATTATTTAGTCTGCCGCGCGCTACATTTTGAGCACTAGTTGAGCTCAACTAGGATTTTGTTGTGAATACAAAAGCAACTTCTTTTCAATTCGATAGAAGATTGTTTCAAAAGTGTTATCTATCTGGGCTAACTTGAGTATCATTTGGAGAGAGAAGACTTGGTTAAGAGAGCCACTTCCGGGATAATTCTATTTATTCTTATTATTGGAATTTTGGAAGTAGCTTTCAAGGTTGAGCCGGTCAGAGCGAGTGGAGTCATTTATATTAGGGTGGATGGAAGCATCGACCCTTCAGGCATTCCCATCTCAACCGTCGACAATATTACCTACACCTTCGCTGATAACATTAATGGTTCTATTGTGGTTGAGAAAAAAAACATAAAAATTGACGGAAACGGCTACATCCTTCAAGGCTCTGGAAGCGGGGACGGATTCTATTTATCCGGAATAAACAATGTGACAATTCAAAACGTGAACATAAAAGGTTTTAACTATGGCATCGATTTTAGAACCTCTTCAAGCAACCTCATTTCTGGAAATAACATAACAAACAATAATGAAGGCATCTACTTTGCTTCCTCTTCAAGTAATAGTATTTGTGGAAACAACATAACAGCAAACAGGGATTACGGCATCGCTTTTGGTTCTTCTTCAGACAATAGTGTCTCTGGAAACACAATAGCAAGTAATAGTGCAGGTCTCTTTATTTCCAGCTCGAAACACAACATCGTATATGGCAACACTATAAAAAGCAATAATCGAGGCATCGCGGTGTGGAGTTTTTCGAATTACAACCTCCTTTATGGAAACAATGTAGCAGGCAGTGAAGAGGCCATCATAGTGTTGGTATCTATGCACAATAATATCTTCGGAAATACGTTTGCAAACAGTGGTTACGGAATCTGGCTTGCATGTTGCTGGGACAATAACATTTTTGGAAACAATATAACGCACAATTCAAAGGGTATCTGGCTCTACGGACCTGAATATCCATACAACAACAACATTTACCATAACAATCTAGTAAGTAACTCGCAACAAGTGCGTTTAGAATCTCAGGCTGGAGCTTATGCAAACGCTTGGGACAACGACTATCCATCTGGCGGAAACTATTGGAGTGACTATGCAGATGTGGACTCATATAGCGGATCGTATCAAAATGAAACAGGCAGTGATGGCATATTAGATCATTCCTACAAAATAGGCGGAATAAACAAAGATCGCTACCCTCTCACAAACCCATGGAAACCAACGCCAGACTTCTTAGTCACGGCTTTTCCAGCTTTGTTATCAATTCAGCAAGGCAATTCAAGTGCATCAACTATTACCATAACCTCAATGTTCGGCTTTAACCACCAAGTCGAACTAGACCTAACAGGTACACCATCAAAGATTACGGCATCATTAAGTGCTCAGTTTGTTACACCCGAAATAGGAGGCTCAAAAACCTCCACTCTGACGGTCGCCCTTGAAAACACAGCAACGCTTGGAGTCTATACACTAAACGTGACAGGAACCAGCGGCACTCTTTCACACACAACCCCAATTTCCTTGAACGCCACACCTGCCCTCAAAACGTTCAATCCACCCTTTCAACTTTCAACACCACCTGGAACAGGATGGCATGAATCCTTCGGAGCGGCACAAGCGTCGCATGATTTGGCGGTTGATGAGTCAAGTGGAAAAGGAAAGATTGTAGCGCGGACATGGTCAGCCCTTGGAGGAGATAGCAGAGCTTTTGCAACTGTAGCATTTGAAGATTCGTGGGTCAATAATTGGTTTGGGGAATCAAGAGCAAAAGCAACATTCAATGTCAATGGACTTATAACGTGGTCAGCTATCTCTTTCACATCCAAACTTTCAGCTAGCACGATAAGCCAAGGGTTGTTTTTCAACGCCAGTCTTCGAGTCTACGACGAGACAACTTCAACAGAAATTTGGAAAGAGGATTTGGACATTTACCACTATCAATCAGACCAAGAATTCGCGTCCTTAGACAGTTATGGTGGAGATTCAAAGAGTTTCAATGATTCTCAATACGTTATTCAAGGTCTCTTAAATCTTGAAGTAGGTCATAAGTACAGTTGGATTTTCGAAGCACAACTCTATACGTGGGCAAAGGTATCAGACATGGGTGAAAGTGTTTCTGACGGCAACCTGACAATTGATCTTACGGAAGTGCGCATAGACCGAATGGAATTAACATCCGGACCTGCACCCACTGTTCTCTGCGAAAAGTTTTTGCATGTAATGGCAGATTCATCAGCAGATCTGTTGGTTGTGGATAGCAAAGGAAGACGTGTAGGTTTTGACTTCATGACCCAACGAGAGGTCAACGAAATACCTGAGGCATTTTATAGCGGTCATGGGATTTCTCCACAATTAATAGAAATTCCTCTCCCTGTTGCTGGCAACTACCAAGTTTTTCTGAAAGGCACTGATGTTGGTGTATACAATTTATCTGCCTTTTTAGGAAATCTGACAGAAGAAGACGACAATCAAAAATTCTCTGCGTTTACTGCCATCGAGATCCCTGTAACAACTGATGTAATCTATCAATACACTATTGATTGGAATGCTCTTTCTCGTGGTGAAAAAGGTGTTATCGTTAGAGTGGATCCAAATGGTGATGGCAACTTCGAATATATTTTCACTTCGAATAGTGAACTTACTCAAAGCGAGTTTCTGACTCGAGCTTCACTGATACTTGGCGACTTGAACAATGATGGAGTCGTTAACATTCAAGATGTAGTCATAGTATCAGGAATATATGGCTCCACATTGGGAGAATCAAACTGGAATTCGAAAGCAGATATAGCATCTCCACATGGAAAAATTGACATCCTCGATCTCGTTACAATAATAGCGCATTACGGACAGAAAGGACCATAGTCAAAGCGCGCCAGATTCTACGAAAACTTATTTAACTGTTATAATGAAAGTATTGCATTCGCGGAATTAAGACTAATAAAGAATGCCGCAAACAACCAAATAATGGTGAACCGTATGCCTAAACCTAAAATCTACGTCACTCGAGAGCTTCCGGAAAGAGGCTTAAACATCATAAAAAAACATTTTGACACGGAAGTTTGGCCGGAATACGCTCCGCCGCCGAAAAACGTAATTATCGAAAAAGCCAAGAACGTTGACGCTTTGGCTTCGCTCTTGTCTGACAAGATAGACGCCGAGGTCTTCAATGCCGCGCCTAAACTGAAGATTGTTTCGCAGTTGGCTGTGGGCTTCGATAACATAGACATCGCTGAAGCCACGAAAAGAGGAATCTACGTTACGAACACGCCTGAAGTCTTGACAGACACCACGGCGGATTTTGCTTGGGCTCTACTCATGGCGGTTGCAAGACGTGTGGCTGAAGCAGACAGGTACGTTCGTGGGGGCAAATGGAAGGTCGGCTGGCACCCAAACATGCTGGCTGGCAGAGACGTTTTCAACGCGACAATAGGAGTGGTCGGCGCAGGAAGAATAGGATACGCTGTGGCGAAAAGAGCGACGGGGTTTAACATGAAAATACTCTTCTACGATGTCATGCCGAGACCAGAAATCGAGAAGGACTTTAACGCCAAAAAAGTTGACCTTGACACCCTCTTGAAAGAATCAGATTACGTGAGCATACACGTTCCACTCATGAAAGAAACACACCACTTGATAAACGCGGAGAAACTCAAGCTCATGAAGAAAACTGCCTACCTTATCAATAATTCACGTGGACCTGTTGTTGACGAGAAAGCGTTGTACGAGGCTTTGAAGGAAGGAAAAATCGCTGGTGCAGGGCTCGACGTGTTCGAACAGGAACCCACGCCCATGGATAATCCGTTGCTAAAGCTTGAGAACGTGGTTGTTGCGCCGCATATTTCAAGCGCAAGCCTGGAGACTCGTTCAAAAATGTCCGAGATGGTCGCTGACAACTTAGTCTCGTTCTTTGAAGGAAGAAAGCCGCCGAACCTAGTTAACCTTGACGTGCTGAAGGTACGACCGCTGTCAAAACTGTTCTAAACATCAAATTGCAAACCGTTGCAGTGTAATAGTTAAATACCTCCCACTTTTTACTTTTAAGTTCCTCCAAAATAAAGGTGATTTATGTTGGATTCCGTCTTTGCAAAAAGAATGGAAACCTTAGGAACCGAAACCGCCTTCGAAGTGCTCGCAAAAGCAAAAGCACTTGAAAAACAAGGAAAAGACGTTGTACACTTGGAAATCGGCGAACCAGATTTTGACACGCCGAGAAACATCATAGACGCGGCAATAAAAGCACTCAACTCAGGCTACACGCATTATACACCATCTGCAGGAACACCAGAACTCAGACAAACCATAGCTGAATACATCTCAAAAACCAGAAACCTAAACGTCACAGCAGACGAAGTTGTCGTAACACCAGGCGGCAAGCCAGTCATGTTCTTCAGCATACTAGCCTTAGTCAACCAAGGCGAGGAAGTCTTGTACCCAAACCCTGGTTTTCCAATCTACGAATCCTTGATAAACTTTGTTGGCGCTAAGCCAATACCCATTCAACTCAAAGAAGAGAACGACTTCAGCATGAACCCAGAAGACATCAAGCAGAAGATAACGAAGAAAACCAAGATGATAATCATTAACTCGCCAGAAAACCCGACAGGCGGCGTCTTGAGCAAAGAAGACTTGCGTGTTATAGCTGACTGCGTTGCGAACAGAGACGACGTGTTCGTGCTTGCTGACGAGATTTACAGCAGGATAATATACGAGGGTAGGCATGAAAGCATCACCCAGTTTCCGGGCATGAAGGAAAAAACAATACTACTAGATGGCTTTTCAAAGACTTACGCCATGACAGGCTGGCGTCTAGGCTATGGTGTGATGCGCAAAGATTTGGCTCAGAAATGTGCACAACTCATGACCAACTCAAACTCTTGTACCTCCACGTTTACTCAAATGGCGGGCGTTGAAGCCTTAAAAGGACCACAAACAGAGCCTGAAAAAATGGTGGCTGAATTCAAGAAACGTCGAGAAGTAATAGTTTCAGGTTTGAACAACATTAAAGGCTTTACATGCAAGAAACCGCGTGGAGCTTTCTACGTGTTTCCGAACATAACGGGAACAGGAATGGATTGCCGCAAACTTGGAGATCATCTGCTTTACAACGGAGGCGTTGCTGTTCTGCCAGGCACTTCATTTGGAAAATACGGTGAAGGCTATCTGCGGTTATCTTTTGCCAATTCGGTTGAAAACATCAAAAAAGCTTTGGATCGTATAGCAAAGGCTCTTGAAAAACGCTGAACCTTCCCTCAATCTTCTATTTTTTCGCCAATCACGGTTTCAACTATGTCTGAGGCTAATTGCACTAAGCTGTCGGCTTGTTTGATGGCTATTTCTCCGTTCACTTCCTCCACTTGAGACAGCTGTTGTATTATACCCTCGATATCTATCAAGGTTTTTAGAACGGGGTCTTCGATTGTTTGTGTTTTTTCTGCTGTTTCTCTTACGGCGATTTCTACGAAGGCGGGTTCTCCTAGGCTATAGTAGATGGCGTTTCGCGCTTTTCTTATGGCTTCTAGGATGAGGCTTGGTGCCATATAGGGCATTTTTCTTGCTGCTTGAAGCTCAGCTTTTGCTTCCCGCAAGTATCGCAGTGCCCATCCTTTTCTGTATTCATCCATCATATTGGCATAGTCCTTTCAGTTTCTGCATTTTATAATAAGGGTCAGTCGGCTTCTTCGCCTTCTTCCTCAACAGTCTCCTCTTCAGACTCCATCTCTGGTGCAATAAGAGAATGTGTTATGTAACCAGCAATCTGATTTCTAATTTTCATCGTGGTTCCCTGCAAAAGCAAGTTAACAAGACGCTTATTATTTTCAAAATTGTCAGAGAATTTGTCAGGGAATCGCCTAACAAGTTCCTTCGCTGTACGCTTAACTTGGTCTGTCCGCACGTTTCCCAAGCGTTTCCCCTCTACTCCATCGTATAAATACAGTCACTCATAAAACATAAGACTAATTTAACCTTACCTCAAAAAAGCTTTCAAAGTTACTTATTATCTGCTCTGCAACCTCTTCCACATTCATCTTCTTTATCTCAGCAATGGCTTTGACGACCGTTGGAATGAAGGCAGGCGTGGTCCTTTTGCCGTCGAAGGGTGACTTGAAAAAGCGTACCGGCCCGTCTGTTTCAGTCAGTAAATTAGTTAACGGTACTCGTCTTACGACGTCGCGTATGCCGTTCGAGTACGCTGTTGGAGCTCCTTCGGTGATGTAGTATCCTTTTTCCACAGCTTTGAACAACACGCTTATCGGGTTGCTGAACCAATGTAGCAAGACTTTTTTCAGCTTGTATGATGGAAGCATGTCGACGATCTGCGCAGTAGTGCCTCGGGAATGGATTATGGCGGGCAAATCTAGCTTTTCAGCTAGATGTAACATGTCGTCGAAGACTTTCATCTGTTTGTCCCATATCTTCTCATACTTGAAATCGAGTCCTATCTCGCCGATTGCAGCGAGTTCCTTGTGTCCTTTTTGGTTTAAGATGAAATCTAATGTTTGCTGAAGCTCAGTTTCTGTTAAAGCTTGCACGTTCCATGGGTGAACCCCCAGAGCAGCATAGACTGTTCCTTCGTTTTTTTCAGCCAGCTTCAGGCTTTCGATGCTTGTTTTCAGGTCCATAGAGTTTGAAACTAGAGCCACTACGTTCGCGTTTTTGGCATCAGCTATGATTTCATCAACGATATTGGAATATTCTTCGTCTGAAAGATGTATATGCGCGTCAACGAATCTCATGTTAAGTCACGGCTTTCAGAAAACTAGACTATAAAGCGCATTTATAATTTCCCTTTTCGTCTGAATAGTTTTGGGTATACACGACTGTTTTTGGCAAGCGAACAACAATAAACGTTAAATATTGCTGTAAATACAAAAAGAGGCTACGGAGAACCCTTTATGGTTGAATTAGAATTAGCTGTAGCTCCAATGCATCGACTGTGCAAAAAAGCTGGAGCTGACAGAGTCAGCGAAGCCGCAGCAAAAGAACTTGCAAAAGCATTAGAAGAGATCGGCGTAAAAATCGCTAAAGAAGCCTTAGATTTCGCAATGCACGCTGGAAGAAAAACCATCAAAGCAGAAGACATCGAAATCGCTGCGAAGAAAGTTATGAACAGATAACTTTCCCCAGTTTCTCTTTTCTTTTTGTCAAGTCAAGCATAAAGTTGAAATAACTAAGTTTTGTTTATTCATAGAAAACCTAAAGAACCACGAGGAAATCATTCAAAGATAGAAGCTGAGAAAAAATGGGTGGCAAAAAGAAGCTTAACCTAAAGCAAATGGAACGCATGCAAGATAAGAAAGACGAGGAAGACAAAGAGAAGAAGAAAAAGGAAAAGACCGGACCGCCGAAAGAAAAGAAAATGCTTAGCATACTCGCGCCAGATATTAAAAACGAAAAAATCTTCAGCGAACTAAAGAAGATGAACGTTTTAACACCATACTCCGTGGCTTCGCGCCTTGGAATACGCATGAGCGCGGCGAAAGATTATCTGGAACAACTGGAAGAAAACGGCAAAATCCAACTTGTCTCCGGTAGCCACAGCATCAAAATCTACAAAGTTGACTAAGCTTCGCATTTGAACAAACCTTTTCTGTTTCACACGGCTTCTAGGAAACTAGGAATCTTAATGGGTTTTCCCGAAAGAATCTACACTACTGATGAGGTTAAAAAAGCCAAAGAGCTCGTTGACAAAGGCTACAAGCATCAAATCACGATAACAGGAAAGCCGAAATTCAAGCGGAAAGTCGAGCGCGTTCTTGAGCTTGTCAAGGTGGCAGGTTACTATGACTTCTTTAGAACTTACTTGCGTAGCATAGTAGAGATTGACGGTTTGACCCAGCTTCGCGAAGCCGATGCGACAATCTGGGCAAACGAATACGCCGTGCAAAACCCTGTGGATGCTGCCAGTCTTTTTGTGCAAAAAGCAAACGGCATGAAAGAGTATCTGGAAGGCAAGCTTTACTACGGCGGCACTGCAGAAAAACGTTCGGTTAAGAAACGCATCGAATTTCTCAATGTGCTAAAAACAAAAAGTAGAGAGGAAGAAGTTGTGGCTGAGTGTGATAGGCTTTTGAGGTTTTGGAGTGAAAGTTCCCTAGCTTACTAGAAGCTCCATCCTAACTTTGGTTCCGCTCTTAAGTTGGCTGAACAATTCTAGGTTTTTGGTTATCTTACCCAAGTTACTCACGGGGCTGTATGGCTGCGATTCGCCGTAGAAAATGCATACGGCGCTTCCCATCGGCCAGAAAGCAATTGTTCCTTTTTCCACCGTGCTCTTTGCTTTTTCTTCTCCCATCTTTATGGGCGTCTCGAAATAGATTTCTTCCTTGTACAGGGCGGCTCTGCCTTCAATAGGTAATTTTCTAACGATCATGTCTACTGTTCTGGGTGCTAGAAAACGCACCAGCTCTCCTTCAGCGTCGCCCAAGCCTTCGATTATGAACTTTACTTTGACACGGGAGATTTCTGTTTCTTCGGTGCTCAATCTTTCTTGCCTCTTTGAAGAAACTCTTCTAAAACCTGCTCCAGCGAGATTGGACCTAAAACTTTTAGTTCGTATTTCACTCTGACGGTTGGTTTGTTGATGGTTATGACTCTTCTTAAGTCGATTGGCGTGCCGATGATTACCACGTCGCATGGAACATGGTCAATCGTTTCTTTGAGCTCAGCCACCTGTTTCTCACTATAGCCCAACGCTGGAAGGATCGAGCCTAAATGCGTGTATTTCTTGTAAGTCTCTTTTATCGAGCCGACTGCGTAAGGCTTCGGGTCAACGATTTCGCTCGCGCCAGAGTTCTTAGCCATTATCGTTCCTGCTCCGTAGGGCATGCTACCATGCGTCAATGTTGGTCCGTCCTCGATTACCAACACGCGTTTTCCCCTAACCAACTCGGGTTTGTCAGCGGTTACTGGTGAGGCAGCATCCAAAACTTTGGCGTCAGGATTAACCATCTTTATGTTTTCTTTAACTCGTCTCACTTTCTCAGGGTCAGCCGTGTCCACCTTGTTTATTATTATAACGTCTGCCATCCGAATGTTCTGTTCTCCAGGATGATAGGTAAGTTCATGTCCAGCTCTGTGTGGGTCGGCTACGACGATGTTTAAATCTGGCTTGTAGAACGAGGTGTCGTTGTTGCCTCCATCCCAGACTATGATGTCTGCCTCTTTTTCAGCTTCCCTCAGGATTTTTTCGTAGTCAACGCCCGCGTAAACGACTATGCCGTTGTCAATGTGCGGTTCGTACTCTTCTCTTTCTTCTATCGTGCATTTGTACTTGTCCAAATCCTCGTACGAGGCAAAACGTTCCCAAACCTGTTCTCGGAGGTCTCCGTAGGGCATCGGATGCCTGATAGCGGCTACTCGTAACCCTTTGTTTTTCAGGATTTTTGCGACTTGCCGTGAAGTCTGACTTTTTCCCGAACCTGTTCTAACCGCGCACACCGAAACTATCGGAACCTTTGATTTCAGCATCGTCGTCTTCGGTCCCATCAGGCGGAAGTCGGCGCCGTTTGCCAGAACTATTGAAGCTTTGTGCATGACGGTTTCGTGTGAGACGTCGCTGTAGGCAAAAATCACTTGGTCGATGTCGTGTTCCTTTATCAGTTTTGGAAGCTCTTCTTCGGGATAGATGGGTATTCCGTTCGGATAGTTTGGACCTGCAAGCTCGGTTGGATAGGTTCGTCCTTCTATCCCCGGAATCTGCGTGGCTGTGAACGCCACAACTTCGTAGGCGTCGTTGTTTCTGAAGAAGACGTTGAAGTTATGGAAATCTCTACCAGCCGCGCCCATTATAATAACTTTAACCTTCTCCATGTTAGATTCCTCATTAAAACCCCGATTAGGGTTCAATACTTGCCTCCGATTCTATTTAAATCTAGCGTGGAAAGTCTAACGTAACAGATGAAGAACCGTTTCTCCGATAAAGTCAATCTGCTCCGCAGTTACGCCTGGATGAACGGGCAAGGAAAACACTTGCGCCGCCGCTTTCTCTGTTACTGGAAGCCTGTATTTTCCAAACTTGCGGTAGTACGGCATGAGATGTATAGGGTTCACGTAGCATACAAGCGTGCCTATGCCGTTTTGCTTCAGTTGCTCCACAAATTTGTCTCTTTTTTCGCGCTTTGCGTTCTTAAGTCGGACAGTGTACATGTACCAGCTGCTCTTGAAGCCCTTCGGCTCTATTGGTGTTTGCAGTTTCTTCGTCTTCTGCAAAAGTCTAGTGAGTTTTTTTGCGTTTTCGCGTCTCTTGGCAACGAACTTCGGCAGTTTTTTCAGTTGAGCAATGCCTATTGCCGCTTCGATTTCGGGCATGTGATAGTTGTGTCCAAGCATGAGCGATTCGTACTTCACTTTTTCACCGTGGCTTCGCATGTAACGCGCTTTTTCCGCGATTTCAGCATCGTTCGTGGTTATCATTCCGCCTTCGCCGGTAGTCATGTTCTTGCTTCCATAGAAACTCCAACAAGCAGCGTCAGCATACGCTCCTGGAGGCTTTCCATAGTAAGTTGCTCCGTGCGCTTGTGCCGCGTCTTCTATGATTTTCAACCCATGTTTGTCGGCTATTTCTCTGATGGGTTTCATGTCAGCAGATAAGCCGTAAAGGTCAACAGGCATGATGGCTTTCGTCTTTTTCGTTATCGTTTTTTCAATGGCTTTAGGTGAAACGTCATAGGTGTCGGGGTCGATGTCGGCGAAGACTGGTTTTGCGCCGATTAACGCGACAACTTCGGCCGTGGCGACGAAAGTGAAGCTAGGCAGGACTACTTCATCGCCTGCTTTAACGCCTGCCATCGCAAGTGCCGCGTGCAAGGCTGCGGTTCCCGTGTTCACGGCTATTCCATGTTTTGCTTTGACAAAGCTTGCGAAGGATTTTTCGAATTCAGTGACCATCGGACCTGCGCCGATTCCGTGGGTTAGCCCGCCGCTTTTCAAGACCTTGGTGACTGCGTCGATTTCTTTTCTGTCGATTTGTGGTGCGTTGATCTTAATCATCTTGTCCATGACACAGATGGTATGCTTTCTTCGATAATTAGTCTTATGGTTAATGCAGAACGCCTAGAAGAAGCTTCATCGTAATTTTACGTTTTGACGCATAAAGGATAATAGAAGGGTTTAACCCTCAAGCTATTTTAAACATGATTTCGGTCGGCTTTGCATATGGTCAACATAGGCGTCTACGTCTGTCACTGCGGCTTAAACATCGCTGGCACGGTAGACGTTGAAAAAGTTACAGAATACGCCAAGAGCCTTCCAGATGTTGCCCTAGCTAAGCATTACACTTACATGTGTTCTGAACTAGGCCAACGCATGATCCAGAAGGACATTAAGGCTCATAAGCTTGACAGGATTGTCATCGCAACGTGTTCGCCGCGGATGCATGAAGAAACGTTCCGCAATGCGGTTGCAGAAGCAGGATTGAACCCCTATTTGGTTGAGATTGTTAATTTGCGGGAGCAGGTTTCTTGGCCTCATGCTCAGGAACCTAAGAGAGCGACGGAGAAGGCTAAGGCGCTTGTGAGGATGGGTGTGGCGCGCGTTAGGTTGTTGGAGTCGTTGGAAAAGCGCAAGGTCAGCGTTGAGAAGAATGTTCTGGTTGTTGGCGGCGGGATTGCTGGGATACAGGCTTCGCTTGATTTGGCTGATGCAGGCTTCAAGGTTTACCTTGTAGAGAAGGAACCTAGCATTGGCGGGCGTATGGCGCAGTTGGACAAGACGTTTCCCACGCTTGATTGCAGTGCGTGTATTTTGACGCCTAAGATGGTTGATGTTGCTAAACACCCGAATATTACGTTGCTGACGAATTCCGAAGTTATTGATGTGAAGGGTTTTGTCGGAAACTATGAAGTTTCAATCCTAAAGAAGCCACGTTATGTGGCTGAAAACAAGTGTGTAGGCTGCGAACTATGCGTTAAAGTCTGTCCTGTTAAAGTTCCTGACAAGTTTAACGAAAACCTAAGCCAGACACGTGCAGTATCCATCTATTCTTCGCACGCCGTGCCGAAAGTAGCAGTCATAAACCCTGATTATTGTCTTAGGCTGAAGCTTAAGAAGGATGTGTGCGGCAAATGCCTTGAAGCATGCGAGGCTAAAGCCGTAGATTTTAAGCAGAAGCCTAAAACCGTACAGCTTAAAGTGGGCGGAATAGTCATCGCGGTGGGTTCGGAAGTTTTCGATGCGTCAAAGATGGCGGAGTTTGGTTATGGCAGGTTTCCAAACGTGATATCTAACATCGAGTTTGAAAGAATCTCAGACGCGTCAGGACCGACTGGCGGCAAGATTCTGTCTCCAAAAACGGGCAAGCCGCCTAAGACTATTGTTTTCGTTCAATGTGTGGGTTCTAGGGACAAGCGTTTCCACGAGTATTGCTGTCGTGTCGGTTGCATGGTGACGTTGAAGCAGGCGATTCTCGCTCATGAAAAGCTCGGCGAAGACGTGGATATCTACGTTTGTTTTAATGACTTGCGGTCTTTCGGCAAGGGATACGAGGAATTCTACAGGCGTGCTAGGGATTTAGGCATTAATTTTGTGGCAGGTATCCCGTCTGACGTTCGCGGCGCTACAGATGGGTCGCTCTACTTTGATGTTTACGAGAGGGGAACTAACAAGCTTCTGGAGATGCACGCTGACATGGTGGTGCTTGCCAATGGGCTCGTGCCTAACGCCGACCTTGCAAAGATTAACGAGTTGTTCCATGCATGCAGGAGTGCGGATGGTTTTCTGTTGGAGGCTCATCCAAAACTGCGTCCGCTGGAAAGCTCAACAGCAGGCGTATTTCTCGCAGGCGCGTGTCAAGGACCGAAGGACATCCCAGACACGGTGGCTCAAGCGAGTGGCGCGGCTGCTAAGGTTATTGATTTGTTGTCGAAGGGTGAGATTGAGCTTGAGCCTTTGAAGGCGGTTGTGGACAAAGACTTGTGCAGCGGGTGCAGGGTTTGTGAGTCGCTGTGTCCGTTTGTGGCTATTGAGATGAAGAGTGAAGGCGACGCGCTTAGGGCGGAGGTTGTTGAGGCTATGTGCCAAGGTTGTGGTTTGTGTAGTGCAGCGTGTCCGACTGGCGCCATTACGATTCAGCAGTATGGGAGCAAGCAGGTTGTGGCTCAGGTTCGGGCGGCGTTTGCCGAGGCGGAAGCGAAGGGAGGAAGTTGATTTTGAGTTTGGTTGATTTGATGTCGATGGCTAAGCCAAATCGTGAATCACGCGAGAAGATTTTAGCGAAGTTGCGCGGCAGGGAGCTTGTGAATTGTTTTCAATGTATTAAATGTACGAGCGGATGTACGGCGTTGAAGCTTTTGGAATTGAAGCCTCATGAGGTTGAGAAGCTTGTTAACTTGGGTTTTGTTGATGAGTTAGCTTCTTCGGATATTATTTGGACTTGTGTGACGTGTTTGAAATGCGTTCAGCGATGTCCTCAGAAGGCGTCGCCTTACCATGTGATAATGGCTTTGAGGAATTTGGCTGTGGAAAGAGAAGTGAAAGTGCCTGAGGCTTACATGAAAGCGCTGTCGCTGGTTCTTGAGAGCGGGTTGGCGGAGGCTTGTCAGAAGGTTACTTCGAGGAAGATGGAGACGTTTAACCGTGAAAGCCTAGGGTTGCCTAAGCTTGCGGGTCCTAAGGAGAGTTTTCAGGCGGTTTTTCTTAAAGCCTTGGAGGAGCGGGGAACGTGAAAGTCGCAGTCTTTTGGGGTTGTAGGATTCTGACGAGTCAATATGCGTATGAGTTGTCGGTTCGGGAAGTTTTGCCGCGGCTTGGTGTTGAGCTTGTTGACTTGCCCGAGGCGGTGTGTTGTGGTGATCCTGTTAAGAGTGTTAATGATTTTGCGGCTACGTATCTTGGCGTGCGGGTTTTGGCTTTGGCTGGATCAACAGGGCTAGCTGATTTGCTTGTTCCTTGTAATCGTTGTCACTTCGTGATTTCAGAGGCGAAAAGGGTTTTTGAGAGGGATGAAAGGGTTAGGCAGAAAGTTGCTGGCTTGTTGAAGGAGGAGGGTTTGGAGTATCGTTCTGATGTTAAGGTTTGGCATGTTATTGATTTGTTACATGACGGTGTTGGCTTGAAGGCGGTTAAGGAGGCGGTGGTTAAGCCGCTTAAGGGTTTGAAACTGGCGAGTCATGTGGGGTGTCAGCTTGTTCGTTACAGTGATCTTGGAAGGGCGGATGATGCAGAAAGCCCTCGGAAGCTTGATGAGTTGGTTGGTGCATTGGGCGTGGAGAGTGTGGATTATGCTGAGAAGCTGGATTGTTGCGGTTCTGCTTTGACGTATAGTCATGTTGATTCGGCGCTTTCGCTTGCTGGGAGTAAGCTTAAGGCTTTGCAGAATTTGTCGGTGGATGGGTTGGTTGTTTCTTGTCCTGATTGTGCGTTGATGTTTGATGCTAAACAGAAAGAAGCCGCGACAACCGTGGGCGCGAAGCTGAATCTTCCTGTTGTTTATTACACGCAGTTGCTGGGTTTGGCGTTGGGCGTTGAACAGCAGAAACTTGGTTTGCATCTTAACCAGAGCCCTGTTGACTTGCTTTTGTCAAAGGTTTTGTGCTAGTTTTCGGGCAACTTTTATATTCTTTTGTTCCTGTAGTTCTGGTTCAAAAGGGTGAAAGGTCATGGTTGATTTCGGTTTCACGGAAGAACAGGAGCTTTTCAGGAACGCCATACGTGAATGGTGCATGAAGAATTTGCCGTTAGAGAAGATTCGGGAGATGGATAGTAAAGGCGAGATTCCTCGTGAAGTTTTGAAGAGCATGGCGGATATGGGTTTGCTTGTTATGACGGCTCCTCAAGAGCATGGTGCCACAGGTGCGGATTGGGTTATGGCATGTATTGCTGCGGAGGAGCTTGGTTATGCGGATGTGAGTATTGCTTTGCCGGTGCTTTGGCTTGTTGAGTCTTCTTGGGGTTTTGTGGTTGACAGGTACTGCAGTGAGAAAGTGAGAGAAGAAGTTATGCGTAAGGCGTTCAAGGGTGACGCTTTCATAGGCATTGCTTCTACTGAGTCTGGTGGGGGTTCGGATGTTGCGGCTTTCAAGTCCACTGCAAAGAAGGATGGTAATGGTTGGGTTTTGAACGGCGAGAAGATGTACATCAGCGGCACGGAAGAAGCGAAGAAGCTTGGTGGTGGCTATTTTGTTATCGCTCGGACTTCGTCTGCGCCTGTTGAAGCAGCGCATAGGGGTATGACGGGTTTTTATTTGCCCATGAACGCGGCAGGTGTGGAGATTAACAAGCGTTTTGAGGACATGGGGCGGATGGCGATTTCGACGGGCGGTTTCAAGATGGAGAATGTTAAGGTTCCTGATGCTAACCGCATCGGTGAAGTGGATAAAGGCTTCTACTTAACGATGGAGGGGTTTGATAATGCGCGTATTTTGATTGCGGCGGTTTGTGTGGGTGCGGCTAGGCGTGCGTTGGACATTGGGATGGAGTATATTAAGGAGCGTAAGGCGTTTGGTAGGCCGATTGGCAAGTTTGAGGGGATTCAGTTTGAGTTGGCTGATGATTGGGCGCAGCTTGAGAGTTTGAAATCGCTTACTTATCGTACAGCTTGGATGAATGACATGAAGTACAAGCATAACAGGTTTTCAGCGTTGGAGGTTGGCAGGTACATTGCTGCGTGCAAGTTGATTGCGCCGCATTTGGCTTTTGATGTGTATAAGCATGCGATGGTTTGGATGGGAGCTTACGGATATACGAAGGAATGCCCGCTGGAGATGGGTTTGCGAGGAATAATGAGTTACTGTGTGGGTGCGGAAGGAGCAAGTAATATTCAGAGAACGGTTATTGCACGTGAACTGCTAGGAAAAGAATATATACCATACAAATAAAACGACAAACTACTGGCTTGCCTATCTTAAGCTTCTACTTCTACTATTACCTGCTCATACTACTCAAGCACTAACAAACTCTGGATATTACAGAGTACGCACACGCGCGAATGATAGAATTAATTGTTGCTTTTGCGTCGTGCTTTGCCTATGCCTTTGGTTTCTGATTTGAACATGGCTTCTTTTATTGAATCTAAGACTCTTGTGCCTGGTCTAACCGAGATTGTTTTTATGTTATGCTGTTTAAGCAATTCAGAAACCTCTAAACCGAGTTTAGCAGTCAGAACCAAATTTACTTTGAGTTCAGCTAACTTATTTGCCACGATTGGCCCAGAACCATGCTTGTAAGAGGACGCTGGATTTTCAAATACCATTACGTTTTTGACATTGTTTTCTTCAACATCTGCTATGGTGAAAGTTTTAGCTTTGCTGAATACTTCAGAAACAACATCTTCCAAACCATCGTATTCTTCGGTTGGAACAACCACTGTCAATTTTCTTATACCATTCACCTCTCTGCCTCGCGAAATCTATTGAATCTATGAGTAATGCGCACGCGTGCGTTTCTTGTCTCAGTGATGGTGTGCATGATGGCAACCTTCAGTTAACTCTTGCAACTTGTCATCATTGTAGGAGACAATCACGTCTTTAACAGTATCTGCGTCAGCTTTTAGCACCGCTACTCCTGCTTCTTGAAACCCGACTAACCCTCTTGGACCCATTCCATAGGTTATTATCGCGTTCGGTTTCTGCTCCAATATGTGTTCATGCATATGTCCCTGACCTCCGAAATGCTCACCATTGTTTTCCAAAGTTTCGATGCTCTTGATTTTTCCGCCGTTCTCCAATTCTACAACGACATAGAAGGATGCTCTTCCAAAATGTTCCGCTATTCTTGCATTCAAACCATTCTTGTCCGAAACTGGAACAACAACTTTAGACTTCATTGCGTCACCTCCTTTTTCATCAATTCAATGATCCCCTGCGAACCTCTTCCAAGTCTAGCATACCCTCTGTCCTCTGGAGATCTGTGAATATTCTTACTTCCGCATTTGGGGCATGCTTTGGGTCTCCTTCTTCCATGAGGTTCTTCCCATTCATGGTTACAGTTGAGGCACTTGAATTTTCTATTCGTGTTTGACACGTAATCTCCTCCTTCTATTCGTATGGCTTTGCCATTAACCAAAGCATCTGCCACTTTCTTTCTTGCTGCTTCTATTACTCTGTGGAAGGTAGGTTGCGATATGTGCATGCTGTCAGCCGCGGCTGTCTGCTCTAATCCCTCAACATCTTTCAACCGTATCGCCTCGAATTCATCCACGGTTAGGCTAACGCTTTCCAAGGAAATCATCGGAACACCTCTTGGCTTGAAGTAGGTTACGTCTGGTTCACAGTAAACTCGTCGGCAGATTCTTGGTCTAGGCATAAGTTATGAATAAACATTCATAACTCTTTTAAACGTTTCGCATAACACGCGGGAAACACAACATGCCGAAGACATGAAAACTTAATGACATGCACAGGGAAGACATAAGTCTTACAAAAACAACGTCATGCTATTCGAGAGGAGAGATCTTGGTTAAGTGCAGCAAGTGTACCGTTTTCGTGTGCGAACACCCTGAACAGGCCGGAGTTACTTCCAAGTTGGATTTTTGTCCGATGAACATTGAGAAAGATATTCTGGCAAAAGCTAGGAAAGAGTACGAAAAACCTGATGTAGGAAAATTAGCTCGTGCTTCGGCTCTGGTGGAGGCAGAGGGTTACATGAAGTGGACTCGAGTCGAGGACACGATGGAATTTGCCAGAAGGATGAATTTCGTAAGGCTCGGTGTTGCCTGCTGTGTAGGATTGGCTCAAGAGGGAAAAGTGCTGACGGATATCCTTGAATCCAACGGTTTTGAAGTGACTTCCGTTTTTTGCAAGACTGGCGGTGTTTCAAAAGAAGAGCTAGGACTGAAAGACGGTGAGAAAGTGCGTCCAGGCACGTTCGAGCCGATCTGCAATCCTGTAGCACAAGCACTGATCATGAACAAGGCGAAAACAGAGTTGAACATAATTGTGGGACTTTGCGTAGGGCATGATTCTGCTTTCATCAAATATTCTGAAGCCCCTGTGACAGTTTTGGTTGCCAAGGATCGCGTCTTATGTCACAACCCTGTTGGGGCGCTGTACACTGCGCGAGGATACTACAAACGTAAACTCTATGATTCACATAAGGGACAGATGCGAGTGCCTGAGCAATAACTCTTAAATTCTCCAGCAGAACAAGTTATTTTCAGTGATAAAATGCCAAAATACAAGGTTACGGCTAAATGGATTGAGAATGTCCGTTCAGTGGTCGACAATTCGAGAACGCACAGTGTAGTTTGTGACCTTTCTACGGCTGCAGGCGGAAATGACACAGGTCCAACAGCTATTGAATTGGCGATAATGGCTTTAGCAGATTGTGCAGTAACGATATTTGCTGATGTGTGCAAGCAGAGTAAAATTGAACTCAGCAAAGTTGAGGTTGTAGCTGAGGCAGAAAAACCTGCTGACTCGCCCAAACTCAATGGAGTCACGATTACAACCAAAGTCTATGCGACGGCAAGGAAGGAACTGCTCGAGGCTGCTTGGAGAAGAACCGAAGCAAACTGTCCAGTGTTGTCAATATTCAAAGAACCTATTCCCTTAAAAGTGGAATTCGAAGTAATGTCAAAATAACGCGCAATCCGACGCGTAAACGGTCACGAGACCTCCAATGCCCTGAATAGACCTTCCTTTGAAAGACTTACATCAAAAGACACTAGCTTGCCGTGAACAATTTGTATAGCAACCTTGTCCTTGGAGAAAACTGCTATTCGAACAAACATTCAGCAGTACTTTGGCGCATGGAAAGAAAATGAGGGGGGGTTCATTCCGTAGTTTTGCCGTCGAACTCCTCTGGCTTCGCTAGCGCGTCCGCTTTCGTCTTGCGTACAGTACCGTCTTGATGTTCAGGCGGCGAGTATATCGTGTACAACTTCAGTTCCGTATTCTTGGATGTATTTGTCACGTTGTGTCTTGCACCAGCAGGCACTATTACAGCGTCTCCATCAACGACCTTGTGCTTCACGCCGTCTATAGAAACCACACCCTCTCCTTTCTCAAACCTAAGAAACTGGTCGATGGTTTTATGGATCTCTTCGCCTATTTCTTCACCAGGCTTGAGGTTCATCAGTACAAGCTGACTGTATTTACCAGTGTATAGCACACGTCTAAAATCACTGTTGCCCAAAGTATCCTTCTCGACATTGGACTTGAAACCTTTCATGCATGACACCCTAACCTAGGATTCGTCACGCCTCGCTAATAAGTTGATCGTTCGAGGTTGTTGCGCTATCGCACGTCAAGTGACTGCAAGAGAACAGATGTTGCGAGTGTAAACGTAATCGGGTTTGATGTAGGGTTTTATCCCAAACACGCAGGTTTCTCCAAATAGTTTTTAGCCTCAGCCATTATTCTTTTTCCCATGCGGATGCCAATACAGGCTGAAGCCATAATCTATCAAAGAAATAACAGCAAGATAGAATATCTTCTCCCCAAAAGACAGCCTAAAAGAAACGGCTTCTGGCAACCCTAATAGGCAACATGGAAGAAGGGCAAAACCAAGAAGAAAACCTGAGAAAACTAAATACAATCCTAACACAACACAGAAAAATGGCGCTGGGATTAGCGCGCTCTAGAGTTTTAATCCCCTTCTCACTCTTCTGCCAAACTCTGGGTCAGCTTTGGCTAGATTTTCGACCATGCGTTGCTGAATCGGCTTGTCAGCTTTTCCCAAAGAATCGACAATGTTGTCGATTAAGTGTTCTTGGTCAACTTTGCCTAGCGAGCGGTAGCGTTCACCTGCCTGCTGAAAATCGTTGGTTAGGCTGATCTTTTGTCGAATCACTTTCCCTTTGACACTGTAATCTTCAGTCGGTGTAGCCGTTGCCTCATGGGGTTTTCCGCCAGCCAGAGTGTTGGGTTCGTAGTTGACTGTTCCTCCACCGTAAGGCGCGTACTGCATTGCACCGTCGCGCTGGTTGTTGTTAGCAGGTGCCTGTGGACGATTGATTGGAAGTTGCAGGTAATTGGGACCAAGTCGATGTCGCTGTGTGTCCGCGTATGAGAAGACCCTACCCTGCAACAGCTTGTCAACGGAGAAATCGATTCCTGGTATTATGGAGGCTGGGCAAAAAGCAGCTTGCTCTGTTTCTGCAAAGAAGTTTTCGGGGTTGCGGTTCAACACCATCTTACCCACCAGCATAAGCGGAAACTTGTCCTCAGGCCATGTCTTTGTGGCATCAAGCGGGTCGAAATCTTGCTTTAACTCATCAGCGATTTCCATGATCTGGACATACAGTTCGTATTCCGCTGTCTTTCCTGAAGCGATTGTTTCGTACAGGTCGCGGGTCGCAATGTCGGGGTCTTCTCCAGCAAGACGAGTTGCCTCGTGGCGGTCGATTGTCTCTATTCCTGCTTTTGGCTTCCAGTGGTACTTGACATAGACGGCCTTGCCTTTTGCATTCACCCATTTGTATGTATTGACGCCGAAGCCTTCCATTCTTCGGTAGCTCTTGACTGTTCCTCGATCTGAAAAGAGCCATGTGATCATGTGAGTGGATTCCGGGGTCAGCGAGATGAAATCCCAGAAGCGGCTGTTTGCTGATGAGCTTGTGGGAAATCCTGTGTTTGGTGCAGGTTTGAAAGCGTGTACCATATCCGGGAATTTAATGGCGTCTCGTATGAAAAAGACGGGCAGATTATTCCCTACCAGATCATAGTTGCCGTCTTCAGTGTAGAACTTGACGGCAAAACCCCTGGGATCACGAGCCGTGTCAGCAGATCCTCGTGCGCCAACTACTGTGGAGAAACGGACAAAGACAGGCGTCTTTTTCTTCGGATCTTGAAGGAACTTCGCGCACGTGTACTTTGCCATACTCTTATATACATGGAAGTTTCCATGTGCACCGGCTCCCTTGGCGTGAACCACACGCTCAGGGATGCGTTCACGATCAAAGTGTGCGAGTTTCTCAATCAGGTGAACGTCCTGAAGCAACACAGGCCCTCGCTCGCCAGCGGTGAGTGAGTTCTGGTTGTCGGAGACAGGAACACCCTGGTTCGTCGTAAGATGTTCATCTTTCATAATTCACTACACCTCCTTCTATGCGCTGTTATGATTTCTAAGAATCTGACTGCCTAAGGTTTATTTAAGACTTATTATTATCTAATAAAAGCTATGAGTCACTCTCAGAAATCAGACGCACCGATAATCGAAACTCTCCGCCAAAAAGGATACAAGGCAACTCCACAAAGAATAGCGATTTGCCGATTTGCACTCCACAGTCGAGATCATCCAACCGCGCAGAGAATCTACGATGAAGTCAGGAAAGTTTATCCAACAGTCAGCCTTGCAACAGTCTATAAAACACTTCAAATTCTGACAGAACACGGACTAATCCAAGAACTGGATTTTCCAGAAAGCCAGGCAAGGTTTGACTCTTACGTGAAGCCTCACATAAATTTAGTCTGTCTGCGATGTGGCAACATTCAGGATTTAGATGATCCTGCTACACGTGAAATGGTTGCAAGAATAACTGTCAAAGCAGAATTCACACGCACGGGGCAACGTTTGGATATTTACGGCATTTGCAAGATGTGCCACAACGGGAACAAATAGGCAGATTTGTGGATGCTCGTGGTCTGATCGCGTGCTCTATTCTTCTTTCGCTACTTTACTTTCACAAAACTGTATGTCCTTTCTCCTTTTCTCGACAGACCAAATAATCCTCTCTTAGTCAAGTCTGATACTATTTCGTTCTCTTTCATGTGATGGTCACTAAATGATAGGACTCCATCCGGCTTTAACACTCGATGCAGTTCTTCTAAAACGCCATCAGGATCTGTCAAGTCATGAAAAACATCGTATAGCAGGACTACGTCTATGCTATTGTCTGGCAATCCAGTTTTGCGGTCTGACAAAATCGTTTTCACATTCGTCAGCTGGTTCTTCGAAGTAATCTTCTTAACCATCTCAATAGCAAGCGGATGAATGTCTAAAGCATAAACCGTCCCTGATTTTCCGACCAGTTCAGCAACGGCTTTTATGTAACTTCCCGATCCACAGCCATAATCCAGAACGTGAAATCCTTCTTCTATCCCTACTTCTTTGACAATATCCTTACGTGGTCTAAAGAAATCCCGAATCTTGAAAGTGAAAGCCATAGCTTTAAAGCCGAAATCAGACATCTGCTCATTCCCTAACTATGTCAGGTCTCAGTTCAGGTATAACCTTTTCCGCAAAACCACAACCTGAGAGGTCTGATTTCACTTTTCTCAATTTTAGGCAATTGATTAGGTAGCTTGAAGAATGCTAATGGTCAGCCAAAAAGATTGTCAAATTGAAAGGCCAAAAGTTGCAATTGCGTTTGTTGCGATCTAGCATTGAATCGTTTTAAGTTCATTTAGGAAATACTTTTTGTCATCTTCTTTTTTGATCTGCTCTGCAGCTTTTCCGGCTAGTTCCATGTTTTCTTTGCACTGCGCTTTCAGTCCTGCAATGGCGTACGCTCTTGCCAGTGCTTCATAGGCAAAGGCGATGTCGAAGTCTCCTATGTTGTTCTTTTTGCAGATTTCAAGGCATCTCTTGGCATGATAAAGGGCTGGCTCGCTTCTTTTCAGAACCGAATACACTCTGGATATTTGCCATTCGCCCCTTTCAAACTCTAAGGGTGTTCCTATTTCGCCCCAGTGGAAACGAGAAGCGTGAGCGGCATGAACCATCTTGTCATCTTCGTCTGGTGTTCTGTCTTTCTTGTCAAGCAGACTCCATGTGAGATTGAATAAATCAATGGCAAACTTCTTGTGTAACTCTTTAGGCTGTGTTTGCTCACTCATTTTTCATCTACCTTGCTTTCTGTTGAGAGCTTATGGAATTAAAGCCTTCCGACCGAGAAAATGAAGGCATAATGTCGAAGCGCAAGTTAGAAGTGGTCTAGTGCGCTCATATAAAACCTGTTGCCAAAGCAATCATTGAATGAAGCATCAGCTACCAATTCCTTAGCCATCAGAACACCATGCCCAGCTTCAAGAACTGTGAAGCCCCGCGATGCGTATACTCGACCTACACTACAGTCTGAAATCCCCAGCCTGCCAACAACAGCCTTTTGCGTTTTATTTTCCACCAACCCGATAAGCCTGTTCATTTCACCACTATCGCGGGCGACAAGCTCTCTAATTCTCACAGACTCTTTTTCCTTCTTGAAAATAACGTATCCTTCTTCAATCATTATACAATCTTTGGCAGAAATCCCGTACTGTTTGAAGAGCATCCTCAAATACTCTTTATCTCTAATCACAAAACCCGTTCTGCCCTTGACGTACTCGCGGAAAAACTCAAGCAGCCCATCATAATCCAGCTTAAAAACAATCCTGCACTTTGAAACTTCCACCTTTTTCTTCCGCACCCCCAAGTACGCCGACAGGAACGGCGCAACGTCAAAGTAACCCAGCTTCCCGTACAAACCGTGAGCCACGATCGTCGGGCTGGTCGTGAGAAGCGAAAAACGATAGCCTTTCGCCATAAAATATTCATGCGAACGATTCACCAGCGCCGTGCAAATCCCCTGCCTAGTACATGAAGGATGGGTCGCAACTCCGTAAAGACCACCAACCTTCTCTTCTGCTCCAGAAACAGTTCTCAAAGTGAAATCCATCACGCCAGCATACCCAACCACCTTTCCTTCCTTCAAGGCGCAGAACCCGACACTGCCACTTCTTAATCTCGGATCCATTCTGATGCTCTTCTCGAATTCGGCTGGGTCGAATGGCCATCCGAAAGCCTGTTCCATCAACGGAAGCAAAGCATTCCTTTGCTTCAATTCGCTGTAAGCCAGAATCTCAATTCCCACAGAACCCATCTCAAAAGGTTCTAATTACACAAACGCTGTAGATAAAACTTGACCTTAACGGGCGCACGCTAGTTTTTCGTTAACAAACACGTGCATCGAGTTAGAAAAAGTAAAAAGGCGTATTAGGCAAAGACTACTCTTCCCAATAATGTGAGGAAAAAGGTGATTTGACCTTGTACTGTCACAAATGCGGCGCACAACTTCCAGACGACGCCGTCTTCTGCACAAAATGCGGAACTAGCGTTGCCGCACCACCACCGAAGCAGGCTGCTGCTTCAACATGACCGATTCTGGCTCCTTTAGGCGTAACATCCCTAAACTGCCCACACTGTGGCGCACCGATTTCACCCAGATTCGGCGAGATGGTTATAACCTGCGAATACTGCGGAACAGGAATAACCCTAGGAAATGAGGGCTGAGCAGGCATACGAAAACAGACCATGCTCCCGCTGAAGTTCGCAGAAAAAGACCCTGTTCTCACCGAGATTCACAGTCTCATGGACAGAGGTTTGCTGCACAGACATCTTCAGGAAAACTCGACGCTCGAGGAGATGAGCCTGAGCCTAGTCCCATACTGGCTTGTTTCTGCATCAGCAAAGACATCCGTCGTTGCCAGCGACATGCTCGTTCAAGCAGAAACGGTTGCAACTAACTTTATATATCAAACATCAAAAAACACAAGCTATGTCAGACACGTCATTTCTTGCTCTTCTCGGCGGATTGGCTGCCTTTGTCGGTATTTCGCTATTCATATCGTTGATAATTATCAAAGCAATTTCGAATGCAGCTGAGCGATCACAGCTTCCTAAGGGTAGTATTCGAGACGTGCAGGAAGGCATATTGATAATATGGTTGGGGTTGACGGTTGCATGGATACTTCAGAGTCTTGGCTTTACTTCACTTTCATCTTCCCTTACTCTCTCGGGAATAATAGGCTTAGGCATAACACTGGCATTACAATCAACGTTCTCAAACCTTTTATCTGGAATATGGCTTTTGCGCGAGAACGTGCTACGTTTGGGCGATAAAATAGAACTCGGAACAGTTAAGGGAACCGTCATCAAATTGAGTTTCCGAGCCACTTGGCTCAAGACCAGCGAAGGCCACATCGTCATAATGAGCAATTCAACTCTCTACAATGGTCCATTCACAAATTTCACTGCAAAAAGACCGCTTGTCTAGAAAATTCCAAAACAAAAACGAACCACTTTAAGTTCATAAGTCATGTTGATGCCGTGCGCTTCAGCGTGGGCTACGAGTCAAAACAAATATGACCGAGTTTAGTACAAAAAAATATTGCACAAACGAAGGCGCGCGCTCGTGGAATTCAGACTTCCTTAAGTACGCGCTTGCTTTCTTGCATTCACTATTTTGCGTATTGCATCTGCCAATTCAGTGTATACTACTTCAGGAGAACCTATCTTGTTAATGCATTGATCCGCGCCCAAGTTTAAAGCTCTAACCGTAACTACTTCTAGGTCTTCGCTTGTGAAAAAAATAAACGCAATGCTGTTTTTTTGTTCTCGAAGTTTCTTCAGAAAATCCAAACCACTTTTCAGGGGCATTTCGTAATCAGAAACAACTGCATCATACGAACGCGTTTTCAGTTTGTCGAAAGCCTCATCAACAGAGGTTGCCGTGTCAATCTCAAACTTGTTCTCTGCCTCCAAAATCCCCTTCGAAACTTGTAAGAATGAAGCGTCACCATCAACGTGTAAAATATGCAAAGATTCTTCTTGAACAGAATAACTCCGCCGAATCTTTCCCTTTTCTTCGGGGGAAATTCCGTTTCCAAAAGAGGGATTATGTTTGTCTTGTAGGTTTTTTTCTTTCACACACGAAATCTCCTTTTCTGGAGAATTTGAGCCTGAGCGTGCAATTAATATTTAACGCGTGATACAAAATTATGTTTCTTAAGCGTTTTATGGAATGAACGTCGCTGAAATGGTTTTTTTCAAGATTTTTTCGCGATTTCATTGAAACAAAGTTAGGCTGGAATAGAATATTATTTAAGGAGCTTGTTAATAAGTGGAATTGGGTTGGGTATCGTTTTGTCCGTTGTTTTTGATGACCTGGACAAGAAGATTTTGCATGAAATCTGCACGGGAATCTATTCTTATGATGATTTGGCCAAAAAGTTGAACGTAACAAGAAGCACGATATATAGGCGAATAGAAAAACTCGAACAAAGTCATGCCATCGATAGAAAAATCATGGCAATACCAAATTTCAATGTCTTAAATCTATCTGCAATAATCGTAGGGCTGTCTGCTGCCTATGATGACGCTGAAAAAGTCTTTGAAAACATTCAAACACTTCCACACGTAAAGTTTCTGTGGAGATGCTACGGCGAGGTACAAGCTGTTGCATTATTGATATGCGAGAGAGGCAATGAAGGTGCAACGATAGCCAGCCTGTATAAGGCTCTCGCCAAACTAGAAACAGGTTCTTATCATATAACGGTAGGTTTCAAATGGGAAAGAATGGATTTCTCCCCATTCTAAAGACCGCTCCAGATTGCGTTTTGTAGACCGATTGTCCCAGCCTTTAATGGGCCAATGTGGGATGGCATTGTGCCCGCTTCAAAATGTTCACACTCGATAGAAGGTACAAAGTAGCGTGTGCTCGAGTCCCACCAGCAAACCGAGATAAATCTTTAATCTTAACCAGTTTGGTTAGACGACCAGAGTTGCGGACCTGAATTCGCAAGTTTTATAAGGCGTTCACTAAAACTAGGTTATGAAAGGTGAATTTCTAAATGGAACGAATGTTGGTAGTAGTTTTTGACAACGAATTAAAAGCGTACGACGGATTTAAAGCTCTGACCGAACTCGATTCCGAAGGGAGCATTTCCATCCACGCACAAGCTGTGATAAAAAAGGATGATGAAGGAAAGGTTACCGTAAAGCAGAAGGGAGACGATTTTCCAATTCGCACAGTTGGAGGAACAGCAATCGGTGCTCTAATCGGACTTCTAGGCGGACCAATCGGCTTAGGCATTGGAGCCGTAGCCGGAACTTTTGCGGGGAGCATCTTGGATATGAATCGGGCTGGGGTCAACGCGGAGTTTCTTGACGACGTTTACAAGAAGCTTACGCCTGGCAAATGGGCGATAGTTTCAGACATCAGCGAAGAGTGGATAACTCCAGTTGATACGCGAATGGCTGCGCTGGGCGGCACCGTGTTTCGCACCACACGCCATAGTGTCGAACACGAACAAGACGCAAAAAGTGTGGCAGCTCTGAAAGCGGACATTGCTCAGTTGAAGGCAGAGCAAGCTAAGTCGAGCGCAGAACAAAAGACCAAGATTCAGTCGAAAATTGACAACTTGAATAAGAAGTTGCATGCTAGGCTAGAGCAGGCGAAGCTGGGGTTAGAACAACAAGAAAAAGAAGCCAAAGCTAAAGTGGATGCCTTGAAAAAGAAAACAGCGAAGACCAGGGGTGAAGCCAAAGCGAATATTGAAGCAAGGATCGCCGACATAAAAAAGAAACGGAAAGAGTCGCAAGATAGCATTGAAATGCTCCAGGTGGACATGCGAGCGGACACTCTATTGAGAGATCGGGTGAAAACCGTGAATGAGGAGGACTTGGATTGAACCTATTGAAGCAACCAGGTTGGCTCCGCGCCTTAGAGATAGTAACCGGCTTATTGGCCATGGTATTCGGAGTTCTGGTGCTCGTCTATCCAGATTGGGGTATCGAGACTCTCATCTTGCTGCTCTCGATCGGTCTTTTCTTTGCTGGAATCAGGTCGATCGCCCTCATAGGTTATAGTAGTCTCTCCATGGGACTGAGGGCACTGAGCGCGATATTGGGAATCATGTCTCTGATTCTTGCAGCGTTGGTCGCACTGTTTCCAGGGTATGGCGAGCTGAGTCTGTTAATGCTCGTGTCGTTTGGCCTCATTGCGTACGGATTCGGAAGGATATTCATCGCCTCCACACTTAAGAAGACGGCAGGCTGGATTAGAGGTATGATGATTGCAGTGGGTGTGCTCGACATCATTCTATCGTTTATCGTACTCGTTCTCCCCGATCTCGCACTGCTGACGCTCGCAGCCATTCTCTCGGTGGCTCTGCTCGTGAGTGGAGCTGAGATGATCGTGTCTGGGGCGGTTGGCCGCACATGGCTTGGAGAATTTGTGAAAGCTGCAACGGATGAAATGGAAAGGAGATAACTGTCGTCCCTTCCCCCCTGTTGGTTTAATAGATGCAAGCGCGCGCCTACGTGCGTAAACAATGAATAATGGATGAAAAAATTGACGCAACGATGTCTTGAGGGGATCCCGGTATGAGTGAAACGAAGGTTCAAGGTTGGTTGCGTGGCTTACGCATAGTGTTCGGGCTTATATGTGTCCTGCTGTCAGCCGTGGTTTTGGCGTACCCCAGCCTTGATATCTTGACACTAATTCTCATACTCGCGGGTGCTCTATTATTTGTTGGGCTCGCAAGAATTATGGTTGGAGCATTCGCCGAAAACCTTTCAGCTAGGTTAAGGGAAATCAATTTGGGAGCAGGCCTAATAGAAATCGTAATAACGATCACAGCCATGTTGTACCCACAAGACATAACCCAAACGTTGATTCAACTGCTCTCAGTTGCTCTGTTGGTTCATGGAACCAGTAGTTTTCTAATCGGCAGATTTACCAGAACCTTACAAAGTCCGCTCAGAAGTTTGCTTGAAGTAGTTGGTCTATTGAGCTTCACTTTGTCTGTAGTAGCATTAGTATCTATACCTATTGGCTTCTTAAGCTTGGTTTACATACTCTCCATCGGTTATCTATCAAACGGAATAGCAGAAATCATCTTGGGCATAACTGGAATAGAATTGAGCCCAAATGATCTGTCAGAGTGAATAAACACGATGCGAAAGGTGGCCATGATACAAGCAGGATGCGTTTCCTCAAACCTTACTCGAAGACAAGTTCACACGGTAGGTTTGTGCGAAGTAGCGTCCAGTATTCTTTCTCTTCAAGCATTCGCTCTTTTGCTTTGCTCGCACGCCTATACGCAGCTATTGAATAGAACAGGGAGGAGATAGGTTAGGTCGTTCGTTCCACTCTCAGCTTCTCCAATTTCAATTTTGCAAGGATGAATGAAAGTCGCTTGGCTTCTTCTGATTTGCTTTGTTCCATATCTTTCTTTAACCGTCCTTCAATTTTCGGATAATTGAAATAGCGAAAGAGATAATCTTCAACACTCATCTCCTTCAATTCGTTTGCACGCTTTGTTTCGTGCTTCTTTTCGGCTTCTTCGATTTCTTTTTCCCTGTTTTTCATTAGCCATTCAGAGAGCCAATTATAGTCTTCTTCTCCTACAACGCCTTTGAAAGTTACGCAAAAGTCTTTGCGAAACCGCTTTTCAGCCCTAATAAGTCTAGTATCTCTTTCCCCTTTGTGCTGTTCAATTTTCGCTTCTAGCTCTTTTATTTTCCTTTCATATTCTTCCTTAATTTCGCTAGTTTTTGCTTCAAGCTTTTTCCTAGCATCTTCAAGAGTCGGTTTCTTTGGCATGATGCGTCATCCTTTTCTTTTTCTGTCTTTCTTTAATTTCTTGATAACTTGCTTCAACTAGTATATTTATTTTAACCTCAACATATATTTTCCTTTCTGACTTGTTCGCGCGCACTCTGTAACGCGGCTTTTCTTTTTATGGCTAAACCTTTTATGGATAAACAAAGGATAGGGGAACTGCGTCGAAGCGATCTGTTTTGCCCAACACTTGCGTTTCAAGCCGAATTGAAACAATCAATACCTATGTTCAAAAAGTGTTTCTCTGGGTGTTCATAGGCTTAATGATAACCAGCGTTACTGCCTACGTTGTTTCGCAGGATCCAGATATATACAACGTGATACTGGGTAACGATATTGTTTTTTTTGGGTTATTAATCGCCCAGTTTATGGCCATAGTCACTGTATTCGCTTTTATAAAACGAATACCTGACAATCTTGCGGAAATCGCATTCGGGCTATACTGCTTCCTCACAGGGCTGACCCTTTCATCAATCTTCTTGGAGTTCTCAATATATTCCATTGCTTATGTGGTTTTGATTACGGCCGTCATGTTTGGCTTTATGAGCCTCTACGGATATGTTACAAAAGCAGATCTCACTTCTGTAGGCAACATTGCAACGATGGCCTTGATCGGGATTGTTCTGGCATTAATCGTTAATTTATTCATTAGAAATTCAGTTCTTGACACGATACTTAGTATTATTGGTGTCGCAGTTTTTTCTGCCTTCGCAGCCTATGACACGCAAAATATCAAACGTACTCTGATAGGTAGCGATGAAGATATTAAAAAGAAAGAAATACTAGGTGCCCTTAACCTCTATCTGGATTTCGTGAACCTTTTCTTGGACCTAATGGATTTATTAGGAAAAAGGAGGGAAGAGTAATCTGTTATCGGAAAGACCCTGTTAGCATGCGCGTCATTTCCAAGTTTGATTAATATGTCAGTGGGAGGTGAAAAGTAGTGTCCAATGAAATGGAGAAAATCAAGAAAAAATTCGAGGAACTTGAAGAAAGTATGAAGAAGCATATGTCTGAGGCAAGACAGGCGGACAAGAAAAGGATTGATGAACTAAATGCTCGCGTGAAAGCTCTAGAAGAGAAACTGAAGAAGTAGACGCAGCTTTTTGAAACGCCGCAGCCTAAAGAATAGAGCATCTCCCCATACTTTCTTTGTTTGGGTTCTATAGGTCTTCGATTGAGAGCGCGTTTTTTTCAGCGCGTGTTGTTACGCTGTGTATGAGTCTGGACTTGTTCGTTTTCTCATTTCTTCTTGTTGTTTTATCTGTTCTTCAGCGTCTTTTCTGGCGCGTTCGAAAATGTCTGTTAAGGTTCCGTCGAGTTCTGTTGAATATTCCTCAAGCGCCTCGATGTAGAATTTCACGTTCTCTTCGTTTCTATGAACGCTCTTAGCAAAGTCTTCCGCAAGCAGATCCATGCGAATTATGATTTCTGAAAAAACATCAACCGCATTCTTCACGCTGGGCGTTGTTTCGCATTTTTTTGACAAGATCTTCAATTTCTCGTGTGATTCTTCGAAACGTTTCATGAAACGTTCTTCTTCTTTCCTAAGCTCCTCTTCGGAAGATATGGTGTGGCTTTTGAGTTTAGTCAGTAGATCTTTCAGCACTTTCCTTTCAGGAAATTCAGTATCTGGAAATTCGCTCAACTCTTTGCACCGTTATGAAGTATGAGGATAGAAAAATAAAAGATAATCGGTTGAGCGCAACCGAAGATAGTAAGCGCCTACTTGTTGTCGTTTTGAATTTTGCTGGCTGAAGCGCGAGCGAATGCGAGTGCAGCATTAATGACTTGAAGCGGTTGAGATGAAGAGCTAGAAAGAAGGTTCATCTGCGTTTTTTGAAGAGTGCGCTAGAAGAAAAATATATGTGAACACTTATCGGAGTCTATTTTAATTGCGCTGTGTTGGTGATAATGGTGAAAGTGAACAAGAAGTATTCCACTTTGCTATTTGCTACGTTCATGACGTTGGCTATGGATTTTACCATAACTGTGACAATGACTGCAATAATGACTGGGGTCGATGCTGGTTTTCCTATGAGATTTGCAGGAGGCTTTTTGGTAGGATTTGCTGTGGGACTTCCGACAAGCTTGCTAGTAATTCCAGCTGTAAGAAAGATAGTAGACAAGCTGACTACAGATTAATTGGCACATAAATTATTAGCGTGCCTCTTCCGTTGGATAGTAATGTTGGTTGGTTAGAACTGAACATATATTAGTTCAAAACTCAATAGTAACATAGTCATGGGTAGGAAAAATGGAGAAATACAATAAGGTCATTCTCGCTCTTTGGTTGCTCTTTTCTGCAATAACGTTATCCTTTATGATGGTTTTTGTTCTCAATAATCTAGCAGGAATGATCGAGTTGGATGACAACTTTGAAGATGAAGGTTTGGTTTTCTCGTTCTTTCTGCTGTTTTTGATATCAGAAGTCATAGGGTTAATACTCGCAGCTTTAACAACTGACCGCATACCTCGGATTTATTACATGCATCTTTCTTTACTTCAATGACAACTAGCCATTCTAGGATTCCACGATTTCTTCTCGTTTCTCAGATACTGAGCGACAGCGCGCGCTATACAAGAAAGCTTGGAAGTATGGGCATTTTGATGCCGAAGGTAAAGTTTTATCCAACCAACCAAAAAAACGACTGACGTATACGCTCTACTTGTAGATCCTCTTAACTATTCGTAAAGCCAAGAAGGAGATCCATCTTGAAGGCTTTTCTTTTTGTCCGAAGTCGAAATTTGACCAGATTTGATGAATTGACTCTGATGTAAACCTTCCTCGATCATCTTGTTTGGAAAAAAGCAGCTTCACCATTTCTGATTCTCTAAGCCTCTGCTTGGCATATTCAAACTGAGAAAGAACATCCAGAAACTTCAAGATCTTGTAGTCTGTGAACGGATATTTCAGTTTCTCCCAATCAGTCCCAACTTGGCTGTCATGCCCTGCATACCGTATCTTTCCCCTGTTTCTCCAGCATTCAAATAGAAAGTCAACTCCCTTCATGGCGACTTTGCTATTTTGGAGCTTAGGATTTTGAGCTAATGCTCCAAGCACAAACATTGTAGCCATGGCGCAACTTGGCTCCTTCTCTCTAGGTCTACCAATTTGCCCAGTGTTCTTACACCAAAACCCCCCGTCAAGACGCTGTCTGTTGATTAGCCAATCATAAGCTCCTTGCAGTCTCGAGTCTTCTAGAAGACCTAGCCTTGCCAACGATTCTATTATGATTGCACTGTGGCAATCGAAAGCCATAGTCGGCGGATCCCATCCGAATCCACCATTCGGAAGTTGAGTGCTAAACACGTATTCGCAAGCTCGAGCAATCCTCCTATCTTCTACTGTGAAGCCGAAATCCGCAAGCATGGGCAATATCCAAAAAGTTGTATCTTTCTTTGGCCACCATATGTGAATGTCTTTCGGTGTCCCCCAATAGCCTTCTTCGTTCAATCCCCTGAACATCTTCTTTATTAATGGATGCTGTGGAATCGCTTTCTTCGCCGCCACGACTGCCTCATCTCTCTCATCTTTGTCCAAAAGATCTGTTAGCGTATGATAAACTACCCAAGGCTCACCCGCAAGCAGCCACTTTGACAATTCTTCTTTCAACAATGTCATTATCTCTACTCTTTCAAAGAACCCACATATCAGATTTCTACTTTTCGAAAATCATTGAAAAACCTCTGGCTGCGCCCGCTATGGTTGGTTGGGGCAAAGTTTTATCCAACCAAAACATGACGAAGCACGCATTAGATTTAACCGAGTGAAGAGAGGGTTTTAATGGCTTTGATTATGATGGAATGAGGGATTCTGTAGTGTTTTTCCATTGGCGAATGCAGCCTAACCCCTTGTTCCAGAGGCTGAGGCTCATCAAATTTCGTGATTACTAAACCACTTTTTGTCATCGCATTTACATAGTCTGAAAGAGTTCTATGAAAACCCGTTGTCACAAAACTTGACTGCAATCGGCTGTGTTTCCATTCAGAGACATAACTGTGTCTCGTGAAATAATCACTAATCCAGTAATACACGCCGAACCATTTCTCTGATCCACCTTCACCTGTACGCTTCTTCCAGTCGCAAACTGTTTTTCCATTCAAAACTCGATGCCTCACAAAGCAAGGATGCTCAATCACCGCAACAAAACTTCCGTTCATCTTCAAAAGTCGAGACGCTTCCGATACGGCTCCTTCGTAGTCTTGCATATCCATCAATGCCATAAAACAGAAAGCAAAGTCAAAACTGCCAGATTCAAGCATACTCAGGTTCGCCGCATCTGCTACAAAATACTTCACTCCAAGAGGATGTTTTTTCTCCTCTTCGACTGCCTCGTTGACCAGAGAGTCGCTTATGTCAATACCCGTCACTTTTGCTCCAGCCTTTGCAAAGAACCGTGAAAAATAGCCTTCACCACAAGCGATGTCAAGAACCTTTTTTCCTTCAACTTCTCCCATCATCTGCTTTAATGCTGGACCATTCAAGTATTCTCTGTAGTAGTCCTTGCCTTCTCGGACGAACCTAACCCAACTCTTAGCGGCTTCATTCCATTGCCTCTTGACAAAATCAGGCTTCATAACGTCGACCTCTAACCAAAACTCTGGGGCTTCAGGTATAACTTTTCCGCAAAACCTTGACTCTGGTCAACTTATCATAAGTAATCAATCGAGACCAGAAGTTCAATCTATAAATAAGGGAGGGGGTAGGTATTGATGAGCCAGCCTCAGCCTGTCTACTGGAGCTGTTTTTTCAGCGCTTCTTTCAGTGCAGGCAAAACCTCATACAAGTTACCCACAACACCATAATCAGCCACCTCAAAAATCGGCGCCTGCTCATCCTTGTTAATCGCCACAATCACCTTCGCATCCCTAATCCCAGCCACATGCTGAATAACGCCCGAAATCCCACACGCAACATACAACTTCGGCTTAACCTTATGCCCACTCAACCCAACCCACTCACTAAACCACTTCCTATCCTCAGCCAAAGGCCTCGAACTCCCCACTTGACCACCCAACACACTAGCCAACTCATCCAACAAAACCTTGTCTTCCTTCTTCTCCAAGCCTCTCCCGCAACTCACAATAACCTCAGCATCCTCAATCCTCACGTTTGAAGACTCAAGCGGCTTCCTCTCCACAACCTCAGTCCTAGCCACATCAACCCTCGCATCCACCTTCACCACTTGCCCGTTATGGTTTTTCGGCTCAGGCTTCTCGAACGCCCTCGAAGGCACAGTCACTATCTGCGGTTTAGTCTTGAAAACTATCTTCGCAGAAGCGTTCCCACCATACGTAATCCTCTCACCCGCCAACCTTCCGTTCTCATCAACACTCAGCCTGTAACAGTCAGGCACACAACCTGCTTCAAGACGAGTCGCAAGCCTCGCCGCCAAAGGCTTCCCATCCCGAGTAGAACCAACCAAAACAACTTCTGGCTTGTGATTAGACACCAAATCATACAAGACACCCAAGTACCCTTCAGCCTGAAAATGCTCCAACATCGCGTTATCAACAACGTAAACCTTATCAGCCCCATACCTAAACAACTCATCAGCTTTGTCCGACAAATCTTTTCCAACCAAGACAACCGCAAGCTCAGTCCCAAGCTTATCCGCAACCTCGCGCCCCTTCCCAAGCATCTCCAACATCAAATCAAAGTTTTCTGAAAAAACCCAAACACCCTTATGCTCACTCATACATGTCACCTTTTAACTACGCCTTCCTGAATCAACGCCCTAGCCAGTTTGTCCGCAACCTCCTGAACGTTCTCACCCGTGATCCTGATCTTTTTCCGCTCAGTCTTAGGTGCCAAAACCTCAACCAACTCGATGCGAGCCACGAGCTTGTCTTTCTGAATGTTCAAATCCGCTAACGTCCAATTCACTATCTCCTTCTTCGAAGCCTTCATAATCATCATCAAAGACGGAATCCTCGGCTGATTAACCTCCCGCGTAACCGTCACCAAAGCAGGCATCTTCGCCTTCACTGTCTCAATAGACTCCTCCAAACTCCTCTCCGCAACCACAGAATCACCCTCCACACCGAGCTTCCTAACAGAAGACACATACGGCAAACCCAACAACTCCGCCATCCTAGCACCCACAAGCCCCGAAAAACTATCTAAAGAAGTCTCTCCACCCAGAATCAAATCAAACTCTCCAACCTTCTTCACCGCCTCAGCCAAAACATAAGCCGTGCCAAACGTGTCCACATCCTTCAAGCCAGAATCATTCACAAGATACGCCTTGTCCGCGCCCATCGCCAACGCTTCCCGAAGCACTGTCTTTGCATCCTCAGCACTCATCGTCACCGTAACAACCTCAACGCCGCCCATCTTCTCCTTGACCCGTATGGCTTCTTCCAAAGCGTTCTTGTCAAAATCACTAATCTTCTTAGGCGCTGCAGCCGTAATCAACTGTCTCGTCGCAGGATCAACCTTCAGCTGCGAAACATCAACCGCCTGCTTCAAACAGACAACAATCCTCTTCAAACCATTCCGCCTCGCGCTTGATTGGAAAAATAAAACGGTGCCAAAACAATATAAATAGTTTCCTTTCACCCACCACAACGTTCAACCTAAATACCCGAACAATTTAAACAAACCATAGAGAGCCGAGAACCCAAAATGAGCTACAAAATCACCTGTTCATCCTGCCACCAAACCTCAACAAACCTACTCGATTACAAGTGCCCTTCATGCAGTCAACCACTCGACGTTAAGCTCGGTTTCGACTTCAAAACAACCAAAATCAAAAAACATGACTACACGGTCTGGCGATACGCAAACTCTTTCCCATATGTTAAAAAAACAGATATCATAACGCTCGGAGAAGGCTGGACACCACTCGTCAAATTCTCAAACAACACATACTTCAAGCTTGAAAACCTGAACCCAACAGGCTCCTTCAAAGATCGAGGCTCAACCACCTTAATATCCAGCCTACACGAACAAATCAAAATAGCACGCGGCTACATCTCTGAAGATTCCTCAGGCAACGCAGGAGCCTCCATAGCGGCTTATGCTGCACGCGCAGGGTTAAAAGCAAAAATCTACGTTCCAGAAAACGTTGCAGGCCCAAAATTCAACCAAATCCAATTCTACGGCGCAGAAGTCGTCAAAATCAAGGGCAGCCGAAGCAAAGTCGCAGAAGAAGCCAAAAAACCAAACAAAAACGGCTTTTACGTTGGACACATACTTCATCCTTTGTTCAGGGATGGCATACGAAGCCTAGCCTACGAAATAGCCGAACAATGCGGCTGGCATGCGCCTGAGAACATCTATCTGCCCGCTTCCGCTGGAACACTATTGCTGGGCGTGGTAAACGGGTTTAAACATCTAGCAGACTCTGACGTGATAGACCACATGCCCCGCATAATAGCCTGCCAAACCAGACAAGTTTCTCCGCTCTACCACCATCTCAAAAACTTACCTTACGATTCACCAAAAAAGATAACGTCTATAGCTGATGCCCTAGTCAGCATCAACCCTCCACTCCTAAACCTCATGGTTAACTGCTTGAAAAAAGCGAACGGCGACGCGGTTTTAGTCGAGGAAAACGAGACACACGCTGCTTTCCTCGAGCTTGCCAGAAACGGTTTTTTTGTCGAACCCAGCTCAGCGGTCGCTTACGCCGCCTACAAAAAACAACCAGAAAAAAAGCCTCTCAAAGATAGCAAAACCGTGATAATTCTCACCGGCAACGGTTTGAAAACCACGCTTAAGCCACGCAAAACATTAACACCTTAAAGAGTGCATAGTTGATTCTAACTTTGCTTCTTCTTTTCGAAAGACTTATATTTGAAAGCCTTTTTTCATTGTTGCGCATTAAAGGAGGTTAACTAAGGTTTGTCATCTCAACAAGCTGGTGGAGTACCCGTTCTAGTTCTAAAAGAAGGCTCAAACCGCTCTCGAGGAAGAGAAGCGCAACACACTAACATAGAAGCCGCAAAAATAGTGGCGGAAACCGTAAAAAGCGCTCTCGGCCCGAAAGGTATGGACAAAATGCTCGTCGACAGCTTCGGTGACATAACCATAACGAGCGACGGACGCACCATCCTAGACGAAATGGACATTCAACATCCAGCCGCAAAAATGATGGTGGAAGTCGCAAAAACACAAGACAACGAAGCAGGCGACGGAACCACAACCGCCGTAATCGTGTCTGGAGAACTGCTGAACAAAGCAGAAGAATTGGTCAACAAAAACGTCCACCCAACCGTAATAATCGACGGCTACAAAAAAGCCTCAGAAAAAGCACTCCAAGTCTTGGAGAAAATAGCCATATCAACAGGCGCAGACTTGGAAGAATACGCCAAAAAAGCCGCGATGACTTCAATGGCGAGCAAACTTGTAGCCGAATACCGAGAGTATCTGGCCGACTTGGCTGTTAAAGCAATTCTGGCAGTTGCAGAAAAAAGCGACAGTAAATATAAAGTGGATTTGGACGACGTTAAAGTTGAAAAGAAAACAGGCGAATCAACAAGAGAAACCAAGCTTATTCAAGGAATCGTCTTAGACAAGGATGTTTCACATTCTGGAATGCCTAAGAGAGTGGAGAAAGCCAAAATCGCATTGCTTGATGCTTCGCTTGAGATTGAGAAAACCGAGTTTGACGCGAAAATCAACATTGAAAGCCCAGAGCAGATGGAGGGCTTTCTCAAGCAGGAAGAGGAAATGCTCCGACAGATGGTTGACAAGATAGTTGCCGCTGGCGCGAACGTAGTGCTATGTCAGAAAGGCGTTGACGACATGGTTCAGCATTTCCTCGCTCGCAAAGGAATACTTGCAGTTAGAAGAATCAAGAAGTCAGACATGGAGAAGCTTTCGAAAGCCACTGGCGGAAAGATAATCACCAACTTGGAAGCAATAAGCGCGGTAGATTTGGGCTATGCAAACTTGGTTGAAGAACGCAAGATAGGAGAAGACAAGATGACTTTCATAGAAGGATGCAAACACCCCAAAGCCGTTACAATACTCATCAGAGGCGCAACAGAACGCATAATAGACGAAGCAGAAAGATCAATACATGACGCTTTATGCGTGATCAGAGATTTATTTGAAGAACCAAAAATCGTGGCGGGAGGCGGAGCGCCAGAACTTGAAGTTTCGCGGATGCTTAAGAAATACGCGGAAACCCTTCCTGGAAGAGAGCAATTAGCCGTGAAAGTCTTTGCGGAAGCGCTTGAAATTATCCCGATGACGCTGACAGAAAATGCTGGTTTAGACCCAATCGACGTCCTTTCTGAGTTGCGTGCAAGACACGAAAAAGGCGACGTCTGGGCTGGAATCGAAGTTAACGACGGAAAAGTAGAAGACATGAAAGAAGCAGGAGTCTTCGAACCATTATCCGTCAAAAAACAAATAATAAAATCCGCAACCGAAGCGGCTTCAATGATACTGAAAATAGACGATGTAATCGCCGCTGGCAAAACCAAGGGTCCTCCTATGCCTCCAGGCGGCATGCCGCCGGGCGGTGGATACCCGGGTATGGGGGAATATTAGAACACGTCTGAAAAAGACAAAAAAACCCTCGTAGGTCCTCCAAAGCTTACACGCTTCGAGAAAGCAAGAATAGTCGGCGCTAGAGCCCTGCAGATATCTATGGGTGCACCTATACTTGTTGAAGTGCCAGAAGGCTTTCCAGGCCCGATAGACATAGCGTTAAAGGAGCTTGATTCAGGGATTCTTCCGATGACGATTAGAAGAACGCTGCCTGACAAGACTTTTCAAGATATTCCGTTGAAGTGGCTTCTGAAAGGAGAATAACCAAGCTTTCTAGAAAGGTGGAGGCGGCGGAGGAGGAACCTGCTGCTGTTGCTTTCTTCCCTTCATAGAATAGTAGTATACGGTTACTGCTATCGGCACGACTGGCCCGGCAAAAGCGGTTACAATGCTGTTCACCATGTTTTTTGCGAGTGAACCAAACGCTCCAAATGGTCCTGCGACAAAGATGGCAATTACAGCGACAAACAGAATTATGACGCCGATTATTATGAAGAAAGCGAATGTTTTCAACCAACGGTTGCTGACGAGTTTTCTGCTCATGGAAAGGCTGTCGGCAACGCCAACGTTTTCAATAATTATCGATGGAATTGCCAGAGAAAACATAATGGCAAAAATTATTCCGGGCACCACTAGCAAAACAAGACCGACTCCTATTAATATTCCAGTGATTATTGAGGCTGCCAATAGTGGCAGAAGCTTGTGAACCGTGAAAGTTAACGCTTCTCCAGTGTTTGTTGCTCTTTTTTCTACGAGGTTCGAAGTGTTCTTGATGCACACGCCTTCTGCTATCGCGCTTGCTATTAACGCAACTACAAAGAAGGCGAGAGAAGCAATTAACAGTACGACTATGTTGCTAAAAAACAAATTCCAAGCTTCTGTTCCCGCTCCAACCTCAGGAAACTCTACTGACGAAAAATAATCAGAAAGCATAGCGCTCGAGACTCCAGAAACTAACGAAGCTACGAGCATTGGTATGAAAAATTTTACAAAATTGTTTGCGTAAAGGTTTAAAGTTATCGTTAATGATTCTTCAATAGTCAGTTCATGAGAAAGCTTTTGAGCGTTCAAACGTCATCACCCTCAAAATTCATTTCTTCCAAGTCTTTACTTTTAATGTTTTTACTGATCATCAGAAGAATTTCGTTTGCTTTGTCTAGGGTTTTTCGAATCTTTGTCCAGTGCGCTCCTTGCCAGTAGATTTGCTTGCATTTTGGGCATGCCCAGAACTCATTGTAATGAGCAAAAGTGTTCTCTTCCACTTTTTCTGCGATTTTTTCTTTCATGATCGGCTTAACTTTTGTATTGCATTTGGGACACCTGGATGTTGACATGTCAACTTCCAGCTTTATACCAAACCTTTTAGCAAGCTCGGCGAGCTTTTCGTCTTGTGTTTGTCCCGTTACATAAAACGTGTCGAGTCCTTTTGCCGTGGCTTGTTGGTAAAGCTCAAAGTCTCGGGTGAGCAGTATTCGTTTTTCCTTCTTTGCAATCGCGATTAACTGTTTGTCTTCCATGTTACTCGAGTATTTCACGTCATAGCCTAGCAGTCGAAGCCACCGTGTTAATCTTCCAAGCATTCCATCAGCAATGAACTTCAATATCTAGGTTCTCCGAATTACCTCTCCACTTCCAGCTTTGGCAACTATGTCGCCGTCATCAGAAAGTAGGTGACCGTTGACGAACGTTTTAACTGGTTTTCCTTCAACAGGCCAGCCGTCAAATGGCGAGTACTTTGCTTTTGACTTGAAACGCGAGGCATCAATCTTGTATTTTCGACTCAAATCTAAAACTGTCAAATCCGCGCGATTGCCCGCCTTTAAGACGCCTCTGTCTTTCAAACCGTAGATTTCAGCGGGTTTTTCAGCCATAAGCCTAACTATGTCGCCTATTGACAACTTACCACGTTTTATCTCAGTAAGCAGAAGCGGAAGAGTGGTTTCTAAGCCTGGTATGCCGACCTTCACATTCCAAACTGATTCGTTTTGTTTTTCATCCAAAAGATGTGGTGCATGGTCAGAGCCGATAATGTCAACCCCATGGCTCCTAATGCCTTCCCAAAGAGCTTCAACGTGAGTTCTACTACGTACAGGTGGCATCGTTATCGCAAGGGTTCCTATCCGTTTCAAATCATCAATAGACAGAAGCAGGTTGTGCGGCGTCGTCTCGCAAGTTACTTGTGCCCCAGATTTTTTAGCTTCAGTTACCGCTTCTAAAGCGTTCTTCGTGGTTACATGACAAAAATGCACACGTGCGCCTGCTTGCTTCGCGATTTTCAATACACGTTTAACTGCTTTTGCTTCAACTTCTTCAGAATGTGCCTTGAGAAAAGCTTCGATATCATTATGTTTAGCACGTTTCAGTTCATTCTCAGTCTTCTTCAACATTTCCTTGTCTTCAGCATGAACCGCCAAAGGAACATTCAATTTGCAGACGATTTTGAACACTTCCAGCAACTTCGAATCGTCATCGATATTCAATCCGCCGACTTGTTCCGCCATAAAAAGTTTAAAGGCAACTGCGCCTTCTTCGACGATCTGCTTGATTTCGTTCATGTTTTTCGGAAACTCGGAGAAGAAGCCAACATTAACCAAAATTTTCTTTTCAGCTTTATCCATCCGATTTCTTAACGTCAGAGTGCTCATAGTTACGGGGTCGTTGTTGGGCATATCCAGAACCGTTGTTATTCCGCCTACCGCTGCGGCGGCTGTTCCGCTGTAAAAATCCTCTTTGTATGTTTTTCCTTCATCCCTAAGATGCACATGAGCGTCTATCAAGCCAGGTAAAACTAGAAGGCGTGCTAAGTTGATTTTTTCATCCGCGTTAGGCATGTTGGTTTCTTTGCCGATTTTGAAGATCTTTCCTTCTTCCACCGCAATGCTGCAGTCAACTACCTCGTTTCTCACGTATGCTTTTGCATTGTTTAGCACTAGGTCAGCTATCAAGTCGGGTTCTCTCGTCATCTAGAATAATGTGGAAAATGGGTGTTAAAGTTTACTCTATTATCTTGAAGAAGTCTCTTTCTGTTATCATGCCTGCAAGTTTTTCGTTTTTAACAACGGGTAAAGCTCCTATATGTTTCTCCTGCATCACCTTGGCTGCTTGACCAACATCAGCGTCTGGCGTTATGGTTGCCACTTGTTTCGTTGCAATCTCAAGTGCAGGTGTGTTCAGGACTTGTATGATGGTGCCTGAACGTAGGTATTTGAACACTTCTCCAGAGCCGAAGAACCGTATAATGTCCATGGTGGTTATTATGCCCATCAGTTTGCCGTCAAAAACTATAGGCAGTCTTCTAAACCCCTGCGCAACCATCGTTTTTTCAGCCTCAAAAATAGTGGTTCTAGGCAACGCCGTAACCAGTTTTTCCGACATCAACTGGGCAACTTTCACGCCGCTCATTCTATCAGCAAACATGATTGCGATGTCTCGCTCCGTGATTATCGCCTTCACACGGTTATCCTCATCAACCACAGGCAAGCCACCAAGGTTTTTCGCTTTCATCAACTCTAATGCTTCGCTAACTTTCGCAGAGGCCTTGATTGAAACGACTTCTTTCGTCATTACAAGTTTCATCGGTTCGTTTATGGCTTTGAAGAAGTTTCCCCCGAACTTTTGTTGAATAATCCCGAATTTTTCTCCGCCGCCAATATAGTCAATTATGTCTGTGGCTGTTACTATTCCTTCCAGACGCTTTGTGGAGGGGTTCGCTATTGGTATGCGTCGGAAGCCTTCTTTCGCCATAATTTTTATCGCGTCATAAATTGTCGTGGTAGACGGCATGGTTATCACTGAACCTTTGGCAACATGCAAGATTTCGCCTTCACGTTTTTTCGTTGGATGAGCCTTCAGCGAAAGTTGGCCTTTTTCTCTCAGAGTTCTTCTGAAGCCTTCTCTGCTCAATTTATCTCTCCCTTCTATCATGTTACAAGCAATCTGGCAACGTCTTCTCGATCAACCATGCCAATTAGCCTTTTCTCCTTATCCGTCACTGGAACTCGTCCAATGTCTTTTGAAACCATAACCTTTGCAACGCTGATCACTTTTACCTCTGGATTCACGGTTATTACTTCCGTCTTCATTATCGAAGAAACTTGACGGGTAGTTCTGAAACGCCCTTTTTTCGCCTCAAACGTCGGCAAAGTCTCTCCGCCGTCAAGAAGGTCTTTCTGTGTTACAATCCCTGCTAATTTTTCTTTTTTAACAACTGGCAATCCTGCCACGGCTTTGGTCTGCATCAACCGCCAAATGTTGTCAATTTCATCCTCAGGCGAGCATGTTGCGACGTCTTTTGACATTATCTCCGAAACAGGTTTAGCCAGCTTTTCTGGATTTATCCTAATTACGGCTTCGATGAAGTTTTCAAGCCCTAAAACTCCCACGTAAATCTTATCTTGGATTGAGTTAACAACTGGCGCGTACCATTTGCCCAGCTGAATGAGCTCTTTGACTGTTGAGTAGGCGTCGTCTTCTGTGGTTGCTATTTTTTTAGGAAGAGTCATTACGCCTTTGGCTCTTAATGGTGAAACAGAGGACGAAATGGTTAAGATGTCGCCGCGGGATACTACGCCTAAAAGTTTTTTGTTTTTGTCTGTTACAGGGAGAATTCTTAAGCTGAAGTTTCTTATCGTTGCGCGGGCTTTGGTTGCAAGGTCGTCTTCATAGATGAATGGATGTTTGTTATCCATGATTTCTTTGACACGCAAGGAATAGCCTCTCATTCCTCGCTTTCTAACTCAACTCTGCAGTCTTCGCAAAGATATTCTCCGTTAACTTGCTGCAAGTCGTCAGACCAAACTCCGCAGTGATCGCAGTTTCCAGCCAAGGGGGCTGATTCCTTCTCGATTTCTTCTCTGCTCGCACCTTCTATGAGTGCGCGTTCCTGAATAGTTTCTATGAGTTCAGGCATGACGCCTAGAATGTCTTTTGCTGAAAGTAGCCCTACAAGGCGCATCTTGTACACTACGCCCAGTCTTCTGATGTTCAGTCTGCTCATTCTTCTAGCTGCATCGTTTATTGTTGCGTCAGGTTCTATCGTGATCAGTGGCGAAGTCATAACCTCCTTAGTCTTCACCGAGTCAGGTAGAACATTTTTAGCCAAGACTCTTACAACAAGATCTCTTTCAGTCAAAATCCCCAGAGGTTTTCCTTCTTTGTCTGTAATTATTATACAGCCCAAATCATCTTTGTCCATGAGTTCTGCAACACGGTTTACCGGTGCATCTTCATCTATAGTCACGACTGGGCTACTCATAACATCCTTAACCAGCATCTTTGTCCTCAATCCAATGTCTGCCATCGCAATCAACCACGCAAACGAAGCGTTAGCTCACTAAACTGTACTTCATCTCAACTCAATAAAAACCACACATTTAAAACTTGTCATGTTCTACAAAGACAAACAGTTTCGCCTTCAAATGAGAGCTTTATTAGCATCTGCTTGCTAAAACACTAAACCAAGGCGAGAACCAACAACATGCTAAAAACGAACGAAAATAAACTCGTCAAACTCTCAGTCGTCGGCGAAGTAGTCAGCCCAGTTATCAAAAACATCTACAATGTCTCTGCCGAAGGCAAGCCTATGGTTTTGCCAAGCGTCGGAGGAATCACCTACAACGTTAGAGTCGGCGACCCTGCGTGCGGATGGCAGGCAGATCATGTTGAGCCTGGCGTAAGCGTGGAAAACAAGGAAAACGATGCGCGTTCTGGGCAGGGTGCGAACACTGCTTTTAACGTGCTTTCATGCGTTGGAAACGAGGCAACCGTGGTTACGGGCGATGCAAAAGGCGCGAAAGGTGTGGTTACCGGAAAACACGGCGGAGTAGACCACGTGCTGATGGACTTTGCTCCAGAAACTCTTGAGAAGCTTTTGCTAGGCGACAAGATTCTCGTGAAGGCTTTTGGCGTTGGCTTAAAGTTTCTGGATTTTCCGGAGATAACGGTGATGAACCTTGACCCGCGTTTTCTCAAAGTTTTGAAACCGAAGCCTAAAGTCGATAAACTGGAGGTTCCAGTCACGCATATTGTTCCAGCAGCGATAATAGGTTCAGGTCTGGGAATGAATCAAGCATATTCAGGCGACTCAGACATCCAGCTATTCGATAAAAGAGTTAGCAAGCAGTATGGGCTTGAAAGTTTGCGGTTAGGAGACCTTGTGGCTATTATAGACGCAGACCATTCTTACGGTAGAATTTACCGACAGGGCGCAGTATCTGTCGGCATCGTCGTGCATACGAACTGTGTTTCATCTGGTCATGGTCCAGGAGTTACGACGTTGTTTACGTCATCAAGCGGCAAGATTATTCCTAAGATTGATGCGCAGGCTAACATTGCTGCGCTCCTGAAGTTGAGAACAGATATATAAATAAGCCACCATATTTAGTTGTGGAGTCAATTTGAGGCGAGAATTTGCCGTTTAAACGAAAAAGTCGTGGAAGATCCAAAGGCAGTAAAGGTAGCGGCGGTACTGTACAGTGCGCTGGTTGCGGTTCGATGGTGCCGCGGGACAAAGCTAAGAAATCAACTCGCAGGCTTTCGATCGTTGATGCTCAGTTGGCGAAGGAGCTTCGCCAGAAGGGCACGTATATCGCTGCGCCTGTAGACACGAAATATTACTGTGTTTCGTGTGCGGTTCACAGGGGCATCGTGAAAGTCAGAGCGGAAAGCGAGCGGCACATGCGCATGAAGAGAAGACGATTCTAGCAGTTTCTCATTTTCTCAATTTTTTGTATGCGTAATAGGTTCGTTGCAGAACGGTGAGGTTTGAAAGTATGGCAAGCAGAATCATGCTGTAATTCATTATTGTTTGTGGTTGCCAGATAAATGCTGCCAAAGTGGCTATGAATAGAATGATTATGCGTTCGGCTCTTTCTGCCAATCCTACGGACTCCATTTTTATCCCTGCTGCTTCTGCTCGCGCTCGACTGTAGCTTACGAGCAGAGACCCGATGATGGCGACTGAACCCCATAGAACATCACACAACCCGCTTATGATTATGCCCAAGTAAACTGCAGCGTCGGCATACCTGTCTAATAACGAGTCGAGAAAACCGCCGAAAGGCGTTGCTTGCTGGTATAGCCTAGCTACCACGCCATCTAGGGCGTCACAAAAACCCGATAACAACAACAAAACAGCCGCAACTAGCAAGTAGAACTTGTTGCTTTGCCATTCCATATATGCGAGTGAGGCGAGAAGGGCTAGGATTACGCCTATGATGCTTATCCTGTTCGGCGTCAGCCGTAATCTATGGGCTATTCTTGCTTCGGTTGCAAGCATCTGTTGGATTTGCTGTTTTAGTTTGGTTAGCATGTTGGCTTCTGTTTTTTTATGTTAGCAATTCTTATTTAAGCTGGACGGGACAAAATCTGTGGACGAGGTGTTTGTGTATGATTAGTGTGGCACCTGTGAAGGTTGATGATAAGAACTGTTTAGGTGTGAAGGTTGAGCTTCCTGATTCACCCCCTTTGCTCGTGATTATTGCAGAAAAAGGCTTCGTAATGTGCGGTTTTCTGAACATGGAAACTGCAGAAAAGCTTGGCGTAACTGCCGCAGTAGTCAGCGGAGTAAAAACGTTCGAAGACGTGCTTAACGGACAGGTTAAGGCTGCAACTTCTAAAGCGAAAAACTTCGGAGTTGAGGCAGGAATGAAAGGGGTAGACGCGTTAAAACGTATGTGTTGAAGACATGCTTGTTGACAGGTAGACAGCTACAGATTGACCAGGGGCTCAAAAACTACTCTAGCCCCCCTATAAATAGGTTGAACCAAACATTGACATTTAAACCTCGAAGCAAAGGGGTAATAGTTAATTCTGGTTGCGCTAAAGTGTATTCTACAATAACATGGGTCCGTTGCCCAGCACGGATTAAGGCGCCGAACCACAAGGCTACGTGGTGCGCAAGCCTCCGGACGATGTGAGGAAGAAAGCCGGAGAACCGGGGTTCAAATCCCCGCGGACCCGCCAAAAACAGATTAATAAAGCCAAGCTTGAGCCTGAAAAACGATAAACGTCATCTGTTTTATCCGCGTGGAAAGACGATAAATTGCATCTTAACGGTAATGTTTATAACTTATCGTTCTCATTGCTAGAAGACGCGAAGCGGAGAAACAATGGGACACCGAAAAACACACGCTCCAAGACATGGTTCGCTCGCATATTTACCTAGGAAACGCGCCAAACACTTGTTGGCTCGAATCCGTTTCTGGCCGAAAATCGAAGCGGCAAACCCTAGATTATTAGGTTTTATATGCTACAAAGCGGGAATGACGCATGTTTTTACGATAGAAGATAAAAAACGCTCACCAGACTTCGGCAAAGAAGTCATGCACTCCGCCACCGTCCTAGAAACCCCTCCAATACTCATCTGTGCAGTAAAAGCATACACAAAAACGTCATACGGCTTACGCACTTTAACAGAAGCTTGGCTTAAAGATCCGCCAGATGACTTGGAACGAGTTTTCACGATTCCAGAAAAATTCAAGACAGATGAAAACCTCAAAAAAATCGAAGAAAACTTGGCAAAGATAACCAACATCCGCGTCATAGCCACAACTCAACCTAGACAAACCAGCGTGCCAAAGAAAAAACCTGACTTAGCTGAGATAGAAATAGGCGGCGGCACCATCCAACAACAATTTGAATACGCAAAAGGCTTGCTTGGAAAGACTGTGCCTCCCGCAGAAATGTTTAAAGATGGACAATATGTCGACGTAGCATCAGTGTCCACAGGAAAAGGCTTCCAGGGACCTGTAAAACGTTGGGGAGTAACCATACTTCAAGCTAAAGGAAGAAAAACAAAAAGAGGCATCGCCACTCTAGGTCCATGGAACCCACACCACGTAACCTACAGCACCCCAAGAGCAGGACAAATGGGGCATCATCAAAGAACAGAATACAACAAGCGCATCCTCAAAATAGGCGCGGATGGCAAAGAGGTAACGCCAAAAGGAGGCTTCACACGATACGGCGAAATCAAAGGACCATACGTGCTGCTAGAGGGCACCATAGCCGGACCCGAAAAACGTTCAATACGACTACGCTATCCAGCACGAGTGCCGAGAAACGCGCCGGAAGAACCGCCTCAAATCACGTTTATATCCTTAGAATCCCCGCAGGGAAAGTGAGCCGTGAAAAGCGATGGCGAAGAAAACTGCAAAAATTTTCAACCTCGAAGGAAAGGCTGTTGGAAAAATAGAACTCCCAAAAGTTTTTGGGACTCCAATGAGACCTGATGTCATAAAACGTGCAGTTCTTGCAATACAGTCAAGCAGGTTTCAGCCTCAGGGCAGAGATTACATGGCTGGAAAAAGAACATCAGCTGAATCTCGAGGCACAGGTTCAGGCATATCCAGAGTACCCAGAATCAAAGGCGGCTCGGGAAATGCAGCCTTCGCGCCAGGAATGGTTGGAGGACGATTACCGTTTCCGCCAACGCCTGAAAAGAAAATCGTGAAACAAATCCCAAGGAAAGAAAAGCATTTGGCGTTGATGTCAGCAATAGCCGCTACCGCCTTGAAAGAAGCTGTAGCTGCAAGAGGGCATGCCATTGAAGATGTTCAACAAATTCCAATAATAGTAACAGATGAACTGGAAGGTTTGAAAAAAACAAAGGAAGTTGAAGAAGTCTTTATTCATCTGGGCATTTTGTCAGAAATCTATCGAGTGAAAGAAAGCAGAAAAGTCCGCGCGGGAAAAGGCAAAGCGCGAGGCAGAAAAATGAAACACGCCATAGGTCCACTCATAGTGGTACATGAGAACAAGGGGATAATGGAGGCTGCACAAAACATAGTCGGCGTAGACACCGTCACGGTTAACAACCTAAACGCTGAAATGCTTGCACCAGGCACACATCCAGGACGGCTGACAATATGGACAAACAGTGCGATTGACAGATTGAATGAGCTTTATGGCAATGGAGAGGAAGCATGATGGACCCTTACGAAGTTATAATCTACCCATTAATGACAGAATCCGCAAGTTTGATGGTGGAAAAAGAAAACAAACTTGTTTTCATAGTCGGTTTGAAAGCAAACAAAGGCGATGTGAAAAAAGCGGTTGAAGAACTGTACGAAGTCAAAGTTAAAAAAGTCAACCTTTTAATCACATCGCAAGGCGAAAAGAAGGCTTTCGTGCAACTTCATCCTGATTATAAAGCGGCTGACGTAGCAATAAAACTTGGAGTACTGTAAACTATTATCGGGGATTGATTAATGGGAAAGAGAATTCGTGTTCAAAGACGAGGACGTGGCGGTTCCACCTTCAGGGCTTCAACCAACAAAAGAGTAGCCCCTGCGCAGTATCCATTATCAATGGCGCCGAAAGACTATTTCGAAACCGCGATTAACGGCTTCGTAGAGGATCTTGTTCATGATCCAGGGCGAGGGGCACCACTTGCATTCATACGCTTCGAAGATGGCAAAACCTGTTACACCGTGGTTCCCGAGGGAATTCATGTTGGTCAAAAAATCCAGTTGGGCGGAAAAGCTTCAATTGAAGTGGGCAACATTCTTCCATTAGGGAAAATTCCTGAAAGCACGATGGTGTGCAACATTGAGCTTCGCGCTGGAGACGGCGGCAAACTTGCCAAATCCTCAGGCGCATACACAACTGTAGTTGCGCACACTCCTCAGGGAACCATGATTAGACTTCCATCAGGAAAATCCAAGTACATAGATGACTCTTGCAGGGCAACGATAGGCATTGTTTCAGCATCGGGCAGGACCGAGAAGCCCTTTTTGAAAGCAGGCGGGCAGTTCCATTGGATGAAGGCGAAAGGACACAAGTACCCGAGAACCCGTGGAAGAGCAATGGTTGCTGCGGTTCATCCGTACGGCAGCAGCAAGCGAAGCGCACGAAAAGTCACCACAACCTCTCATGGTGCTCCGCCAGGGCAAAAAGTTGGTTTAATAGCAGCCAGAGGCGCGGGTCAAAAGAAGAAAAAGACCGCTCAAGTATGACAGCAGAAGGTTTATAGCATCTAAGATTACCAATAAGGTGAGAAAAAATGCCGAAAGAATTCGCATACCGCGGGTATACACTCAATCAATTGCAAGGAATGTCCATGGATGAATTCATCACCATACTTCCTTCCAGACAGAGAAGAACTCTTCATCGTGGGTTAAAACCTGAACAGAGAACGCTGCTTGAAAAAATACGCGAAGCCCAGAAAAAAGAGGGCAACATGGCGGTTAAAACACATGTGCGAAACATGGTAATCCTACCTGAAATGGTGGGCGTTACAATTCAAATTCACAACGGCAAAGAATTCGTTGAAGTGTCGATAAAGCCTGAAATGATCGGACACAGCCTAGGCGAGTTTGCAATCACAAACAAACCAGTGCGACATGGCACTCCAGGCATCGGTGCCTCTCGTTCTTCAATGTACGTTCCATTAAAGTAGGAGTTTTTCAGGCGCTGTAATCCATCTCAGACGGCTTCTTAGCAGGCGGCTGAGCTTGTCCTATCTGCGGCAGTGGTATTGGCGGCGGAACATTAAGAGTTCTGGAAATAACAACCGACTCCAAGAAAACAACGTTCGAAATCGACTGCAGTATTATCGGTGGCGGCGGCTTTTTCTCTTCGTATTCCTTATAAATCTTGTCAAGCTCTACCTTTTCGCCAGCAACATACGCCTTTCCTTTAAGGCTCATCTGCGCCACTGAAGGATTATAGCTAATTGTCAAAACAAACGGAACCTCCAACGAATCCTCGACTTTCTCCACACCCACTAAGTTAAGGTTCGTGTTAATGTTCACTTGCGGAAAAGGCTTTTTTATGTCCAGAAAACGTTCGGCGGAAACGTTAGTAATAGCCACATTTACTCTGATCATCTAAATCATCAAAACCCTTCAATACACGGAACGATTTAAAGGTGTTCATTTCTCAGAAGGCTTGTATCTTGTAAAACCGCAATGCCCGCAAGTATACCTGTTGCCATGATCCGCCATGAAATATCCAGGCCCGCAACGTTCACAAACTGGACGGAGCCTCGTTACTTTGTCGCTTTCTATCTTGTACAGCGCGAAAATCCCTTTCTCTTCTTTCTTCTTTTTTTCAAGTTTCGGAGCCTTTTCTTTCTTCTCTGGTTTTTCCTCAGGCTTTTCTTCAGGCACCGCTTCAGGAACCTTTTTCGGCTCCTCTTTCTTCGGCGCTTCTTTCTTAGACTCTTCTTTGAGCCTTTCTTTCTCCTTCTCTTTCTTAGTGGGCATCCATCATCACTTTACTTCTTCTTTTGTTGGCTCTTTTGGCTTTTCCTTGCTTTCTTCTTTCACTGGTTTTGCAGTCTCAGCATTTACCTCTTCCTTCGGTTTTTCAGAAGAAGGAATGTTCCTTTCAACAATATAAGCGGGTTCAATAAGCTTCGCTTGCTCAGCAGAGTTGTAAATGTTTGCCATTCCAAAGGCTACGCTTGTCCCAGTTTTCGTAGTGAATTTCTTAACAAAAACCAAATCAGTGGTTGCTTTTAACGCAGTCGCAACTGCATTTCTTATTTCCAGTCTCGGCGGCGTACTGCCTGTTTGATCGTGATCAACCCGAAACTGAATCTCCTTTCGTTTCAGCAATGGATTTTCTGTCTCTGAGATTATTTCAACTTTCATGGCGTGCTATCGCCTGCGGTGTTGACTTCATACATTGCCTTCTTATTTAGCTTTTCGAACCTATCTCCATCTGCTTTAGTAATTCAGCAATTTCCGCTTTCTTTTCGGACCTAACCTTAACAACAACAATGCCCTCATACGGTTGACCATACAAGACAAAAGAACCGTTTGGAGCATACAAAACAGCTACAAGCGTCAACAAATCCTCCTCGCCATCAACAACAATTGTGGTGTGGGTATCACTTTTCAGAGCTTCTTGAATGGCTTCAATGGCTTCGGTTGTTATTGTTGCCTGTGGATTTTTGGCGTGGATTATTTTTTCTGTAATTAGTTGAGTTGGTTCTTGCACGGTTCTCCTCATACACTTGTTATCTACAATCGCCAGTCGAGGGAACACGTGGCTTCTTGCAAGGTTTTTTGAAACTGTGTCGCCAACAGAAATCACAAATAATGGTTTTTCCTCGTCAACCATTTTCTTGAATCGTTTCATTGTTTCAGTAAATGAACCGCGAATCAACATTCCAATGGGTTCTTTAAGTTTTTGACGTAGTTCTGGCGTAAGGCTGTAGGCAATGGTCATTCTATCTGACCTTAAGTGCATAACGTCCTTTTTCTTTAATGCCCATGCTTTTCGCTATCGCCGAGTTTTCGGGGTCAAAAACGATCAGTAAGCCGCCGAAATCGTCACTTAAACTTGGTGACCTACATTTCGGGCAGATGTTTTCTTTTGTTAGAGAATGACAGTTGGTGCAAGCTTTTTCACTCATTATCTTCACCTTTTCTTCTCAGGTGTTTCTATTTTTTCGGCTGTTTTCTTCGCGCCTGTCTCTTTCAGTTTTTGTTGGTCGTATTCAATCCATTCAAGCTTGCCTAGAAAAGGCTGTCTTGCTGTAACACCGATTTTTCCAGAGCTGCCAGACCTGCCGAGTGAAACGGCTGTTATCCTAACGCGAACTTGATCTCCGCTCATCAATTTTCGTTTTGTTTCTTTCCCTAACAAAACCCCTTGTTTTTCATCATAAGAAATAAAGTCGTCCATGAGCTGTGAAACATGAAGTAACGCGTCAATCGGTCCTATGCGTACGAAAGCGCCGAAGTCAGCGATCTCCACTACTTCGCCTTCCACGATTTCTTGGATTATTGGATAGAACGTCAAGAGCGAAAAGGCTACCTTGTGGTAGGTAGCACCATCGCCTGGAATTATTTTGCCGATAGGGTTAACTTTAACTTCTGTTACTGCGATTACATAGCCTAATTCTTCATCTACAACGCCTACATATTTTGCTTTAACCTGTTCTTGCCCCACTGTTTCGAGGGGTTTGCCGAAAGTTTCAGGCGGTATGCGAATCGTGTCTTCTAGCGTTATAAGTTTAAACAGGAATTATAACCTCCCGTCAATCTCCAATCGAGACTTTTGTCTCACATAAATAACTGGCACATTTATATCTCTTAGCCTCTTTCTAAGCTGTTTGTCATTTGTGAACACAGGGCTTTTCCACTCAGCAGCCACTTTCACGATAACATCATCTGGCGAAGCACTGGATGATTCTTTCAACTGCACCACTCTACATTTTTCAGCCAACTTCAGAGCATAACATGCATCTTTTCGCATTTTCACAGAGCCTTCTTTCGCCAGTTTCTCAAGTTCTTCCAAGATCGGCGAAAGTAAGACAGGTTCAAACCTTGTGTTCAAAAGATTTTCTAACTCCTCGAAAATGTCAACCCTAAACTGAAGTGGAACAAACAACGCGTTAGAGTCCAAGATTATTCGGAGCGACTTCTTCGCAGGTTTAGGTTCCATAGTCATATTACTTTATCATTCCGTAACCTATGAGTCTCCATCTGCCGCCGATCTTCCTGCTTATGGCTACCCTTGCCCCTTGCTGCGCGCAAACAGGTCTCGTTAACTGAAGCGTTGCCGTATCTTTTCCCATTCCAGTTACCCTTCCAACAGTTATCGCTGCACCGAGATGCAAAAGCAAGCTTTCATTCACGTTTATTTTTTCAACTTTCATCAGCTCTTTAGTGCCCACAGCACGTTCAAGAATATGGGTTTCCATTTTCAACTCTGACTGAGTTGGGGGGAGCATTCCTTTTTTTCCAGCCATGTTTCCAGTAAGTCCGTCAGCCTTCGAAAATGAAGGATCAAGCAAGGTTCCTACGCCGACCAACCCGCCGCAGTGAGCTTCCGTCACGTTCTTTCCGCCAACGTGTAAGCTGACGATTTCGCTGAAAAGCGGATTATAAGTGTTTCTTCCCTCAACAGGTATTCCTGGACGGATCTCAAGCTCATCTCCCACTGCGAATTTCCCCTGAAATATTGTGCCACCTATGACCCCGCCTTCTAGCTTTTCAACAAGGGTTCCAGGTTTGTTAACATCAAAAGAGCGAACGATGTACATTAGTGGAGGTTTTGTTTCGTCTCTTTTAGGTGTGGGTATAAAATCTTGTATTGCTTGAAGAAGTACGTCGATGTTTACGCCGCGTTGCGCTGAAATAGGAATTATGGGCGCGTTCTCAGCAACCGACCCTTTTACAAAGCTTTTAATTTCTTTATAGCTTTCGCGGGCTCTTTTCTCGTCGACGATGTCTATTTTATTCTGCACGATGATGATGTTTTTTATGCCTATGACGTTAACTGCTTCTAAGTGTTCTCTTGTTTGTGGTTGAGGGCATGGTTCGTCTGCTGCTATAACTAGTATGGCGCCGTCCATTATTGCTGCGCCTGAGAGCATGGTTGCCATTAGGGCTTCATGCCCAGGGGCATCTACAAAACTGGTTGCGCGAATGAAAGTTGCTTTTGTGTTGCATTTTGGGCAGGTTGGTTGTATCGTATAGTTGGGTGGTTCGCATTTTGAGCATCTGTAGATAGCCATGTCAGCATAGCCTAGTTTGATTGTTATGCCTCTTTTCAGTTCTTCGCTGTGTCTTGAAGCCCAAACACCTGTTAAAGCCTGCACTAATGTTGTTTTGCCATGGTCAACGTGTCCTATGGTTCCTATGTTTACTTCAGGTTGGCTTGGTAAAGGGGTACGTTTTTGGGCGCTCATTCTCATTTTTTCCCATAACTAGTTTATGAATTATTGAGGGATTAAAACTATGCGAGTTAATAAAGCTTAAGCGGCACTGTTTGTAATTGGGGTTTCTGGTTGGGCTTCTTCTTTAGGGGGTTCCTCTTGCTTTCCTTTTTCCTTCTTGGTTTCTTTTGCTGGTTCCTTCGGTTTTTCCGTGATTTTCAAGTTTATCTGCGCAATTTCGTCGGTAATGATGTTTCCGCGGACGGTTTTACGTCTCCTAATTCCTTCGCTTTGAGGATTAAAGCCCACACCGCCGCTTAATACAACCCTTCGACGGACACCGCCATGGACACTCGGCCTCATTGGGAAGCCGTCCTTGTCTGAACCGCCCCTTATTTGTGCTTTATACCCAGGCAAGTTTACTACTGCCCCGTCTATTACTTCGCCTATCTTCCTTCCAATTAAAGGAGTGGCGCGTGCTTCTTCAAGCTCAACGATACTTGAAGTTCCTGTTTGAGGGTCTGAAACAACCACTTTGAATTTAGCCATTAATGATGGACTCTCCAGTAGTGGTATGAAAATTGAGTATCTCTCTATTAAGGATTTATGAAAACAAACATTATAGCTAAGTGAAAAACGGAGTTTAAGACGGGCAAAGGTTTTATTCCACTCTTGAAACGTTCTGTAGCCATGTGGCGACTGGGGTTCTTCTTCCACGAAATGGGGTTCGGCTTATTATCTATTTTTCTTCCGCTGTACATAGTGAGCAACACTGTTGGCGGCTCACTGGTTGACATAGGAATAATGTCCGCGGTTGCCTTGTTCGCGGCGATTCCGTTCTCGTTTTTCTGGGGGTACATTTGCGACAAGACAAGACGCTACAAACGATATATTCTGCTTTCATTTCTGATCTCAACAGTTCTCCTCTATCTTTTCACCCTTACGACGAGCGTAGGCTTGCTGATTATTTTGTACGTGATTCTGGCAATTTTTCATGTTGCTCATGAAGCACCGAAGAATGTTCTGATAGCGGAGTTGTATTCACGCGTGGAGTGGGAAAGAAAATATGCGTTCTATGAGGGCTTAACTGAAACTGGATGGCTCATCGGTCTATTGTTAGGGTTATTTACATCGGCTATTGGTTTTGGCGCTGTAAACACGCTGTTATTATGCGGAGTCTTGAACTTGATTGCTTTCTTCATGTCTCTGGTGTTGGTAGCTGATCCTCTTCTGGTTTTTGAAAGAGGTTTGGTGAGTATAGAGAAAAGTGTGGATTTTGCTTCTCGCGGCGTGTTTTTGGCGTCGAGAATGTTTGATGGATTTTCTTCGAACGAAACGTTGCGACGGGAAAACGTGACTGCCTTCTGCGGTGGGCTGGTTCTTTTTTCATTAGCCACGAGCATACTCTTCACTCCGATGCCTGTTTTCATTTCCAACATCACCGCAACTGCAGGATTACCTGAAAGCCTTGTCTTTGCAATCTTCGTTTTAAACTCAGGCGGAGCGGTTATCGGCTACTTTTTTGCAGGAAGCAGATCAAACCAGCAAACAGGAAAAACTAACATAAGCCGCGTTGTAGTCTTTCGAGGACTACTCGCCTTTTTCTTGATTGCCGCCATACAGGCGCCACTGTTTAATGTGCCGTTAGCCACAACTCTTTTGATTTTACTAGGCTTTGCGTATGCTTTGTTTCTAGTTTACACGCTCTCTCTTTCTATGGAACTCATACCTTCTGGAAAAGCAGGTTTATTCAACGTTCTCATAGGCGTTGGTGGAGCCTTTGGATCTTTTATCGGACCATTTATTGCTCAGGCATCTGGATTCATTTACGTGTTCGTAGTAGCTGGAATGCTTTTCCTTCTAGCTTATATATTCTTCAAGATGTTTACATAACGCTGAAAAAAGAGAGTGCGCCCGTAAACGGGCTTCTGAATTGTTTACTCAACGTGTACTCTGAACAAGTCTATGTCTTCCCGCATTTCTGGTGTTGATTCCAAAAAGTCTCTTACGGCATGTTCAATGTCTCTCGACTGGGTAACGTACCTACCGACAACTATTATGTCAGCGCCTTTTGCTAAAGCTTCCTTCGCCGTCTCAGGAACTATGCCGCCTGCTACCGCGATTAGGAATTTTTTGTCTTTGAACATTTGTCGTATCTCTGGAATAATCTCTAACCCGTGCGACCTTCCCGTTTCTTGGTCAATTCCTCTGTGCAGTATTATTATGTCTGGGAATTCCTTGATTGACTTCAGTTTCTTTAGGGGGTCTTCAACGTTAAGCATGTCTACGACAGCGTATATTCCCATTCGCTTCGCTTCGTTGATGAAAGAGTCAAGCGTTTCCGCTGGTGCCAATCCAGCAGCAACCACGGCATCTGCTGTTTCTTCATAAGCCAAGTCAGCTTCAACCTTTCCGACATCTAAAGTTTTCAAGTCCGCAACAAAGAATACGTCTTTAGCCACTTCTCTTAAATCACTGATTACTCTTGTTCCATACCGTTTGATCAGAGGGGTTCCTACTTCCAGTATTACTCTGTCGCTTTTCGGGATTTGCGCTATTATTTTCTTTGTTCTTTCCAAATCTGGCACGTCAAGCGAAATCTGCAGGTATGGCGGTCTCCACAGACGTGGCACTTTGAACCCCATTATTGGATGTTTGGCTCTGTCTTTATCGTAGAAGACTTTCTCAAGTGACGGATAATTCGTCATGGCTCTTTTCAAAGCAAGCTTCGTTGCGCTATAGTTGTAGTGGTAGATTCTGCGGGAATCTGTTGCTTTTGGATGTACAAACACGCTGCAAACAATAACCCAGTCGTCCACTTTGTCTTTTGGAATAATCTCTTCTTCAACAGCATCCGCAACCGCTTTCGCAACCGCAGCTTGGGCAGGACCAAAAATTTTGCCGACATCCTCGAAGTTTTTCATGGTAACCTTCGGCACAAGTAAAGTGTGAGGCTTTGGCGGAAGGTTAGGTCTAATAACCGCCAGCAAAGGAGTATGCCCAACAGAAAGACTGGACATACCCGAAGCAAAAGACTCTCCGACAGGCCCATTCTTATCGCCCATTAAAAGATCTATGTGAGCCACCTCATTTCCTTCGCCTATCAGTGCTTCGCCAATCAAATATGCAGGTTTTTCAGAAGCACCAATGTTTTCCGTAGGAAAAACTGTCGGTATTGTGTCGGTTGCTTCTTTAAAATCGACATTGAACTCCTTAAGCCAAGCGTACAAAGTGTCTCGGTGTATGCGCAAAAGAGAAGCGGTCCCAGAAACTGTCGGTTTTGTCGGTCGCCTTGTCAAAAGACTTCTTGTTTCAGCCTCTTTCTCAGCAGCTTCCGTCAGCATTTTGACGAATTCTTCTTTTGTTTCAGGTTTCTTTATTTCATTTTCCGACATTGCGAATCACTATCAAGGAATATGACTTTTGAAGTTGTATATAAAACTGTCGGAAGCTGTATCTATTTTTTAGATTTAGACACGTAATAACATGATTACGTCGGATATTTGCACTGGAATACAGTTAGGGCGACAGAGAAACTGAAGATCTTGCCGGATACAGAGGAAAATGATAGTTACAAAGTTGAGTAGTGTCCTGGTTGTGTCGGAACTTGAAACTTGATTTCATAAGCCATTGGAAACTCAAGTTTTCATCGTTAAACCTATATACCTTGGTAATGTTAAGAGGGTTAAGTCAACTTGAGGAGATTAATGCATGTCATGGAAGGATGTTATCTGTTTGCTCATTGCTTTATTAGGTGTGGTTCTGTTTCTTTATGGTGCAAACTATTATGATGCATTAATCGGCTGGGCAGGAATCTTTCTCATAGTCATCAGTTTCCTTGCGTGGCTAGTTCTGAAATTGTATGCTCTAATAAGAAAAAAGGATGGAAAATTAGAAGCCGTAGAGCTCTGAGTATTTCGCGTTCAAATAGTTTAGATAAGGTTTGACGGTTGGCTCTTTTCCTGTGACTTTTTTGATTAAGTCCGCGGGGTCGTAGAGGTTGCCGGGGTTGTGAATGTTTTTGGCTAGCCATTGTTTTATGTTGGCAAAGTTGCCTTTTGCAAGTTGCCCCCGCCAGTTAGGCAGATCTTTCTCCATTGCTGCGAGAAATTGTCCACTGTATATGTTGCCTAACGCGTAGCTTGGGAAGTAACCGTACAAGCCGCTTGCCCAGTGTGTGTCCTGCATTACGCCTTCAGAATCGTTCGTGATTTTTATTCCAAGATAATCCTTGTAGCTTTGGTTCCAGATTTCTGGAAGTTCCTTTACAGTTATTTTGTCGGCGAATAAGTCGCGTTCAATGTTGAACCTTACAATGATGTGCAAGCCATATGTGACTTCGTCTGCTTCTACGCGAATTTTTGAAGGCGTAACTTGATTGATTGCGTGGACAAATTTATCCAAACGTACATCTTGGAGGGCTCTGCCTGTGAGTTTCCTCAGTTTCGGTAAGAAATAGACCCAGAATTCGCGTGATCGACCGATTATATTCTCGATGGTGCGCGACTGTGACTCGTGAATGCCTGAAGAACAGCTTGTGCCGACTGGTTGATACATCCATTCTTGGTTTAGGTCTTGTTCGTACATTGCGTGCCCAGCTTCGTGTAGCACTGAGAATATGGATGAGGCGAACATTTTTTCGTAGTAGTGCGTGGTTATTCTGACATCATCATAATATCCGTTTGTGAATGGGTGTTCGGTTTCATCGATTCTTCCTCCTGCGTTCTTTGATGTTACGTCGTAATGTACAAATTCGGAGAGGGCTACAGCGATCTTTCGTTGAGCGTCGATAGAAACTTTGTGTTTGAGAACACTTGGGTCCGGTTGTTTTGGTGAAGCTTCGCATTTCTTTAGAGTAGCCACTAAGCCTTCTCTCAGTTCGTCAAAAACCTTGGTGATTGATTTCGCCGTCATTTTCGGTTCAAAAATGTCGATCAACGCATCGTAAGGTGTTTTGGTTTTCTTCACTTTCATCAGAATTTCTGCAGCTTTTTTTTGCAGCTCGACAAGCTTTTCCAGTTCAGGTTTAAACATGGCAAATTTCTTTGTTGCTTTTGCTTTCTTCCAGACGTCAACGGCTACGGCTTGCTGCTTTGCGATTGCTGCCACGAGTTCTTCCGGAAGCTTCGTTTGTTCCTCATAGTTTTTCTTAATCAAGTACACGTTTCTTTTTTCAACAGCGGTCATCTTGTCATAGCCCGAATGCCGCATTATTTTCGGTAGCAATGTTCCTATTTCTGGATCCGTGCTTAGCTTATGTTCGAACCTGCTGAGCAAGGCTAGTTGTTCGCTTCGCAGTTTGATGGCTTTCGGCGGCATCATCGTCTCCATGTCCCAATAAATGATGGATTTAGCGGAGTTAAAAACAATCAAGTCTTTTGTCTTCTCCATCAGCTTCTTGTAGCTTGACGACAAACTTTCTGCCATTTTGCTTTTCGCCTTTTCTCGAAGAGCACTTTAGGCGCAGCTTGCATATGAGCTTTAAGTCTTAAGCAACTATCTGAACGTGCGTGAAAGCACATGTTACTAACTTAGGCATCTTTAAAAACATGAATAACTCTTATAATCGCAGAGGCTCAGAATGTCGTTCTTCAGACGCAAGAACAAGTTAGAAGTAGATTTAGGTGAATTGCATGATGAAAGAGAACTTCTTTCTAGTTTCCTGAGTTCGAACCTTAAAATTGATGTTGTCTTGCGTGGGAATAGACTATTAGTAGATTCAGAAGAGTTGTCCCCTCAGGAATTGAAGAAACAAGTAAACAAGTTTGTTTACCATCAAAATCTGAATAACACGTATTGGGTTGCCCTAGAAGACCGCATTGTCAAAATCAACAAGTTTAAAGGCGCTAAGAAAGATGAAAAACGTAAGAAAAAAGTGACCCTGCCGTCAACGATTAAACATGGTTGGTAATATGTGCTCGTTCATGATTTGTGTAGTTTTTGATGGTGCTCCGGCCGGGATTTGGACCCGGGTCTCCGACTCGAAAGGCCGGAATACTTAACCGGGCTATACTACCGGAGCTCCATGAACCCGGTGCCATTGCAAATTAGAGTTCCATTCGAATAAACCTTACCCTTTAAAAGCTGTTTTCAAGCACTCTATCAGCGATGCCAGTGTTGTTTCAGCTTTGTTCAATGTAGGTGCATAGTGAGCCGTTTTTGCCGAGTTCGTCATTATCGTTTTGATTCCGAGTGTTTCAGTCCAAGACACGATCGTACACATGTCTGTTAATACATGAGCGCCGCCGCTTTCTATTTTCTTGACATGCTCGTGGGCTTTTTCTTTAATGTAGCGTGATGTGCAAACCCAGCATTCTGTTCCAGCCTTGACTTTTTTGCCTTTTGCCAGTTCTGCGATCTGCTTGATTTCTGCTAATGAACAGTGCGGGCATCCGATAAAGACCAAGTCTGGTTTTGACGTTGAAGTAGTCGACAGATTCTGGATTGTTCGCGCAATGTCTTTAGCTTCCACTTGTATTGTCTCTTTTTCTTTCGGTTTTGTTTTTGTGTTTTCTTTGCAGAACATATTTGTCATTCCGGTTGCTGCTAAAGCTGCGCCCAGTTGTTTTAGGCTGGTTTCTGAGGCGTTTCCTAGACCGTTGATCGAAGGGATCTTATCTTCTAGAATTTTGCCTAGATATATGCCTAAGGCGCCATATTCGGTTTCGTTCCTTAACGGTTTTTCAACCTGCACAGACACGTTTGGTTGTCGGTTTGCAGCTTTGTGCATTCCATAATCAGGTGTCTTTCCAACTATTGCTGCTGCAAGAGCGCTAGGTCCGCCTTCCCTGTTTGTGCACGCACCCAAAACAGAGTTGGCGTAGACCACGGCGGAAGACTCAGCCCAAGCAAGATGTGAGCCCCTTCTTGTTTTTCCCAAATAGTATGGTGTGCACGTTAAAGAAGGCACGAACCCCATCCTTTCAAACTGTTTTAGAATGCGCAACTGATTTTCGCGCGTTCTTTTTGGCAGTTTTCCTGCAAGATATTCTGGGTCAAAACTTTGAGGATTAAGAGTTGCCTTTACCAATGCTTTTCCGTCAGAACCAGCCAACGCTTCCAGAAATTCAATCGGTGCATCGCCTAAAGTTTTGTATGAGACCCCAGAAACATGTGCAGAATCTATCGGGATGAGCCTCATTGCTTTGAAAAGTTCGCCTAAGCGCACGAGGATTTTCATGCATGTTTGGCTTGCCCAGCCGTTTTCTCCGTCGTATATGCGTTCTTCCTCTTTGGTTAAATACGTGTTAGCTCAGTTCTCCTTTCGCTTGACAACTTCGACTGAACCTTTGTCTGCATCAACTTCTACCAAGTCACCAGTGCAAATGCGGCAGATATCCACTTTGTCGATCATCGGTATATTCGCAATTATCGCTCCAACTACGACGACAGGATCTGCAGTTTGATTGAGTATCGCTTTTGGCGCAAGTTTCTTCTTAGCCAAAGAATACAGTACATAGCTGCCTACTGTGGAGCCACGTCCGTAAGGAAAGCACAAAACAGTGTTCTTTACGCATTTGCCATACAAATCGTGAGTTTTGTCAATTACTTTGCCGTCACTCTGGTCTACTCCGCCAAGAAAACTAATAGGCCTCGTCGACACCAGCGCTTTAGCTCTGCATCGTCCTTCGACGATTCGTCGTCCTTTCAAAGTTACTCTTTGCATTTTCAAGCCCTTTAGTAAGAGATTTTCGCCGTTGAGGGAACATCACCTAAAATCTTTACTGCTGCATTGCTGGCTGTTTCACGATTTTCTTCATCTGTGTAAACGCGGAGAATATTTATGAACCCTTTCAGAGTTTCGATGATCTTGGAGAT
>DATKKK010000039.1:0-5001 GCA_035542975.1 Bathyarchaeia archaeon | reverse complement strand
GGCGATGAATTGGCGACGGTACAGGGTTACGCCTGAGTTACCGATTGCGATTTTGGTGCATATTTGCAGCACGAAAGTGCCGTACAAAACTGTGGGAAAGGAGTTTATTTCTGATAGACCAGAGGTTAGAAAGGAAATAGCCAACGGCTTGCGTGAAGTGGCTCGGCAGATCCAGCATTTCATGTCTAAAAGAGAACATGTGGACAGAGAAAGGAAGCGGCTCGGAGTGTTCAACAAATACTTGCCTAGAATCGCCGAGTTTTCAACAAAGCTTGCTGGTAAGCAGAAAAATCCTGACATCGATAAGCTTTTAACGAGTGTGAAACAGTTTGGCGACGAAGAAACATAAAAGTGGAATATTAGAAAGGAAAAAAGAGGTTTTATCAAGCCTGCAGAATCTAGGCTTAAACATCTATGATCAAATGGACAGCGGACATTTTCCGTCAATATCTATGCCCAGCCGCTCCACAGAAAACATTCACTATGACGCACAACTTCGACAGTTCATTCTGGGCGATAGAAGTGTGAAAAGAAGCGCTCGCAACATCCGTCATGTTAAGCCTTTCACGCAACTTACGTGGGCTGCGATGTTTTCCAACGAGCTTTCCGAACAACGAAAAACCTCAACGTTAAGAGACGTGTTCTATTCAGCGCAAGCGTACGAGATGACGTTTAAAGACCAGCAGGAATCAAACAACATAATCACAGACTTGGAAACAGTTCTCGGCTACTCACGCGAGGACTTCAACATTTTCCCTGAAGAACGCTCTGCCGTGTTCGGAGATTTAACGATTGAATACACAGTGCCAGGCTATGAAGGTAGAACGATGAATTTGACGTCGCACCCAGACGGCGTCATGATTGGACCTGCGTTGACTTCGTCTGAGTTTGTGAAGACCACGGCTGATAAGGTCATAGCCATCGAGAAGGGTGGCTTGTTCACGAGGTTTATCGAAGAAAACGTGCATAAGAAGTACAACGCCTTGCTCGTTCTAACAGCTGGGCAGGCTCCGAGGGCTACACGACAGTTTATCAGAAGACTAAACGGTGAGCTGAAGCTTCCTGTCTACATTTTCACGGACGGCGACCCGTGGGGAATGCACATCGCCATGGTTATCATCTCAGGTTCTGCGAACGCAGCGCATCTGCGCGAGTTGACCACGCCTGACGCGAAGTGGAGTGGAGTTTGGGCGACGGACATCGTGAACTACAAATTGCCGACTGATCCGTTGGACGAGATGGACATGAAGAGACTGTACGAGTTGCAGCGTGACCCACGGTATAAGGAGGATAAGCTGATGCAGAGGGAGATTAAGACGTTTATGAAGAACAAACGAAAGGCAGAGCAAGAGGCCTTCAGCAGGTATGGTCTGACGTATATCGTGGATGAGTATTTGCCCGCAAAGTTAGAAGAAACAAAATAGAAAAAAGGGAAAGCATAAAATAACTCTTTAATGTCTTATGTAAGAGCACATTAGAAAAGGATGTATCAAGCATGAGTGAAGAAGGCGGTTTAGGAACAAAAGTCATTGAAAAATTCGCCGGGATAATAGTCCTCATCGTGGGTATCCTAGCTACGTACTTCACGTATTTAACCGTGTCAGCGTTAGGCTCATTCGTCGGGTTTTTCGGATTCTTAAGCGTCGCCGTGATTGTGTTAGGTCTTTTCCTGATCACGGCAAAAACAGAATAACCCTGCTTATTCTCTTCTTTCAACCACTATCTTACATTTTGTGGCTAAAGCAGCTATCACGCCCAGAGCGGCAAGCCAAGGAGCAAGAACCGCGCCAATCACGCCTACCGTGGCAGGAATCTCGAGCAGAACCCCGCCTTTCTCGTCTTTAACGATTATTCGGTTAACGTTTCCTTCGTGAAGCAACGCTTTGACTCTTGCGATGAGGTCGTCGCCTGATACTGAAAATTCTTCAGTGGTAACTTTGGCTGCTGGGGCTCCGCAGGCGTAGCAGAACTTGTCGTCTGGCTTCAGCCGTGCGCCACATTTCTGGCAGTAAGACATACTTGTTTTCAACCTCCTCAATCACTTTTCTCTTTATCCTTTAAGAACGTTGCAGGCAAGCTTAGTGTTTATTAGGGTAATAGTTTATTAGTTCCAGAATGTGTCAATGAACCGTTTGCTTATTCAGCTTTGCCCGATGGAGTCTGGTAAAAATGCCCAATCGCCAACCAATCGTCTGCGTTCTAGGTCATGTAGACACGGGCAAGACTTCACTCTTGGACAAGATTCGCAAGACAAGCGTGCAAGCCCGCGAGGCTGGCGGCATAACCCAGCACATTGGAGCAAGCTTCTTCCCAGTTGAAACCATCAGGCAGTTGGTTGGTCCACTGCTCTCTATGGTTAAAAGCGAGATAGAGATTCCAGGCTTGCTCATCGTTGACACGCCCGGGCACGAGTCTTTCGCGAACTTGCGCAAAAGAGGCGGCAGCGTCGCCGACATAGCCATCGTAGTGATCGATGTCTTGCGAGGCTTTGAAGCCCAAACATATGAGTGCATAGAAATCTTGAAGGCACGCAAGACCCCTTTTCTTGTGGCAGCAAACAAGATAGACCGCGTACCTGGTTGGAATTCGTTGCTTGACACGCCGTTTATGAGAGTGTACCAGCAGCAGGATCCGTATGTCAGAGAGGATTTGGACACGAGAATTTATGACATTATAGGCGTGTTCTCGCGGTTAGGGTTTCAAGCGGACAGGTTTGATCACATAAAGAATTTTACGAAGACAATAGCGGTCGTGCCTACGAGCGCGAAAACAGGCGAGGGAATAACTGATCTTATAATGGTTTTAGTCGGGTTGACGCAGCAGTATTTGAAGAAGCGACTGCAGATCACTGAAGGCCAAGCGAAGGGCACGGTGCTGGAAGTTAAAGAGGAGCCTGGTTTAGGGTTGACGTTGAACACTATCGTTTATGATGGGGTTTTGCAGAAGGATGACTTAATCGTGGTCGGCGGGAGGGAGAAACCTATAGTGACGCGTATTCGCGCTATTCTGGTTCCTAAGCCGCTAGATGAGATTCGAGATCCACGGGACAAGTTTGCGTCAGTGGATTCTATCGCAGCTGCTGCTGGAGTTAAGATTGTGGCGCCAGATTTGGATGGCGCGTTGGCTGGTGCGCCGTTGTACTCGGTTGCGCAGGGCGGAGACACTGGAAAGTATGAGAGACTTGTTTCAGAAGAAATTCAGCGAATCAGGGTGGCAACTGATGTTGATGGCGTGGTTTTGAAGACGGACACGCTTGGTTCTTTGGAGGCTATCGCTGACATCTTGAAGCAGAACAACGTGCCAATCAGACTGGCGGACGTGGGGGATGTTTCGAAGAGAGATGTAGTGGAAGCGTCGGTCGTGAAGGAGCATGAACCCTTGTACGGCGCAATCTTGGCTTTTGGTGTAAAGGTTTTGCCAGACGCGGAACAAGAAGCCTCTGCCAGAGGGGTACAGGTTTTCCTTGAGAAAGTAATCTACCACGTGATAGACAACTACCTATCGTGGTCTAAGACGTTGCGAGAGGCTGAGCTTAGACAGGATTTTGCGAAGCTTGTTACACCTGTGAAGCTTCAAGTGCTGGAAGGGTATGTTTTCAGACGGGCGAAGCCCGCAATTTTTGGCGTGGAGATTTTGGCGGGGAAGCTGAAGCCGAAAAGCGGGCTTGTTAGGGCAGAAAACGGCGCAGAAGTTGGTGAAGTACAGCAGATTCAGGACAAGGGCAAAGCGTTGCCAACGGCTGATAAGGGGATGCAGGTGGCAGTTTCGATGGAAAAACCTATGGTTGGCAGACACGTTTTTGAGAAGGATGTTTTGTACGTGAAGGTTCCTGAGCCTGACGCGAAGGTGTTGTTGACGACTTTTATGGATAGGTTGTCGGTGGACGAGCAGGAAGCTTTGAACGAGTACGTGGAGTTAATGAGGAAGAAAACGCCGTTCTGGGGAGCTTAGCTTCGAGAAAACGATGTTTTATTGGCGTGGAAAACAGCTAATACGGACCTCCCCCTAGAGGTTCTGCGAAAGTTCTGTTAAGAAACGTTATTTAAAGAACGTAGTCAGAATGTAGCTTGTGAACAGGAATGTTTCTTCCAGATGGCATGCCTGAACAAGAGATGCTGAGGGGTAGAAGGGTTTTCTTGAGACCCTTTGGCAAAGACGATGTAAAATATCTTAGGAAGTGGTCGGAGGATGCTGAGCTTAGGAAACTGATTGGTGAGGTTGAACCCATGAGCCGTGCTGAGATTGAGAAATTCTACGAGAAGTTACGCAAAGACAAAGAAAGAGTTTGGTTTGTAATCGTCTTAAAAGAAAATAACAGGGTGATAGGAGAGGCGGGGTTGTTGAGGATGTTCAGACTTTGGCGGACTACAGACATGACCATCATTATCGGGGAGAAGGATGAATGGGGCAAAAGATATGGGACTGAGGCGGGTCATCTGCTTCTAGATTATGCCATCAACCGATTAGGCTTCCACAGAGTGTCGATAGGAGTCGTCGGCTTCAACAAGAGAGCACTAAGGTTTTGGAAGAGGTTTGGCTTCAAGAAGGAAGGCGTTGAAAGAGACGGGTATTACTGCGACGGCGAATACAGCGATTTTGTAATGATGAGCATCCTAGAAGACGAATACAGAGAAAAAGTGCTTACATTGAAGCGGAGCAAACGCGCGACAACTACATAGCTTATGAAACTTGCTTGGGATAAAACTTTACCCCTAAACCCTAACGATTAGCAACAAATAATTAATTAGCAATCATGTGTTGATGTGCTACTAATACCACCATTACTACTGTCATTTCCCAGTAGTAGAACGGTACTAACCGAGATATTTTTCTGCGTAGTGACTTGTGCATGCCACGACGTCTAGTATGTCTATTTTGCCGTACGGTTGTGCTATGTCTGCGTACGGGTCCCAATTTGGGCTTGATGACGTCATCCCGTAGACTGCTGTGATTCTGACGACGTCAAGAATGCCAACTTTTAAATCGTGATTCACGTCAGCT
>DATKKK010000038.1:0-5574 GCA_035542975.1 Bathyarchaeia archaeon | reverse complement strand
TTCTTCATTTTGGTTTGTTGCGACAGAAATGATGGCTATTGGGTTTCTGTCTGGTTTCGGTGAGCCTTCTCTGCTGTAGTATATTGTTGAGAAACCCAAGATTCGTAGTGGTGGAACCTCGGTTTTTTCAAGAAGCTTTGGCGGAGAAACCGTTGTGTAAACTTTGTCAACCTTGATGTTTCTGTTGTTTTCTTCTTCAGTTACTTGCGTTTCGTGCCATCCGCATGGAACAACATTGTTGTCTATTAGATAGCGCATAGAGTATCGAATGTCATCTTCGAGACAATCTTTTACCGCTTCGAAGTTTCGAAATGTCTTCGCATACTGAGTCATGGCATCTGGGTTTTTGCAATAAACCTTCACTGCTTTCACGGGTTTCCCAAAAAACTTTCGTTCAACAACTTCAAGCTTCACGACTGAAGGAAACCTGTCTTTATCAACCTGTTTAACAACTTTTGCTGGATTACAGTCCTCTTCAACAACCATGTAGAAATAGGTAAGAAAACTCTTGTCAATAACCAACACTCTTCTGCCAGAACCGTCAATACCCCAAAGCCAAACTTCGGAAACATCATCTTTGACCTCGGAATTCGCGTCCAGAAGCCAGAACACGAGATTCATGACACGTCAAGCCTTCTTCGATAGCAACTAAGGAGAAATCTGCCTTTAATATTTTGACATACACTGCATTTTGGTTATGTTTTTTTATAGGTGAAGTGGATTATTGACTGACGATTCTGTTAAGGAGCAACAAGGTTTGAAGATTTTGGAGAAGAACCTCAAGAAAGGCTTCGTGAAAGTTATTCCTGAGACTCTTGACGATTTCTGGCACTTGAGCAACGTCATCTACAAAAATGACGAGGTTTTTGCTTACACTACGAGAGAGGTTAAGCCTGACGAGAAATACGCGAGACCAGGGCGTGGCGAAAGAATCTCTGTTTTCTTAGGCGTTAGAGTTGAAACTGTCGCTTGGGACAAGCTGTTGGGCAAGCTTCGAGTTCATGGAACTATCTGCGATGCACCAGATACCTTGCCAACAGGCGCGCATCACACGCTCAGTATTGCTTTGAACACGCCGTTGACGATTGTCAAGAAAAAATGGGCTAAACACCAGATTGACCGGTTGGAAAGAGCAAGCAAGTCGTCTGAAAAACCCGTAATAATCCTTTCAATAGACGATGAAGGCTACGCGATCGCTATGACGGCTCAGTATGGCATCGAGGTAAAGGTTGAGGAAAGGGTGAAGTTGCCTGGAAAGCTTGAAACCGAGAAGAGAAGCAACGCTACTAATGAGTATTTTAGGAAGGCGATAAACAGTCTGCGTCAATTATGGACTGAAGCGCGTAACCCGATAGTCGTCATCGGCGTGGGCTTCGTGAAGAATGATTTCGCAAAGTTTTTGCAGAATGAAGCGACAGACGTTGCAAAATCGGTCGTGGACGTGAAAAGCGTCAATAACGGAGGCGTTGCTGGAATAAACGAAGCTTTGCGGTCAGGCGTGTTGTTGAAGACTTTTAAACAACTGCGGATTGCTGAAGAATCAGAAATCATTGAAGAAATATTGAAGAGACTGGGGAAGGGTGAAACAAGCGTTACTTATGGTTTTGAAGAAGTTGAGAAGGCAGCAAAAATAGGTGCAGTGGAAACTCTTGTTGTAGCTGACACGTTTTTGCGTGAATCTAGTGACGAGAAACGTTTGCTTATTGAAGAAGTTATGAAAGAAGTGGAGAATAAAGGCGGAAAAATAGTTGTGGTTAGCACAGAGCACGAGGCTGGCACGAAACTGACGGCGTTAGGCGGCATAGCCGCGCTACTTCGCTTCTCGCTCTAGCCAAAACACCTCAGAAACCATGATTTAAGCAAAATGATATGGTGCAAAAACAGTTAGTGTTAAGAATTGAAAGCACATTATAAATATTAATATTGCATATTCCATATTTCGAAGGGGAACTGGAATGGCGAAAAGAAAACCGTCAATATGCATTCAAAACATAGTTGCATCAGCAACGCTAAACCAGAGAGTAAGCTTGAAGACAATAGTTGAAAAGTTTCCGCACACCGAATATACCCCGAGTGTGTTCCCAGGGCTTGTTTTCCGACTTAAAAAGCCGAAAACTGCCACGTTGATCTTTGAAACGGGCAAGATGGTTTGCACAGGAGCAAAATCAGAGAAAGAAGCTATTCAGGCAGTGAATAAAGTGGCGAAAGAATTGCGGAGCAAGGGAATTTCGATCACGAACAAGCCTGAAGTTCACATTCAGAACATCGTTGCTTCCGCAGCTTTGGGTGGTGAGATTGATTTGGAAAACGTTGTTTACAAGCTCGGCAGGGTCATGTATGAGCCAGAACAGTTTCCGGGTGCGGTTTACAGAATGGATGTGCCCAAAGTCGTTTTTCTCATATTCTCAGCAGGCAAACTCGTGTGTGTAGGCGCAAAGCGGGAGCAAGAGGTCTACGAAGCCGTGAACAACATTCAAAAGCTGTTGGAAGAAAAAGAACTGATTTTCTACCCAGATTGATGAAACGCGTTTCTGCACGTTACAGGCGCTTGTTTGACGGCTTGTTTTTATTTCTGTTTTCGTAAAGAATAGGGTTGAAACGTGGAAAACGATATGACCGCGAACATCGTCAACTGTACTGCTTGCAAGCGTAGAGAAGCATTTTTCTTTCGACCGTATTCTGGAGAGAAGCTGTGTAGAAGATGCTTCATTAAATCTGTCGAAGATAAAGCGAGAGCCACTGTTGCTAGGTTTCGGATGCTTGGGTTTGATGATCGTGTAGCTGTTGCTGTTTCTGGTGGAAAAGACAGTGTCAGTTTGCTTCATGTTTTGGCTAGGTTGGAGAGGCATTATCCGAGGGCGTCGCTTGTGGCGGTTACGGTTGATGAGGGGATAAAGGGGTATCGGGATGAGGCTTTGGAGATAGCTGCTGAAAACTGTAGAAAGCTCGGTGTAGAGCATTGTGTGGTTTCTTTTAAGAATTTGTTTGGGTTTACTCTTGACGAGATGGTTAAGCGTTTGCATCGGAAAAAAGAGCGTGTGCCGACTTCGTGTGCTTGTTGTGGGGTTCTGCGTAGGAAGGCTTTGAATCTGGCTGCTCGGAAGGTTAAGGCGAATAAGGTTGCTACGGCTCACACGTTGGATGATGAGGTGCAGACGATTCTTTTGAACATTTTTCACGGTGATGTTCTGCGTATTGCCCGAGAGAAGCCTGTGACGGATGAGGTGCATCCGAAGCTTGTTCAGAGGATAAAGCCTTTCTGTGAGATTCCTGAGAATGAGACTGCTTTGTATGCTTATGTTAAGAAGATACGTTTTCAGAGTAAGCCTTGTCCTTATGCTTCTGAAGCCTTGAGGAATGATGTTCGCTGGATGCTTAACAGGGTTGAGGAGAGGCATGTGGGGGTGAAGTTTACGATTTTTAAGTCGATGGAAAGGATTAGGCCTGCGTTGGAAGAGATGAGTAGACGAGAAGGGTTGAGTGAATGCTGTGAATGCGGGGAGCCGACGTCTGAGAAGCTGTGTAGGACGTGTCAGATGTTGAAGCAGTTTGGCTGAGTGTCTGGTAGTTTATTTTTTGAGGGATTTACTCTTTAATTCTTTTAGGATTTCTGATGCTTTGGCTGCGTTTTCGGCTGAGGCTAACGTCTTGGCTTTTTCTACGTCGACTTTGGCTCCGCAGTAGGGGCATGTTCTTGTTTTTTGTTCCGTCTTAGCTAAGAGGAATCCGCCGCATCGGCTGCACACGATTACGAGTGTCTGTGTCATTGTTTTGCTGTCCGAAAACCTTTTCATGTTCTTGCTAGTTAACGCTTTGTGTAAGAGGAGAGTTGATGAGCGGTAGAGAGAGGATTGTGGCGAAGCCGCCGTCGGTGGAGCTTGTGCAGTCGGTGGTTCGGTATTTCAAGAAGGAGGGTTTTAAGGTGGAGCAGGAAGCTATTGCGCTTGAGGGTTTTAGTGGGGTTTCGTCGAGGTTTGATTTGATTGTTCAGAAGGGGCGTGTGGCGCAGGGTGTTTGGATTAGGGATTGGAATAGGACGATTGGGGTGAATTTGGTTATTAACATTGATAAGGCGTCTGAGGATGTGCGTTTGTCGAACCCGATTGTTGTTGGTGATAAGTTTAGTGATCATGCGAAGTCGTATGCTAATCGAAGGAAGATTATGTTGTTGACGAAGAAGCAGATAGCTTTGAGTTTAAGATAGGAGCAGGCTAGATTCTTAGGCATTCGTCTAGTATGCCTTCTCTTTCTAGTTTTCCAAGCCAGTCTACGATGCCTATGTGGCATTTTGTTTTGCCGTTGAGTACGGCTAGGATTTCGGTGACGATTTCTGTTGTTTTTTTGTTTGATGTGTCTATTTCGCAGATTTTTTCTGTGTCTTGAGCGTTTAATGCGTCGACTAGGCATACGTCGAGGATTTCGGATGCGAGGTTTTCCCATAGTTTGCGTCCTGTGATGCCTTTTTCTTGCATTGTTTTTCGTAGTTCTAGGGGGTCGCGGCGTAGGACGAAGATGTAGGTTACTAGTTGTTTTGGGGTTACGTATGCGGCGTAGTGTCCGTCTATGATGATGTTTTCGTTTTTGGTTTGTTGGATGGTTTGTTGGATTTTCTTTTTCATCTTGGTTTCGTCGATTATGGTGGTGTCTCGTTCTTGGTCTTTGCCTATGGTTAGGTTTTCTTTGGTGGCTAGTTCGGTGAGGTTGATGTATTCTGCGTTTAGTTTTTGGGCTAGTGTTTTTGCGGTTGTGGTTTTTCCGACGCTTGGTGTTCCTGTTATGAGGATTACTCGTTTAGTCAATTTTGGGTTCTGTCCTTTTCTTGTAGGTTATGTGTGGTTGTGGGATAAGTTTAAAGGTTTGTTGAGTGGGGAGAGGCTTGCGTGGAGAGACCTACCCCCTAGGTTTTTGCAAAGGATTCTATTTGGCTTCAAATGATTGTGTTTGAAGCTGGTTTGTGTAGGAAATGGTGTTGGGCGGTTGATTAATTAACTTGAAGTGGTCGTAGAGTTGAATGGGGTTAGAGTGTGACTAGGCTGAAGTGTTCGAGTTGTGGGGGAACGTTTGATAGGAAAGCCGTGGTTAGTTATGGTTCTGTGGGGGTTGCGGGTGCAGGTGTCGGTGTAAGGTACAATATTCTCATTTGGCCTTTTACGTTGAGAATCTATGCCGAGTGTCCTGTTTGTAAAAAGAAGGGTTGGCTTAGGGTTCTTCCGCCTTGGAGCAGAGGCTGAGCGGTAGCGGTTTCCGTAATTTTTATTGCGTAGGGTTGTGCATTGTTGTTTGGGCTGGCGAGTTGGTGTGTGGCTTTCGAGTCCTCTTAGAAAGGGGATTTGAGGAAACTCCGCCCACGTGTAGAATTGCAGCGTCCGCAAGGGCGTAAGGCGAGAGCCTTGGCTACGGAGCAGAAACGAAACGTCCACTTCAACGGGCTGTGATGCATGTTAAGTTGCTGAGCGGATGGGTTGGGGTGTGAAACGGTGAAACGGCTGTCCTGCAAGTGGAAAGGGCAAACAGACGCAGATGAGGTATCTACCTGAAGCGCGGGTAGCCCGCTTAGCTGAATGCCACAAAGAA
>DATKKK010000037.1:0-15057 GCA_035542975.1 Bathyarchaeia archaeon | reverse complement strand
AGTACGTGATGGTGAGGAGAGTTGCATGTTGAGGGATTTCGTGTCTGAGCGTCGAGTTGTTGTTTGGTTTTTGGTTGCTGGCAGGTGGTGGATTGATGCAATGGAGGCAACGTTCGACTGGGTGCTAGCTGGTATAGCCTTATCAAGATACCTTACGATGGGTTGATATTTGTGTCCACAACGATTTCAATGGAAGAAGAGAATCGGTTTTATGCCCTATCTTCGATACCCGCCATAGTAGTCTCTACTATTCTCGCGGTTTGTTACGGCTTTGGTCATCTGACGCAACTTCCTTCAGGAACTCCGATAATGTGGGATCTCCTTTGGAATTTCATCATTCCTGTTGTCTCGCTGGCACCCGTTTCATCATTTCTAGCATGCGAAATCCTGACTTTAAAGAAGGAGAAATCAGGGACTTTGCATGTCAAGAGATTTGCTGGTCGCATGGCAATACTCCTTGTTTGTACGTTGCTTCTGATATTTGTCTATCTTCTTTCATACCTTTTTTTGGCACCATTGATATCAGAAAGATTCGCAGTCCTATCGACGCTCTTAATGTGGCTGCTGATTCTTATGGTTGGTTTAGTTAGGTTCAAAGCTCTCTTTAGTAAATTGGAAAAGGGTAGATGGTGAGTTTTCAGCAGATAGAGGAGGGCTTGATGACGGGTGATGCTGGATTTTTCAGTTTTGAGCGGAACTTCGACCCGACAGACCATGCTTCCGCATATTCACTGTCGGACAAAACTTTTCCGCACCCCGACAACAGACCAGACCCAAACACACATACCACAAACTAATATGCACGCATAAAACATGGATTTTGAATCCATTTTTTCAATTCATAAGGCAGTTATATACTAGTAACCTATTTCTGAGCAACAATATTGGAGGACAACTCATGAAACATACATTAACACTTAAACAACGAAAACAGCTAGAAACCAAAATGTCCAGCGTCCTCAAAGAAAACATCAAAGAACTTTCAACAGAATTACAAAAAATATTGGTAGACGACCTAGTCACCGCCTTCCAGAATAGAATAAACGTGTTAATCAAAGCACAGAAGAAAAGGAGCTACTAACACAGACTATTTAGGAATAAGCCGTAGTACGAATCCATAAAAGCTTTATATAAAAAAGTCGAAATAGACCGAAAAGAGGTTTAGGGAATGAGACGTTCCAAACTAGAAATGTATATAGACATACTCAAGGTACTAGCCCATCGCGGCCCATTAAAGCTCACACACATCATGTACAAGGCTAACGTTAACTGCAGCGTCCTGAAAGAATATCTAGACTTCCTCATAAAACAGCAACTGGTCGAGGAAAGAACAGTTGGAAAGCGCAGAGTCGTCTACGCCGTAACCCAGAGAGGCATAACCGTTCTCAAGTACTTCAGAGAACTAAAACAAGTCCTGCCGATAGTGGAAGAGCTCCGAAACCGAACACCCGTGCCATACTAAACTTCAATTCTCCACCTTTCTAAAACAAAAAACATTTCTAACTCTGTAATATTTTAAGCCAGAAGCACGTCTTTTAAGTAAAAATCCCTTCTGTTCTTATCGATGAACATGTTCGAGCAAATAGCCGTGTCCACAGCAGAATATGTTGCCGTGCTCTTAATCTCTATGCTCGCAGGCTTGATGATTCTCGGCGTCTTCTGGGCTAAAAGCAACGTTTTCCGCTAGAATATTCGTTTTTCGAATAACTCCGCATTTATTTTGTGAATAAGTATGTCCACTTCTTACGTGTATGTCGTAAGACTTAATAAACGCTCTTCTCATTAACCTAATGTATACACGTAAAACAAGACGGGGAACCAGAGTGGCAAGCCAAGAAATCCTCAACAAAAAACCTCTACACGTGCTCGAAAAAATAAAGGAAAACCTAGAAAAACTGAACGAAAAAATGGAAGTAATGATAGAACTGCAAAAACATGGCAAACAAGACATTCAGCCACCACTCACCGACACCCCGCTAGACGTTATGACCCTGCTTTCCATGCCAGATCACCTTAGAAAAACTGCCATGACCTTATGCAGACTCGGTCGAGCAACAGCAGATGAGATCGCTCAGCAAACACGCCGAGCCAGAGCCGTCGAAAGCGCTTATCTCAACCAGCTTGTACTCATGGGTTACCTGAAGAAGGAAAGAAAAGGAAGAAAAGCCTATTTCTACGTAGAAAGAGAAAACCAAGGGTGAAGAAGTTGGGTAAAATACTTGCCGTGCATTCTTACAAAGGCGGAACAGGCAAGACACTGTTATCCATCAACTTAGCAGCAACCTTTGTCAAGCGCGGCAAAAAAGTATGCCTATTCGACTTAGACTTCAGAGCACCAAGTTTGGCTAATCTTCTAAAAGTTGACAACGCAAGCTGCTGGATGAACGATTACTTAAACGGCACATGCGAAATCGACAGAGTCTTAATCGACCTAAGCAGCCGCATCCATAACGGCGGCCAGCTCTTCGTCGCTTTTGCCAACCCAGCGACAGAAGCAATCAGAGACATGAGCGCAAAAGACAGAAAATGGGAAATGCACGCACTAGGAAGAATTCTAGCGCTCCGAGAATCACTAATAGGAGACAAAGGTTTTGACTACCTGATCTTTGACACAAGCCCAGGGCTTCAATACTCTTCCATAAACGCCATCGTCAGCGCCGACTTGGTGGTCGTTGCAACAACGTCAGACCGTTCAGATGTGAACGGAACCCAACGCATGTTACATGAACTCTACGAGTTGTTCGAGAAAAAAACTGATGTTGTTTTGAACAAGGTTATGCAGGATGTTTCCTCTAAATCAGGAAAAGACGTTCAAGCGAAACTTCAGGATATGTATCGAGTTCCAATCTTAGGGTTGATTCCTTGTTTCTGCGACGTGATGAGAGCAGAAGGAGGAATTATCTTCGCTCAGGACAAGCCAGAGCATCCTTTCACAAAGATTCTAAACGAAATGGCAGACACGATAGATAAAACAGCCTAGTTTTCTATTGCCCTGCTATCTTGTTTATCAACATGTAAACCTTGCAGTTCTTACATTTCTCATATTCTTTTTGTTCGCATTGATTGCATATCAGACGGTTCAATTCCAGTATTTCAGAGTTCATAATGCGTTCTCCTTGCTGCAAAAGTAAAGAAAGCATTAAATGCGTAATATACTGTATTCCCATCAAGTAATATTTCCTAAACAAAACTTATACAACACTAGACAAACACGATGGCAAAACAAGAGGCATCTGCGTTGGACACGTCAGCAATAATCCTTGCAGGAGGACTCTCCACAAGGTTTGGGCAAGACAAAGGACTACTTCTTCTAGCAAACAAGCCACTGATCAAACATGTGATGAACGCCACAAGTAACCTTGTCAACGAAACGCTAGTTGTAGTCAGCTCTGAGCTTCAAGCGACAAATTACACCAAAGTCATAGGCGCAAACGCAAGAGTCTTAGTTGATAAAGGAAGCGTGCGGTGTCCGCTTGTAGGCGTACTAACAGGTTTTGAGGAAGCCCATGGAAAATATTCAATATTAGTTCCTTGCGACACCCCGTTTATCTCCAGAGAAATTCTTTCGCTTCTGCTTGAACTGTGCCCAAACAAGACTGCCGTTATTCCACGCTGGCCAAACGGGTACATTGAGCCTCTGCAAGCAGTGTACCACACAAAGTCAGTAGCACACGTGACAGCTGAGGCGCTGAAAGAAGGCAAGATAAACATGCAGTGCATGATAGATAAATTACATGGTGTGAGATATGTTTCAACGTTGGTTCTTCAGCAATTAGATCCCGAGCTCAAGACTTTTGTGAACATTAATACTGTGTTAGACTTGAAAAAAGCCGAGACAATGTTAAAACGTAACAAAAATAGGGTTTGAAAAGGGTTTAGGGGTTTAGTTTTTCTGTTGTTTTGCATATTTTTCAGTTTCTGAAAACAGCTTTTCCACGTCTTCTTTGGTGTGCGCGGTGCTTAATGCTCCGTTATGGGTCGGCAGGAAGAAGATGCCGTTTGCGATCAGTGCTATGTTATAGCTTAAAAGTTTGTTTTTATCGGCCTTTGCAGCATCTGAAGCGTTTCTTAACTTTTCTTTAGTGAAATGAACGTTGAAAAGTGAACCTGCACCCGTGATCCGTGTTTCTATGTTGTTGTTTGCAAAGATATCGCCCAACTCCTTTCTTATCCTGTCTCCAAGCCTGTTCAATCTGTTTATCAACAAGCCGTCTTCCAATATTTTGAGAGTCACCAACCCAGCCGTCGTGGTTATCGGGTTAGCTGTGAAAGTTCCTCCGTGGAAAGCGTACTCCGGACGTTTATACTTCTGCGAATTTATTCTCTCCATAACCTCTCGTCTTCCACAGAAAGCGCCTACTGGAAACCCTCCGCCTAAAATCTTTCCGAAAACCGTGATGTCTGGCATCACGCCATAATATTGTTGTCCTCCGCCTGGCGCAAGCCTGAAACCGGTGATAACTTCGTCAAAGATTAGCAGAACGTTTTTTTCATCGCAGTATTCCCTTAGACCTTGCAGGAATTCTTTTTCTGCTGGAATGCATCCTCCAGAGCCGAGGACGGGTTCGATCGTTATTGAAGCTACTTTTTCGTTTTTCAGTTTCGTCTTAACTCCGTCTAGGTCATTGTAGGGTAGAACGATGGTGTCCAGAAGGCTTCCATGTGTCAGTCCAGCGGATTCTTGAATGTTAAAAGGGTATTTGACGCCCGTGTGCAGTGCGTCATAGCCTCCATGCCATCCGCCCTCAAATTTGGCTATCTTGTCTCTCCCCGTGTATGCGCGAGCTAGACGTATTGCGTACATGTTTGCTTCGGTTCCAGAATTCGTGAAACGTGTCATCTGGGCGCTTGGAACCATCTTGGCTACTTGCTCGGCTAATGTGATTTCTAGCTCGTGTGAAGTTCCATAAATAGTGCCATTATCCAACTGTTTCTTAACAGCTTTAACGACGGGAGGTGGACTGTGACCGAGGATTAGTGCGGTGTGACCTAGCCAGAAGTCAACGTACTCGTTGCCGTCAACGTCGTAAAGCTTGCTTCCTTTAGCTCGTGCCGTGAAAAAAGGGTACGGTTCAAAGTACCTTATTCCGTATGACACGCCAGCTGGCAAGACCTTCTTTGCTCGTTCGTATAGAGCTCTGGATTTCTTGGTCTTTGACGCGTATTTCTCTGTCATGCGCACTCCTTTCTATTTTTGGTTGTCAGTTTTTATCTTGCGGTCTTATTATGGTTTCCATAGGTTTTTCTGATTTGTATACAAAAGCATCAACAATTTACCATAATATTTAGAAGAGGCAAACTGCTGAAAATGTGGAACAGGAGAAATCCGTTGTGCCAGACATCACAAATTTAAAGTTCTATCCACTGACTCCTGAACACTGGACTGATTTTGAAAAGTTGTTCAGCAAACACGGCGCGTGTGGTGGTTGCTGGTGCATGTGGTGGAGGCTTAAACGCTCCGAATTCGCGAAGAACAAAGGAGAAGGAAACAGAAAAGCTATGAAAAACATAGTTGACAACGGCGAAACTCCGGGAATTCTCGCTTACGTCAACAAGGAGCCAGTTGGATGGTGTTCGGTTGCTCCACGAGAAGCCTTTCCAGCCTTAGAGCGATCTCGTGTTCTCAAACGCGTTGACGATAAGCCTGTTTGGTCGGTTGTCTGCTTCTTCGTGGCTAAACCATTCAGACGAAAAGGTATTACTGTGAAGCTGTTGGAAGCTGCTGTTGAACATGTGAAAAGACAAGGTGGAAGAATAGTGGAGGGATACCCAAACGATCTAGAAAAATTTCTGCCTGATGCTTTTGTCTACACTGGCTTGGTTTCAGCGTTTCGCAGAGCTGGTTTTGTGGAGGTTCTTCGGCGTTCTAAAACCAGACCCGTAATGCGATACCTGATTGAACAGAAGGGTTTTTGATGAAAAAGCTTTTAAACAGAGATGCAGAACCTACACATTTTCTACATTTTTTTGTTAAATTACGGAGTTATGGTTGTGAGTGTTGAGAGAAACCTTATTATATCTGTTCTAAAATTGACGCAGAACGGGTCTGTTTCATATGAACTAATCAAGAAAGACGCAAATATTCCGTCAGTTGTTTATCAAAAATTGCTTGGAAAAATGCAAAATGATGGGTTGGTTTATCTGCGAAACGCTTTTGTCGAGACAGATGACTTACAGCGTCTTAGACTGGCTATTATTGCGGTACAACTAGGTTCTGATCCTGAGTTGGTGAGCAGTTTCTTGCGATGGAACGAGTTTGAGGATATAGTTGCCGTCGCTTTAGTGCAGAATGGTTATTGTGTTAAGAAGAATTTGCGATTCAAGCATGCTGGGCATCGATGGGAAATAGATGTTATTGGATGCAAGAAACCTATAGTAGTGTGTGTTGATTGCAAACGTTGGCGACATGGATTAACACCGTCTGCCCTAAGAAAGGTGGTTGCTGAACAAGTGGAAAGGACGAAGGCTCTGGTTGAATCCCTGCCGAATCCTGTCGTCAAAATCGAGTTTGCAACGTGGCAAACAGCGACGTTTGTTCCTGCAGTGTTATCGCTCAGGGAGAGCAGGCTCAAATTCTATGAGGATGTGCCTATTATTCCCGTGATGCAATTTCAGGATTTTATAAACCAACTTCCTGCTTACATGACCGAAATCAAACATTTCAAAAAGAGCTTAGCCAACCAACTCGACAACTTCTAATGCGTGTTCCAACATGCCTTTCCAATGTTAAGCCATGTTTTCTAGGATCGGTTTTCGAGCAAACCTTATTGCAGGGTACAAGCCTAAAAAGAACATTGCAGCCAAAGCCGCCAGCAACCACCCCGAAATTTCTATGACCGTAAGACTTGTGACAACAGGTTCTGGAATCAAAATCATTAACGTAGTCATGATGCCAAACGAGATTCCAACAGCACAGCTTGAGAGCAAAACCAGCAGCGTTTGCGTTGCAATGATATTAACCACTGTTTTAGATTTAGCGCCCAAAGCCCTTAAAGCACCAAACTCCTGACGCTGCTCAGATATAGCAAGCGTAACATAACCGATTAAACACAAAGATGCCGCAACCAAAGAGAACAAGGGCAGAAACATCACCGCAGACCATATATAACCTATGAAGTTAACACTTTTGTCCAATATTTCATCGAGTTCAAACACTTCGAAGTCAGGGTTCACAGCGCTGACAATGACTCTAATTTTGTCAAGAGTTTCCGTACGATTGGCTGAAGGGTCTATGCGAACCATCACGATGTTAGTTTGGGGCACTCCTGTAGCATTCTGCAGAACGCTCAGGGACACGTATGTCACGTTTCCGTTGTTAAGAGGGTCCAAGCAAACGCCAACAACACCAAGTTCAACACTGTTATTCAGCAGTTTCATACTTTGGTTTAACGGTTCATCGAACACTTCCGCGCCTAGAGTGTCGCCTACCACGGCTTCTAACGCTTGATCGCTGCTTAGAAGCTTGCCGTTGACATCCCAATCGTTTAACACTTTTCGAGGCTCTATGCCGACTATCAGGGATTCTCCGCTGCGACTGTCGCCGACGTACTGGGTTTCTTCCGTGCTCTCTCCGTATGAGATTCCTTTAACTTCCTGCACTGAACCTTTCAACACTAGGCGCGCGTCTATACTTACATTCTCTTGTAGCGACTGCAGCTGGGTGAGAAGACTATTAGGTATCATGTATTTTTCGTCTGTGTAGTTAAATGCTGAATCTGTTTCAGCTTCGTAGAATTTCGACAGCAAAAGCTTGTACTGGTTTGTCATGTTTTGATGAGCTATCAACACTATGTCCTTGCCGATGGCTTTCTCAACCCAGCTTTTGGTGGTTTGGTCTGCTATTATTCCTCCGGCAACAGCCACGGTTATCAAGGTGAAGACGACGCTTAAACAAAGAACAACCCGAATAGTTGCTGATTTGCGGCGAGAAAGGCTTCTCCAAGCAATCTTGGTTGTGAAACCTGTATGCGATTTGACTCTGAACCCTGCTTCCTTGCTAAGTCCTATGTAATAAGTCGGCGAGATGGCTTTAACTGGCGCAATCTTTGTGGTTTTCAAGATTGGATTAGCTCCGACGATTAGTGCGATGATAAAAAAGGCTACAAAAACCACGAGGACGAGCCAAAAATTGATGGGTTTCTGTGAAACCTGAAAACCAGGATTGCTGAAAAAGTTAGCTGCGACAAGGTCTGCTATTATCCCCACAACTACTCCGAGAAAACAACCAACGAACGTGACTATCAGCAACTCATTTATGAAATATCCAAAAATCAAATCGTTAGGACACCCTGTAGCCTTCATTAATCCAATGTCTCTCACTCTCTGAGACATCATCACAAAAACCGTGAAAGAAAGCATCACTATCCCAGCGATGAAGATTAGAATTTCAAGGAATATCACGAAGGATGAAAATACAGATGAAAAAGCAACCGTCAGCGTGTTTTCAGCAGTTAGAGAGATGCCTACCCCTATTCTTTCACTGAAAAGAAGAAGGAACAGCGTTGAAGCGACACACAAGGTTAGGCTAACGATCACCAAGCTTGTTTGAAGCTTTCTACGCAGTAAGTCGTGTATCGGAAAAAAGGTCTCACTCATTGGAGGCTTACCAGCTTTCCATCTTCAAGGGTTAATCGTTGATTTGCCAGCTTTAAAATCCGTTCATCATGCGTGGCGACGACAATAGTCTTCTTGCTCGCTTGCAGTTTTTGAAGCACTTCGATGATTCTTACGCTTGTTTCATTATCGAGGTTCCCTGTCGGTTCATCAACAAGAAGCAACGGCGGATCGTTTGCTAAAGCTCGTGCAAACGCAATCCGCTGTTGTTCACCACCACTTAATTGGCATGGAAAATGACCAGCTCTCTTTTGCAAACCTACAATTTCCAATAATTCTGCAACTCGTTTTTCGATGTAATCCACTGGTTTTCGCGCCCACTCCATCGGAAAAGCAATATTCTCAGAAACAGTCAACGTGGACACAAGGTTGTATGCTTGAAAAACGAAGCCAACATTCTTGCATCTGAACTCTGCCAAGAAATCCTCATTCGCTTTGTCTAGATCATTATCAAAAACTGCGATTTTTCCGCTCGTGGGTTTGTCGATCCCGCCAATAATGTTCAGCAATGTTGTCTTTCCTGAACCTGAAGACCCATTAATTACGGTGAACTCGCTTTCCTCAACTTTAAGGTCTAAATTCTTTAGCACTTCAATTTTTTCCTCGCATAGTTGATAATTCTTGCAAAGGCCAGATGCAAAGATTATTGTTTTACCCGTTTTCTATTTCTCCTAATTCTCTTTATCTATGCTAAAATTCCCTCTGTCACGTTTTAAGATTCTTGTTTTTTCTGGAAGCTTGTTCTTCTCCCACTCTTTCCAATCTACTTCCTTAAAGATCCATCTCTTACCAAGATGAGCAGCGAGCATAGCATGTTTACGTCCATTATCAACAGGGATAAACCCGTCAAGAAACCTAAAAAGCTTATCAATCTGCTGCTTTGGAAAGTAAGCATAATAACTCGCATTCTTAACCTCAAAAGCATAGATGTCAGCGCCTCTTCTTGCAATAATGTCAGGAAGAGGATTAAGGCTGGGGTTACTGACGGGAATGCGGACAGAGTTAAAACCATTCTTCGCTAACAGTTTTACGAGGACGTTTTCACTGTAGAAACCTCTTTTACGCCACCTGCGGATCGCGTCTTTATCTATTTCCCTAACCATTCACGACTCGTTCTGCTCCAAAGGAAATTCCGAATTACAAGCGACAGCCTTTACAAAGCTTTTTCCTCTAGAGCTAGGGTCATTATAGCTACTTTCGCTTATAAGTGTGAACAGGAACCTTCAGAGTAGGTTTCTCAACCAAACATTCTTTCAAGTAATCATCTAACGTTTCCGCGGGCACGATCTCTATCCTGTAATCCTTAATGTCAATAGAATGCTCATAGTTCTTCTTCGGAATAACCACCTTTTTGAAACCCCAAGCTTCTGCAGCCTTAATTTTCTCGTAAACTCCTCCAACAGCCGTTATCTGAATTGAATTGCTGACTCCAAGGTTTATCTCTCCTGTAACTGCCACATCCTGTCTCACAGGCTTTCCTTCAATGAGCGAACAAAGAAGTATGGTCATTGTCACACCCGCAGACGGGCCGTCCACACCGTAAGACTGCGCAAAATCAAGGTGAGTCAAGTAATCCTGCGCAATATCGATACCGTATTTCTGTAAGATTACGCTTCTGACTTTGGCTACACTGTCTGAAATGAAACTCTGCCCCTTGGCTACGCCTGTCACCTTATAATAACCTTTAAGCGGATAAGGCCTCTGAAGATCGCCCTTTTTAACCATGTTCGACTTAACGCATAAAACGTTCCCTGTCATCTCTCCGCTGTATGGATCCCTGACAACTGCTAAACCATATATTTGACCAAGTTTGGCGCCTTCAGGCTTTATTTCCAGCAGCTTACCTCTCTCGTTCATTTCATGTTCAAGTATTTGTCTTTGAATCGTTTTACAGTGGTTTTCAATCGATTCTTTAACGTGTCTTCTTTCAACAACCTTGCATCCTTCATTCATCGCAAGGGTTGCAGCTGTTTTGATTATTGAAATCAATGGTCTGAACCTTGTTGTTAAGGCGTCTTTCTTGTTGCTTCTGCGTCTTCCCTCTTCCACAATCTCTGCGCATGCATCTCTACTGAAGGGTATAAGGTTGAAGCGTTTGATTTCTTGCGCTAGAAACTGCACATACTTGCGCCTGTTTTCAACCGTGTTAGGCATGTCATTGTTCATCCTTACAACTTTGCCATAACCGTAGATTCGATCCATTAAGGCGGGATGAATCTGGCCTATGCTGTCAAAGTTTCCTGCGCCGACCAGAAAAGTTATCGCTGGCACTGGCTCTGTTGAAACTGCCATTGCTGCTGTGTCGCCGCCATGCCACTTTCCCCTCAGGGTTATCGGCAATTGTCCGTCTTCGAGCACCGTCAGCAACGTTATTGCCTCTTCTGGGTCAAGATTTTTTATTTCGTCAATGTACAGAATGCCTAATGAAGCACGGTGTACGTCACCTGCGCTTACTCTCTGGTGTTCTGGGGTGCCTAAACCGCCTGTTTGATAGGGATCCCAAGCTATTGAGCCGAAAATCTGTGCACTTCTGTGCCCCGTGGCATCTACAAAGGGTGCATGTCCTGTGCTGTTATCCACGATTAATTTTGGAACGTCAGACTGTTGAGCTCCTGAAACACCTTTCAAGTTTCCTAAACCGCCTAGTTTGGAGAACCACCACATGAAAACGCCGAAGAAAATTAGACTACCGCCTGGAATGAAAGTCAACGGTACCATGGTCACAAACTTTCCAACAAGATAATCTAGAAAATTGCCGTTATAGTAATCTTGAATAGGCTCGCCCAAGTACTGTCCGTTTACTTGCCAAGTTTGCCAAGCAGTATACATGAAATAGAAACCCAGCGAAATTAGGAATAAACCTATACCTATTAGCAAAAACTGCAGTGCTTTGAAGCCGACTTTCGTGATGAGCTTTTTCTTAAGCTCTCTAAGCTGTTCCCTTTGAAGAATCTTTTTTGATTCGCCAGCTGTTTGAATCGAAACTTTTGGCTGACTGGGTAATGCAGAGTTTTTCCAGCACATAACGTCAAAGATTTTGATGCCGTTTTCCTTGTAAACCTGCGTTAACTTTTCAGCTAAAGCTCTTCCAATCAACGATTTGCCAGTGCCAGGGTCTCCCAAAAGCAGCAGGTAGGGTCCTGGGCTGATCACGGTTTTGGCGGCTGGTTTATCATTATCTGGGTTGCTCCAGTTTTCGTACCATTTTGTTTCTTCAAGCCACTTCAGCTTGTGCACCCACTCGTCGAGGCATAGGAAACACTCTTTCAGCGCTTGTTCTTGGCCGACTGCCCAGTTTATCAGGTTGTCGTCTATGGGGAAACCTTCGGTGCTTTCGAAATTACCCCAGTCCCACTTTACCCTAATTTTTCTGCCGTTCACGTTCCTTTCCAGAATCTCTGTCTCGTTTCCAAAATGGTCAAACTGCAAACGTCCATACCTTCTCCAGTAGGCTCTAGTGTTTTGTCTAACAGAACACGTTGGCGAGAATAATTAAAGCGGTTATTTCGAAATCAACAATATGAAAGAAACCATAACACAATCTTGAAACGTGAAAAGGCTTCGATTAGGCTGTTTTCCAAAATAACCTTGTTTATTAAACTCTTTTTCACTGATTACAGGCTTTAGAGCTTGTTTCATTTCGAAGAAAAAGCTGGCTGAAAATCAACAGATATTATTTCTGAAACTCAAAACCAAAAAGCTCATTTAAAGCTTTAAACCGCCAAATAACCCTGATTTGCTCTCTTAAGCACGAGCATCCAGCCTGTGGTATGGACTTTACCGTGGCCTCATATAAATACCTACGAAAATCTCCAAGCGAAGCAGAGGACTGGATTCTTCGAGATTGCTTCGACTACCTGTAATGGTTTTGGCTCTTCCTGCATTCTAAAACACGTGCTGTATTGTATCGTTTTGAGGAAAGAAGTCTATGTCAATTCAGGCTTGCTTTTGGCGAGTCTACACGTTTCGAAGAGTTCTCAACTTTGTTACCTCGGTTGATGCTTTTGTACACCACGGCTTGTTTGACAAGATTTTAAGATAACTCACCGCCTTTTTAGTGCATAGACTTAGAGTTCTGGAAGGCGTTTTTCTAACTTATTTCCTCTGAGTATGCCGACTTGTCTTGTCTAGTGTAGGCTAAATGGCTTATGTTTCAGCGATTTTGAGATCAGTTTTTTCCTGTCTGGTGATTATGGTTGTGCTGGTATTACCTATGGATTTTATGCTTCACCAGAACCTTTCTGTCTTCGTGTTTTGCCGACAGTATACAAAAGCATCAACACAGTTCCACGTTTTGAAAGCCTAGGAGCACAGCTGGAAAGTTTTAAAGTGTTCGCAGTATTAGTATGGTTTATGAAAGCTGGAAAACCTGTTAAGGCTTTTACTGCTAAGGACGGACGTAAGGTGCTCTTGAGAACGTTCAGGTGGGAGGACTTGGATGACTTACAGGAAGTGATTAACTCACTCGTGGAAGAGAAGGCAGAGATAACAAGGACTGAAAAGGTTTCACGGGAAGAGGAGATCGACTGGTTCTCTGGTGCTCTCGGTCGTTTGGAGAAGGATCAAACTTTTTACTTGGTTGCCGAAGTTGACGGCCACGTTGTTGCAAACTCTGAGATAAACAGACGAAGTGGCTCCGAGAAGCATGTAGGAGGCATAGGCATCGCGATCAAGAATGGTTTCCGAGATATTGGCGTCGGGACTGAAATGATGAATGCACTCGTTGAGCAAGCTCGAAAGATGGGTCTGAAGGTCTTAACGCTGACGTGTTTTGCTACTAACAAGCGCGCGATGCACGTGTATGAGAAGGTGGGGTTTGTGCAGACGGGTCGAATTCCGAAGAAACATTTTAGAGAAGGCGAGTACGTAGACGAGATTATTATGACTGAACTGCTGGAATGAAAAGCACATGTCATCTTTTAGAGTCTGGAACACGAGCTTCAGTTTCTCAACGAAAGGCGAGATAGAATTCGTGGACCTGACAAGCAAGGTTCAGGAGGCGGTTTCTAAGTCTGGAATAATCAACGGCATAGTTCACGTGTTTGCTCCTCACGCCACAGGTGTGCTCATCTTGACAGAAAACGACTACGGCTTGCTGGAAGATGTCAAGTCTCTCTTGGAACAGTTAATTCCAAGGCAAGGCAATTATGAGCATCCGTCGAACGCGCATTCGCACTTGCGGTCGATGTTCTTGTCTCCTGACAAGACTCTGCCGGTGATTGACGGGCGCGTGGAGTTTGGGACTTGGCAATCGCTGATGTTCGTGGAAACAGACGTTCATCCTAGGAGAAGAACGGTGATCATACAGGTCATGGGCGAGCAACAGGAGTAGCAAGTAACACGATTTTTGTTTTTCTTCCTGTTTTAAGTGAAAGCTAAAGCAGAAAAGACACAGAAGATTTTCATCCAGAATGTTTTTGCTGTTCGCATTTCGTTTGTATTTTTGTGATCTTGCGCTATGGTTGGATTTAGGTTTTTGCTGCATTTTCCTATCAAAGCGTGTTGTGTTTTTAACATTTTATTTACGAAACTTCTATGTTCGTTAACTTTTCGCAGTATCAAACCAGCAAGCGTAATGAAAGATTTGTGCAAGAACTCGTCAAGTCTGCCATTAACTTGTTGAAGTTCTGGCTAATAGCTATCTTTTGTCTCTTCGTTCACGTCATTTATCATGGAGAAATCGCCTATTGTAGTAGTTAAAGTGTTCACGTTTTGACGTATTTATAAGGTTCGTTCCGTTTCGTTCTTCTGAAAGCAAATCCTCGAATTTAGCTGTAGAAAGGCTTGGAGTTTGAGAAAATGTGGGTTTTGTTGATGCTTTTGTATACGAAAGCCTTGCCAGATTATGCAAGTTTATCTTCTCTTTTGTCAGGCAACTTGAGCGACAACAACAAGGCTGCCAAAGCGAAGAGGGTTAATAGATAGAACGCAACATCAAAATTGTACGTGTCAGCGATGTACCCTACCAAGGTTTGCGATAACGCGCCGATGCCGAAGGAAGTGAAGAAGAAGATGCCGTACACCGCACCGCGTTGGTCTTGTGGAGACAGAAAACCCGTCAACGCGTTCAACGCAGGCTGATGCCCGTAGAAGGATACGCCGTAGAGCAGTATGAACGCGCCTATCCCTACGACGTAAATGGGTGAAAACAGTAACAAAACAAGGCTTAAGCAGACCCCTGCCATCGTTGCGATCAAAACTTTTTTGGAACCTACTTTGTCTGCACTTTTTCCTCCAAGCCATTGACCGGGTACGCCAGCTGCTAAAAGCAGAGTGTAGGCAACTGCAGCCCATGATGAGTCAATCATTCTATTTTTAACAAGATAGATGGGGAAAAAGAGTTCAATGCCCTTCATGAAGAGTCCGATTGCCACGTTGCAAGCCAAGAGAACCCACAACTCTCGTATTTTGAAGGCAGCAACTATCGACCCGAAAGTGCCGTTG
>DATKKK010000036.1:0-4403 GCA_035542975.1 Bathyarchaeia archaeon | reverse complement strand
GCCTTGCTTAACCGCGTGCGTGTAACGCCCATCAGTGACGATTATGCCTCTTTCAACCTCAGCATCTTTCATGGCTTTCTGTAGCCGAGCAATTGACGCTACGCCAACGGTTGTTTCGCCTGGAATGCACCAGACGAGAGCCTTCTCTTTTTCTTTAGGCATGTCAATAAGGTAGCTGACTGAGTCTTCGTGCTTTCGTTTCTTGATCAGCTTATAACCTCTAAGCTTGATTAAGACTTCGGCTTTGCGTTCTTCTAAACTGACTTCTTTAGTGCTCAAACCGATAAACCTCAGATTTGGAGAACAGTCAAACCCTAAATGAAGCATTAACCCTTAAACCTTACGCTTCACTTCCACAAGCCATAGTAAAAGTCGCGCTTCAGATCTAATGCTAATAAGGTTCCGATTGTTTATATTCGAAGTATCACGTTTTCCACGTATTTCTTCATGTTTTCCGCATGCACAAGAATAGCTTCTGGACTAACAGGCTTCAACGTGCTAAAACTTTTTTCTAGCGTGTCGTCTGGAATAAACTGTTGGAAAGCAAAGGTCTTCGCACCCTTAGCAAGCTCGCAGATTCTAGACACATCCGCGTTATCAACAAAATCTGGAACAACCGTCGTCCTGAACTCGTAATCAACCTTACCAGTCTTCAACATCTCGATCGTTCGCAGCAATTCTGTCGTATCTTTAGCGCCTAAACGCGCATACTTTTCCAAGCTGGTCTTAATGTCCACCGCCACGTAATCCACGTACGGCAAACATTCTTCCAGCACTTGCGAGTTTAAACCGTTCGTGTCAAGCTTCACTGAGAAGCCCTTGTCCTTCAGTTTCTTCAGGAACTTCGGCAATTCCTTGTGAATCGTCGGCTCCCCGCCTGTAACCACGACTGCATCCACGAACCGTTTGCGTTCTTCCAGAATCTTTATAGCTGTTTCCTCGTTGAGAAACGGCGGCTTGGGGTCGATGACTATCCTCCAGTTGTGGCAGAACGGGCAACGCAGGTTGCAGCCAGGCGTGAAGAGCACGGAAGCCATACGATTCGGGTAGTCTACCAAGCTTGTTTTCTGTAACCCGCAGAACTTCATTCGTTTATCACTCTACGCGGGTATAGGCGTGGCGGCGTGCATCACGGCGGATTTATCGAAAGTTCGGCGGACGGCGAACTCTGCTTGTTTGCCGTCGTTCCATTGGTCAACCGGGCGCAGGTAGCCGACCACTCGCGAGTAGACTTCGCATTTTGCTCCGCACGTCGGGCACTGTTTGTGTTCACCGTTCATGTAGCCATGCGTGGGGCAGATGCTGAACGTAGGCGTCAACGTGAAGTAGGGCAGGTGCGAGTTCCAAGCTACCTTCTTAACAAGCTCCGCCGCTGCTTTCCAAGAATGAAGTCGTTCGCCGAGGAAGATGTGGAAGACGGTTCCGCCCGTGTAGAGCGTCTGCAGCTTATCCTGGTGCTCCAGAGCCTCGAACAGGTCGCCTTCATAATCCACGGGCAACTGCGAAGAATTCGTGTAGAACGGCTCAGCACCATGCGGCAATTGCTTTTCGTTAGCCGCAAGAATGTCGGGATGTTTCCGTTTGTCAATGCGCGCCAGTCTGTAACTCGTGCCCTCAGCGGGCGTGGCTTCAAGGTTGTAGATGCTGCCTGTTTGTTCTTGAAAATCGGAAAGTCGGTCGCGCATGAAAGTGAGCGCTCTAATCGCGAAGTCTAAGCCTTCGAGCGAAGCGATGTCGGTGCCGAGCAAGTTCATGATTGCCTCGTTCAAGCCTACCAAGCCTATGGTTGAGAAATGGTTCTTCCAGTACTTTCCTTCAGCAAGCTTAACTTGGCGCAGATAACGCCGTGAGTACGGGTATAGCCCGCTTTCGGTGAACGCCTCCAGAACTTTACGTTTTATCTCTAAACTGTCTTTTGCAGTTTCCATCATGGTTCCTAATCGTTCGAAGAACTCGTCCTCATCCTTTGAGAGGTAGCCTATTCGCGGCAGGTTCAGAGTAACCACGCCTATCGAGCCCGTCAGTGGGTTTGCGCCGAAGAAGCCGCCGCCACGTTTGCGCAGCTCCCTATTGTCTATTCTGAGCCTGCAACACATGCTTCTAACGTCTTCAGGCTTCATGCCGCTGTTTATGAAATTCGAGAAGTAGGGCACACCGTACTTCGCCGTAACCTCGAAAACCTTCTCAATGATAGGTGATTCCCAGCCGAAATCCTTGGTAATGTTGTAAGTGGGTATTGGAAACGTGAAGACTCTGCCCTTCGAGTCGCCTTGACTCATCACGTCCGCAAAAGCCGCGTTGAACATGTCTAACTCTGCTTGCAAGTCGCCGTAAGTGTAGTCTGCGAGCTTTCCACCCATGAGGGCTTTCTCGTCTTTCATGAAATCGGGCACCGTCAAGTCCAGAGTCACGTTCGTGAACGGCGTCTGGAAGCCTACACGTGTGGGTACGTTCATGTTGAAGAAGAATTCCTGAACTGCCTGTTCCACTTCCTTCTGTTCTAAGCCGTCAGAGCGTATGAAGGGAGCCAGTAACGTGTCGAAGTTGCTGAAAGCCTGCGCGCCTGCGGCTTCGCCTTGCAGCGTGTAGAAAAAGTTGACTGCCTGTCCCAACGCCGTCCGGAATCGTTTAGCGGGCTTGCTTTCGATCTTTCCAGGCACACCGCCGAAACCTGACGTGAGCAAATCTCGTAGGTCCCAGCCTACGCAGTAGGCGCCTAGCACGCCCAGGTCGTGGATGTGCATGTCTCCTGAGAAGTGTGCTTCGGCGATGTTTGGCGGATAGATCCGTGTGATCCAGTATTTTGCTATGACTGTTGAGGAGAGATAATTGTTTAAGCCCTGTAGCGAGTAACTCATGTTGCTGTTTTCGCGGACGCGCCAGTCTTCAACTTCCAAGTACTGGTCTACCATGTCGGCGTCGCTCAGGAGCGCTGCTAGTTCTCTCTGGTCTTGATGCTGTTTTCTGTAGAGAATGTAAGCTTTAGCGGTTCGGGCGTGTCCGTTTTCTATGAGCATTTTTTCAACTAAGTCTTGGATTTCTTCGACTGTTGGAACGCCGTCTTCGCCGAAGCGGTTCTTGAGTTCGGCTAGGACTTGGTCGCTGATTTTCTTGGCTTGTTCGCGGTCTTTTCCGCCCACGGCTTTGGCGGCTTTCCAGACCGCGTTGGTTATGCGTTCCTGGTCGAAGGGTTCTAATCGTCCATCACGTTTACGAACAAACTTCATGTTTTAACCTCTTTGAGCAGTTTTTTGAAGTCTTCAGGTTCTTCGAACTGCTTGTAGACCGAGGCGAACCTGATGTAAGCCACTCGGTCAAGCTTGCTCAAGTGTTTCATGACAAGATCGCCAATATCTTGGGAAGTGACTTCCTCTTTCCCAAGCATCATCAAATCCTGTCTCACTCGTTCGGCTAGTTCGTGGATTTGGTCCATCGTTACAGGTCTTTTCTCGCAGGCTTTCTGCAAGCCTCTGACGAGCTTGTTCAGGTCGAAGCGTTCCAACCTGCCATCTTTTTTTCTCACCATCAATTCTATGGTTTCGACGTATTCGTATGTTGTGAAGCGTCTTCCGCAGTCTGCGCATTCTTTCCGTCTTCTAGCCACGTTGTCTGGTGAGTCTCGGGTTTCAAGGGTCTTCAGGTTTTCAGACCCGCAGTATGGACACTTCATCGTTTTTCTCCACGTCGATGCGCGCTTCACACTTTTTAGTGTTTCAATAACTAAAGTGCACGCTGTATCTAGCGTTTCAATATATAAGCTCTTCTCACAATAACATGCAAATAGCCTGCAAAACACGATGCAGATAGATGAAGGACATAGACATAATCAGCGTAAACGCAACATACCAAAACAAGCACAATTAACCAAAAGAAACCCAAAACAACGACATACAAAACATGCTTAAAACTTGCGTGTTTGCTGATAGTTCTTCAAGCCAAACAAGAATTATTGAGAACGAGGTTTTAGGGCTACAGAGCAGACTTTTCAGTGGCTTTATTCATTAGTCGTCTTATTGTAATTATCGTTAAGACAAACAATACTAGCAACAGCCATGAGGTGATGTCATAGATTCTCCAATTAACTGAAGATTCAAGTTGCCCTGTTTGATTAACATGCGTTATGTCGATTGCAAAAAGCGGCGTATACGTGACTACTCCGCCTATTGGTTGGTCACCTCTAAGACTCTGAGCGACAAACGTCATAGTCCAAACATAAACGATCAAGCAGAGGATAGAAACAACTAGGTTTCTAATTGCCAACTTTCTGTTTTGGGTTATCCCAGATTTCGGATTCTTGTCTGTGTTCACATGACGAAGTGTAAGGAAGGCTACTGCATTAAAGATTATTATAGCCGTGATAAAGTAAGAAGCAAAATCTAAAAAAGGCGTTTTTTCTGTCAAGC
>DATKKK010000035.1:0-25179 GCA_035542975.1 Bathyarchaeia archaeon | reverse complement strand
TAGTTTTCTTTCTTCTAAACTCTGCTTCAGCATAACTGCGGTGTCGGCTGGCACGTCTCTGTAAACAACAACATTCGGTCCAACCCAACTGTTACATCCAACCTTAACGCCTGGCATCAATAGCGCACCTATACCCGTCTTCACGTTATCGCCCAGAATGGCTCCAAGCTTCTTTCTTCCACTATCCACGACTTCCTCCTTCACTCTCATCTTGATCGTTCCAGCATCAAGCCTGTAATTTCCAGTAACCGTGCCCGCACCCAAATTACACTTCTCACCCAAAACGCTGTCGCCAACATACGACAAATGCCCAACATGCACTTCATCCATGATTATGCTTGCTTTCACCTCGCAAGCATTGCCGATACGCACTTTGTTGCCTATGCTCGTGTATGGGCGGATGAAACAGTTCGGTCCAACATCGCTTTCTTCGCCTATGAATGCAGGTCCTTCGATGTAAGCGCCCGAACGTACCCGAGCGGTTTCTGCCACCGTCACCGAACCAACCAGATGCGCGCCGTTCTCTATCTTTCCCAGAACCTTGTGGTTCATCCTCATCAGCATCCAACGATTCGCTTCAAGCAAATCCCAAGGTCTGCCAACATCAAACCAATCGTCACGCGAAATCTTCACCGCCAAAAACGATTTCTTCTCAGCCAGCAAGAGCGAAATTGCATCGGTAATCTCCCATTCGCCGCGAGCTGAAGCCGACGTCTCCTTTATCTTCGCAAAAATCTCGGACGAAAAAACATAAACGCCCGCGTTAGCCAAGTTCGACGGTGCTTCCTCACTCTTAGGCTTTTCAACTATGCGTTTGACTTGTTTCTCGCCTTCAAGCTCCACTACACCGTAGCTTTCTGGCTTATCAACAGGCACAACTGCCATAACTGCAGCTGGTTTTTCGGCTTGATACAGGTTGATGACGCTTTTCACAGCCTCGGCGCTGAACAGTAGATCGCCATAAACCAGCAAAAACTCGTCCTTCACGAAAGATTCTGCAACGCTGACAGCGTTTCCTGTTCCAAGCATTGCTGTTTGTTCAACATACTCAATCTTTAACCCGAACTTTTTTCCGTCACCAAAATATAGACGAATCAGGTCGCCCATGTAATGAACAACTATAACCGCTTCGTCTATTCCCGAAGCTTTCAGCGCTTTCAAACAATGCTCAAGTATAGGTTTTCCGCCAACCTTAATCATATGCTTCGGTCTAGTCGACGTGAGCGGTTGAAGTCTCACGCCTTCTCCTGCAGCCAAAACTACAGCTTTCATCTTTCAACATCTCTCAACAAGTTTCTTAACGAGTTTAACTCCCTTCTCCATTATCGCCCTCGCCGCTTTTAACGATTCACCCTCAACCGTCAATCGCAAAACAGGCTCTGTGCCAGAAGCTCTGACCAGAATCCAACCGTTCGCCAAAGCCAAACGAACGCCATCAGCCATCGAAAAATCCTTGTAGGCTGGGAAAACAGATTTCAAGGCTTCGCCAGCTTCCTTCACAACTTTGTCGTTTGCATTTTTTCCACATGCAACGTTTTCTCTGAGAATAGGATACGCGGGCACTTCTGCAATGAATTCCGACAATCGCTTCTTCTCATCTTCCAAAGCCTTCAGGAGCAAGACAGACGAGAGTATACCATCTGGACAGTAGTGGACTTGCGGATGAACCCAAGCGCCGCATGGTTCGCCGCCGAACACTGCCTTGTGTTTCTTCATCGCCTCAGAAACGTAAACGTCACCGACTCTGGTTCTCACCACTTCTCCGCCGTGCGCTTCTACCATTTTTTCAACACACATCGAAGCTTCAACATTAGTCACCACAACACCGCCAGCTTCCGCTTTTACAATATAAGCGGCGTACGCTGCCAAAGCACGATCAAAATCCACAAAAACACCCTTCTCATCGACAAAAGCCACCCTATCACCATCACCATCATAGCCCACGCCCAAATCGGCACCAAGCTCCTTAACGATGTTCGCTAAAGGCTTCAAAGATTCAACGTTCGGTTCTGGGCTTCTCGCAGGAAAAGCTCCGTCTGGCTGCGCGTTCAAGGCTGTTATCCTGCATCCTAAACTCTTGAGGATTAGAGGCGCAAGCTTGTACGTTGCTCCGCATCCCGCATCCACAACGATATGCCACTTCTTGTCAAGCTTCACGTTTTCATTTATGGTTTCAACGTAAAGAACGCTTCCATCAATACTGCGTGCCTCGCCAACCTCGCGCCAATCGGCAAACTTGTAACTCTTTTTCTCGATAATCTTCTCAATCTCTGCTTGTCTTTTCTCGTCGTAAGCGACAGTGTCTTTGTTGAAGATTTTTATTCCATTATATTCTGGCGGGTTGTGCGAAGCTGTAATCATCACACCTACATCCGCGCCTAATTCTCTCGTCAAGAAAGCTGAAACTGGAGTAGGAATGACGCCCAAGCAACGAACATTCGCCCTTCCCGCCAGAAGACCAGAAACCAGGGCGTCCTCAATCATCAGGCTGGAAACTCTGGTATCTCGAGCCACCAAAACCATTCTTGCTTCAGAAAACGTGACGAGAGCCAACCCTACCTGCGCTGCAAGAACAGGCGTCAAATCCACATTGACTAACCCACGAACGCCCGAACTTCCAAAGAGCTTAGGCTTCACTTTCTCAAGCATCCCACCTAACGTATCGTCTTCATGATTAAAACGTTGAATGTATTTAAAAACTTAAGCAGAAGTTAAGCAGTTGTTCTATGCTTTAGCTTTTCGCAGAATCTTGCCAACTGTTTGCGTGTAGGATGCTTTCCATCAGGGCTCGAGATGTAATAGGCTGCAACCGCGTTAGCCAACGTAAGCCTGCCCTCATCTGAAAGTCTGCTAGCGTCTCCCAAGATGTTTCCCGCATTCCAAGCATCCCCCGCCCCTGTCACCCTCAACACAGGAACCTTGAAGGCAGGCACAATGGTTTCACCTTTTCTGGTGAATGTTGCCGAAAAACTTGTCGTGTGCAAATCAACTCTCGCAGACAAACGTGAAGCAAGAATCTCGGCTGATTTTTTAGCTAAATCCTCGAGCGGTAAGCTTTTTTCATTTGTTCTAACTTCATCAATCAACTCTTCTGCATAACAAACAGCCTCGTTTTCATTTACGCTCAAGATGTTCAGAAACCTCTCTTGCAGAACACTATTCACCAGTTCTGGAATTTTTTTTGCGTTTGGGGTGGGGTCGGCGGTGTCATAGTAAGTCTTGCCCTTTCCTCTAGTTTTTACGTTGTGGAAAACTGTCTTGGCAAGTTCAGTTCCGAACCGTTTGGTTCCAGCCCAGTTGAAAACGCACACGTAATCCGCATTTTCTACAGCTTCCAAATCCTCTTCATTCAGGTTGCTAGGTCCAAAGTCTGCTAGTGAGCCTACATCTCGAAGCATAAGGTTGGCTTTTTCTTTGTCTGCTCTAAATTCGATTGCCGTGGTTATCGATGCTTTTTCGAAAATTTTGACGTGCGAAAGGTCAAGCTTGCTGGGTTGAAGATAGAGCCTGATTAACTGAAGTCCAAGCTTGCTCGTGCATACTATCGGAGTGACTTTCACGCCTAACGCAGCTAGGGCGGAAGCCGTGTTTACTGCGTTTCCTCCTCTGAGGTCTATTTGTCTTATTCCATCTATGCTGCCGCCTTTCCTTCTGGTCACTGCGTCTATGCTTCTGCAGAAAGCCTTCTCGTCGAAGTCCAGTTCTACTATTCGGTCTAGAAAAAGGTCAGGCATAACAACTACGTTTAGTTCTTCTTTTTCGTTTTTCAGAAATCTTTGCGTTTCTTCGAGAGAATCTTCACGCAAATTCAGTTTCACCTGTTCTATACGATTGCTGAATTAAGCTAACTTTGTTTTGCAGAGTATTTTAGTGTGCCTAATTGGAGTCACTATCCGAGCAGTATGCGAGTGCAAATCCATATGATGTCACCGAACACCAAAGCTGTTATCAAACCTGCGGTCACGAAGATTAGCATCGGTAGACCTGGCGTAGCCCAAACCTTTTCTTGTATGATTCCCGCCTTGGCTGCTTTCTCCAGTCTTTCAACGGTTTCGTTTCTGGTTTCGTCTCTCGGTATGACGACTAACTTTCTCTTGAACTCGCCTTCAGGGCTCTCCTCTATGTCTTCCAACGGGTACAGATGCCATTTACTCTTTAACTTTTCAATGGGCATCTTGTAACCGGTTACTAAAACCAAGATTTTTTTTCCAAAGGTTTCTTTTTCTTGACCTCCTGTAAAGAGTTTTTCGCCTTTTCCTACGTGCCCGATTATGTTGCGAAGGAGTATGTAGATTGCCGTGGCAGCTGCAAACAGAACGGCGTTGCTGAACACTGTTATCGGAAAAAGGGTTCTCATGATTGGAGAGGGTTCGCCTGTCAAGGGCATGAAGAGGTTTGTCGGATAAAATGGCAAGGCTAGTGCTAGGCACATCAGGGCTTTTGCATCTGCGCCTCCGAAGCCTCCAGCGTAAAACAGTATTATGGAAAAAACCACGGTTAGGCCGAAGCTGATTCCGTAAGAGAGTAGCGTTGAGGGTTCGTAGATGCAGATTTCAAGAAAAGTTAAAGCGAACGCTATTGGCGCGAATATTGCCCATGTCTTGTTGCTTACTTCGCGAGTTTTATAATCTCTCCAAGAAGCGTACAGCATAAAAACCAGTGCAATTATCGTTCTGGACGCCGTAAGCAACTCTTGCAAAGTGAACACCGTGGCATCCTTGAAGTTGCTATCTAATTCTATTTAATGGTATGGATAGGCTTGAAGCTTTGTTTAAAAAGAGTTGTTGTGGGGTTTTTATGCCTGTTCTGGCCATTCTCCCAGAACTTGTCCTGTTGTAGCTACTACTTTGAAGTAGTATGTTGTTCCAGCTGTCCAGTTGTAGTTTATGGTGATTGTGGAAATCGAGCCTTTTGATAGCGAGATTGGGAGTGATTGGGTTGGCGTCTGTTCTGTGAGGCTACCCGTTGTTGTTCCGCAGTAGATTTTTTGTATCGAGGTGTCCGAAGTTCCTGAATTTCCCACATCAATATCTATTCGTTTGGTTACACCTTGTGTGTAGAAGTTGACGTTTGATTTGTAAAGGATTACTCCTGCCTGTTGTCCTGCGTTGCTCATGTACGTCATTATCCAAGCGTACGTAACGACTATGGCTGCGACTGCTATAACGATTAACAGCAGCGTAGCAAGTATAGGCGAAATTGCTTTTCTAGATTTTAGGAGTTTTCTTGTATGCATGTTTTCACCTTTCTGTAGAGTAGGAACTCTTTTGATTTCTTATTTAACATGTATGAACTGAAAATCCACATTGCTGATACACGTGTGCTGTTCAATTTCTTATCAGCCTCTCGTACTCACTGTCATGGTTGGTGGGTACTCAACTATTACCCATAAGCCTGTTTTCAACCCGCTTTGCGTCGTGTAAACTGGGGTTCCGCCGTCAAAAGTCGCTACAGCTCCAACCCAAGTCACATCTAACGCTGAAGTGAAAGATACCGATGATCTAGTCACTGGAAGCAGCTCAATCGTTGTCGTTCCGCTAGTTTTGATGGCGCCTGTTTTCGTCGTTGGGGTGTCAAAAGCATACAGTTGATAATTAGCGTTGTCTGTGAACATGATTCCAGCGCCTTTGTTTCCTGAGGAGATAATCTGGCTCCAATGATGCATCCAAATTGCCGACTGGTTGTAGTACGTTCCTGTCGAGTTTGAAACGATTGGAAAGCCGCTTGCTGTTCCGTTTTCGGTCTGTGGTTGACCTGTTGAAACGGTTAACTTGATCGGGCATAGGTCTGTGATGCTTCTGGTTTGCGTTGTCTGCACGAACATCAACCGCAATTTGTAAGTGTAGTATGTTGCGTTAGCTGGTAGGGTTATCACCACATGAGCGTAAAGGTCCGGGCAATTGTCAGCGCCGTTGGTCCACTCTGATTCCTGTTGAATTATGTCTCTTACGACGCCGTGGTAAATCACATATGACTCTGTTGCTCCGTATGTGCTGGCTTCACTGTTGATTCGCATGAAAGTGGCAGTGCATGTGGTTGATTTGCCTACGATAGTGGAGGTTAATGTAAATCCGCCGCTGAATTGTAATCTTAACATGCCGTTTGTTAACAGCCTACTGGTTGGGTCGTCCCCCGTAAAGTATCTGTCGGTGTACGCGTATGATGTTTGATTGGCGTCGTCGTCTCCATCCCACCATATCGTGATCTTTGAAGCTTTGCTGTTCATCAGGAAAACCAGCATTGTTCTGCTGTTGAATACGCTGGCGTTGTTGGTTAATCCCAGTGGGACTGTGTAGTCTGATGCCCAATCCTCAATCTGGAAAGGAACTTGGCGATTTACGCCATTTATGGTTTCGTTTACATGAATACCTTTAACGGGTACAGGAGGAATCGGTACTGCCTGTGTTGCTAGTTGTAGATTCTGTCCTAACCATCGCATCGTGCCGTTCTGCAGAAACTCGGTCACGATCGTTGCGTTCTGCACTGATGAATATAAATCTTGGACAGGCCAAACGTACAGTAACGCTGCATCTATTCTCCAACTGTTCTGAACTGTATCAGAGGTTTCATTGGTGCCTTTATACCTGATCGTGAATGTTGAGGAATCTAAGTAGGAAGAAACGGAAATATTGTTCCATCCGTTTGTGAGGCTTGTAAAGAGAGTGTGCCATGATCCGCTGTGCCATACGTCAACTTTGAGGTTTTCCGTGGAGGTTGAACCGTCATAAATTGCCAGTTGCTTAATAGTTCCGTTGTAGTTTATGTTTGTCCACTGTGCTTCTAAATCTAATTGGTAATCATGTCCTCCAAACGCAACGTAAATGATTTGTCTTCCAGTGGCTTCAACGTTGCTCCAGCTTATTCTGAACCCGTCAGGTAGAAATGAAGTAAAATCAGCGGAGCCTCGAAGGGTAAACGTGTTTGCTGCTGTTCGGTCTCTCCACTGAAGGATTTTTGTGTTCAAAGTTTCCATTTCATTGTCCGAGCCAGTAATATTATTCGTGTCTTCAAACCATGTTGCAGATCTTTCGGTTGATGAGGTTGCTGTGCCAAATGATAGTTCAGAGGTCGTCCCTATTGATGTTGTTGCTGAGCGTCCTTGAGTCGCTAGCATGACAAGTTTTGGCTGAAAACCGACGCCCGTGATATCCTGAGTGCCTGTTGAGGTTTGTGAGTCGAAGCTTCCTATACTGTAGTATCCGCCCTTGAGTGCAAGATAGAAAATCGGAGTTGAAGCGGCTGGAGCGTCGCTTTTGCTTAATCTAAATCCATCAGATAGAAATTGGCTGAAATCTACAATCGCATCTTGAGCGCCTGATCCTGACGATGGGTTCAAGAGAAGAATGCATGAGTCAGTCCTCTGCTGTTGATGCGTCTGCGTGGTGGATCTGCCGTCTCTGGAAACGGAGACTAATGCTCCTCTCATGGTTGAGGACTTTGCAAACCCCATACCTATCTCAGCATTATTCGTGCTCGTGTCTGCTGATTCAGTGAAAGTCCAAAGGAACATTGAAAAATCAGGTTGAAAGCCAACGCCTGTTACGTCTTGTGTTCCAGATGATGTTGAAAGACTGAATGAACCTACTCTTGCAGTTAGATCTGCTCCTCCCAAAGCAATGTACTGTATGATGTCTGCTCTAGCTTCATTCGTCTGCCAATTTAATGTAAAACCGTCGGAGTCGAAGCTTGTTATTCTAGCTTGAGCTGACATTGTTGGGTCTCCACTAGACAGAACTATGATGGAATAGGTTACAGAATTTCGTCTTCCAGTGTTTGAAGTGCCTGCGTTATCATCTGATGCAAACGCAACCCCACAATTTTGGTATGTTCCACCATAATTCGTAGCGTATCCATAACCCATACGAACTCCTGCTAATTCGCCATACGATGTCTGCCTTGTCCAATAGAAAATGATTGCCTTAGGCTGGAAACCTACGCCCGTGATTACCTGCGACCCTGTGGACGTTGCTTTAGTGAACGTTCCCTTCTTGACGACAAAATCCGTTTTTGCCTCAGTCAAAGTGTCATAGACGCCGTCAAGTTTTTTTTCAGCGGTGAAGCTGCTGTGTGTTCCTACGTCTGGTGAGAAATCTACATCTGATACGTCGTTGTCTACATAGGCTTCTCCAGTAGATGACGCACTACTCCATTTGGGTGTGCAAGTGTAACGGCTGAATGAAGAAGCCACGACAATTATGCCCCGCTGGTCTTCCACCTGAATAAGATATGAATATGGGTCAACGCCAGGTGGTATATCGATAAGGTACGTGCCGTTTGCGAATGAGGTGGGTTCAGTGGTTGCGTTGATCAATTCCCATGTTGAATCTGCGCTTGCATAATGGTAGAACTTGAAATTCTGTCTTCCAAGGTTTATGAGCGGTTCATTGTCGTCTTTAGTCATGCTCAAGCATGCTTGATTGCCTGCGGTGGTGTTCAATATTTGTGCGCTCAGTTCACATGAAGTTTCATAGGTTATCCCGGAGATGCCGAGACCTGTCAGGCTGTAGTTTACAGCCAAGTTTCCCGTGCTGTAGCTTGTGTTTGTATACCAATCCGTGTGCAGGTCTGATTTGCTTATGTCAAACGAGTTTCCCCATTGCGGGTGCATGTTCGCTATGTTCACGAGCCCGCTTTTTAGATACTGCAACGCCAGTATTCTTGCGTAAGAAGTGTTTCCTGTGACTTGTAGAACAGAACCGTAATAACCGACTGTAAAGCCTAGAATCTGTTTTATAGCATAGTTAGTCTCATCTATCGCGCTCATAACTTGCGACTGCTCTTGTATTGAACTGTTCAGTATAGTGGAATAAGTAACCATGACCGTGGCAATCAGGATCACTGCTACGAACAAAGCTGCAATAATTGAAAATTGACCTTTTTTGTTCACTTCTATATTCCTCCTGCTTCTCCAAGCTGCAGCACAACAAGCCTTGAGGTGCCAGTTGCTGTGTACTCAGAGCGGTACAGTCTAGGCTTGTAATCGCACAAAATGCCAAGCGCCGTCAGTCTAATGTCTGGCACACGGGTAACACCCAACGCTAGAAGCGCTCCTTTAAATTTAGTTTTGCCACTTTCTGTTACAATGTGTCGGTAGACCGCGCCGGGGTTGTAGTTACCCACTTGATTGAAGATGTAGGTGGTGGCATTCAAATGATAAGTGCTTGTTATCGAGGATGGCAGGGCTCTTGTGGCTGTTTGGTATGGCGATGGATAAACACCGTAATAATTGCAGTAATACTTCGCCTGAGTTGAAAGATAAACAACACCTGAAAGCTCCGCCGTTATCCAAGTATCATCATACGAGTAGGTTTGGTTGTCTAATCCTCTTAGAAACGCGTTCAAACCCGCAGCATCCACCATCCTCATTCCATAAATCCCCCAACCATTCTGATACGTGGGAAACAGGCCAGTATTGCTTACGTAGTACAGTGGATAACCTACTATGCTTGCCCAAGTCCAATTGTATTGCAGTACTCTCTTTCCTAAAGTGTAACAATATCGAGCGTACGAGCTGTGAGTTGAATCGTATCCAACTGTTGAGCTTGCGTAATAGCCAGCAGGTATAGGAACGGCTTCTCCAAAAGTGTTTATCACCACAGCATTCTGCAGTGTTTCGCCGTGTAGCGACGTGCCATTCAATATTTCTCCAAGTTGAGTCGTATTTTGTACCATTACTGTTGATTGGAAGTAAGGCGAGAGCAAGTTGTAAAGATCCTTTGCTAGACTCTGGGATGTGTATCCCGTAATCCACCATCCGTTTGCGTCGCTACAATTCAATATGTATAGCGTTCCTCCACCGCTACTCTGTCCTACCTTTTCAGGAGTCACACTGAAAGTCACGTTAGAAGAAGCAACAAGATACGAAGAAGCATCTGAACTTACACCCAAGCTTGCAGCGTTTGAAATGGATTTTATAGGATTGTAAAGTAGGGTTCCGTTGTTTGAGACTTCATAGACTGTTAAATTGTAAACGAGGTTTACTGGCAAACACGCAGAAAGCGCAACTTGCAGTTCGCTCCATTCAGGATCGTCGGACGGCTTGAACACAGCATTGCTCAAGTCAAAATCAACGTCTAAAGTTTGAAGTGTTGTTAAAGATAATCTTCGAAGGTTCATGGGTGAAACTTGTCGTGGTGAAGGCAGAATGGCAAACAGAGCAGCTATGATGAAGGCTCCAGTGATTATGATGATTACGAGGATTATTTCGATTGTCCGCATCATGTTAGCTAACCACCGAATATCCTTCGAGACTCCACAAGGAAAGCTTGGCTTGATAGGCTATGCCGTTGACTAGGACTTGGCGTATGTCCGTGGTAACCCACTCCTCGCTCTTTGGCAATTCTCCCAAAGTTATCGGAAAAGCCATGGAGCTTAATCCCCAAGGCATCAACACAAACCCATCACCGTTATTTGTCTTGTAAGTGATTATCAGAATTCCAGGGTTGTATGTCGGAATAGTGAGGTTTTGATAAGTCTTTTCTGTTCCATGTCCGTAAACGATTTGGCCGGTTTTGCCCGTAGAATTCTCCATAGGCATCTCGCGCAATGTGAAGTCTTCAGTCAACATTACGAAAGTTGCATTATAGAAAACCGCTGATTCTGGGGGTCCCTGATCGTGCACGTCATAACTGTGTGCAAGCAGTACACGTTTATCTTCAAAGCTGTCGATAAACGGAATCACGTAACTTTTTGTATCGCTAACACGCTGATGATAACCAATACCGGTGAGTCCACTTATGCGTGCATAAGCAATTAAAGCGTATGAGTCATCCGCTTCCACATCGTCGATGGTTATAAACGCTGAGCCATCCCCATCGGTGAAGGTTGTGCCGAAGAAACTTGTGTAGGAAGGGCTAGAATGCCCGTTTTTTTCCACTTTGAGAAAGCACCAGCTTACGGTGGCGTTTGAAAGTGGAAAGCCTGTTCCAGCTACACTAATGTTGAGCGTTAACGGGTTTGCTGCGCGAGTTTCTGTCACAGAAACCGTTAGTATCGGTGCTATAGCCAACTGGAACCCGTAAGTGTTGTTCACACCAAGCAATTCTGCTGCCATAGAATAGTTGATTGCCAGAGTGTAGGGCACTAACAGAAAGTCGCCGAAACCCATGGTTATGTTGCTATAAGTCAACCCATTTGGGGTATACTCAACCGGAGTTCCTGTTGCCGAGATCAGCCTCATGAGTGAGAATGGACTTAATCTGTACTGGGTGAATTCAGGGTCTTGTAAACCAAAACTTGTTGGAGTGCTGTTTGTCTTTCCCCATGGGGGGTCGAGTGGATAGCCTGGGTTCAGCAATATGTTGTCAAGTATGTCGCTGCACTTAGTTGCGAGATACCTGTGACGTTGGTATATTATTGCGGTTTGAATAGTTTGATTGAATAGGCTGATGAAAAGCAGTATTGCCCCTAAGAAAATCATCAAGGAAACCATGTGGTCTATAGTTGCTCCAGCCATGTTTGTTTTCTTCCATCATTCTCCAAAGCGCAACGTTATTCCCGTCGAATTTTTAATCGCGGTCACGCACGCATGCGTGGAGTTGCTTGTGAAAGTAGAATCTTGCCACAAAGCATTAGGACCCATGATAACAGAGGTTGTTACCATAATCCCAGTACCTACAAGAGAGAGTGTTAATTCTAAAATCTTGGTTGAGTTCGTGGTAGCGTTTGAAACAGTTTTTAAAATCGCAGTTCCCACATAATAGCTGTTTTCTATAAACGGTGAAAGTCCAGGCGTGTACGTCGCCGTGCCAGTTGATATAGTCTCATGGTTTAGCGAGAAATACAGCTGCTGAATAGTGCTTCCCAAGTGACTGGCAGCGTCTTGAAGGGTAAGGCTTCTGCGGGAATCCACCCATACGTTCATCAGCCAGCTTGCTGATAAGGGGAAGAGGAAAATCTGCAGTATCATTAGGGGAACCATAATCACGTATTCGATTGTTTCATGTGGCATTTACATAACCTCGTATCAACTAAATGTAAAGTCCTAGCGAAACCTCCACGTAGCCTGTATAAAACTGAATCGTGGAACCATCTGGGACATCCACTACCTCTTCAACATTTTTGAAATGGAAGAAATCAAGATCAAATCCTAGACTAGTCTTCGGGGCAACAACATCTATCTTAATTCTGTTGACTCCGCTTTGCGTTAAAACCGAAACAGTCTTTCCTACAAGAGTTATAGATTGCGAATATCGGGGGTTGGTTCCTGAAGAAAGGATTGGTAAGTAAAACTTGAAGTAATTCTGGTTTTCGCTTGCAGTGGATATTGTCGAGTTCAGCATCCTTATCGATGGTGCGGCAACCACTCTTATGTAATTGCCATCATTCATCGGTATTTTTTCCATAACGTAAACGTGACACACTGGCGCAGAAGTGCCCTCTTGAAGAAATGAGTTGTCTGAGGAAGGTGCGATTCCTTCGTAATAATTGTTGCTAATAGTGTACTGGTTAATTGGCATGTTAAACATGATGATGCCTGTGCTGAAGTTAGCGAGGAAAACATACCCTGAGCCTTTGTCTACGTAGACAGAGTAATTTAACGCAACAGATTCGAAGTTTACGTTGGCATACCTGCTTGCGTAACGAATTGTTTGGGTTCGTCCGATCGTCCATGAAACATCATCCATCTGAAGCCCAGTTGTCTGCATGAACTGTTTCATGGCGCTGAACTCATTCTCTGCGAGGCGTGCATCCAGAAAATTGTTTGCGAAAACAATCGCGATGAGAAGCAGGACTATGACAGCACCCGTTAATATAACTGTGGAGATTGCTGTGCTGATTGCTCTCCTGTTTTTGCTCAAGCTGCTTAGAAGTTTCCTGATTTTCGTCTTATACCTCCTACCCGAATTTCACAAACATCGGCACCAGTTTCGATGCTACAACAGCAATTATTACCAGAATAGATGCATGTTTGAAGCCTGCAGCGACAGATTCCTCACTGATTTTGCCCGCAACTATGCCTATTAGGTAACTGTGGAATATGCATGATGTAGTGAAAATCAGTGTCATCAGGCTCGTGTCTTTTTTTTGTGCTGTTTCAACCACACCTAAAGTGCCTGTAGTAAAGCCAAGCATCATCGATGTCGTAGCAACGAGAAGAATCGCGGCAAAATAAGGCATCATGATGTAGGGACGCACTGATGCCTTCTTCTCTTTGTCAACATCATGAGTCAGATTGTTAAATCTTGCCAGTGACTCAACCATCGCTATAGTGCCACCACCAACATCAATCGTTTCAACAAGCAAGAACATGACGATCTGTGTCATCCAGCTCTTAGTCCGCTTGACAAAATCCATGATTACCTTTCTAACTGGAATACCCCATGAAATCTCAGAGCTTATTTTGCGAAGTTCCTTGCTGAACGCTCCATAGTCACGGTTAGACAAGCTTTCAATACATTTCTCAGGCGACAAACCAGTTTTTCTAACCTCCGTCAAGTCTCTTAGAAAACTGTTTATCCCATTCTCCATACTGTTCTTTCTAGCTGCCGATCTTGCGTGCACAACCGCGGCTGGCGCGGTTGCTACAAACAAGGTTATTGTAATGGCTATAGGCAAATCAACTACTGACTGAATCGCGGCAAGGAATGGAATGTTTATGATTCCCATGAAGTTCGTGAGCAACAGGAAAAGTGCGATAGCTATTGCGCTGCAGATCCCATAGACTTGATATGGTCGCATGTCAGAAACTGGTGTTCTAGGCTGCATGCTGTGAGCTAAGTAGATGAACATCACTGAAAACAATGGCGTGAACAAGTAGGTGTAAAGTATTATGCCCGAAGATAATCCTATGCCAGTGCTGTAGATGGATTCAACGCTGAACAAGATGTAGAAGCAGAGAGACATCAGGACCATCACGATTATGAAAGTTTCCAATAGCATTCCGAGTCTTTCTGCTGCGGCCTTGACACGTAGGGCTCTTGTTTTGAAAATGTCTTCAGCTTTTCTTTCCAGAAAGTGGCCTATGTCGCCGCCAATTATGACTGTTGAGGCGTAGCCCGCTAGGAAATCTTTGAAAACGTCAAGCGGGTTCTTTTTCGACGCAGCTTCTATGGCTGACAAGGGATCTATGCCGAAAATCTCAACGTCTTTTATTATTTCCCTTGCTTCGCCTTTCATTGCAGGCATCATTTCTACTTCTGCTAATCGTTTGAAGCTGGTGTAGGGTGCTATACCTCCTGAAGCCATGACGCTGATGTAGGCAGCTGCAAAAGGCATCTCTCTTTCCAAGTTGCTTGCTCTTTCGCTGGCTCTTGATATAGGCATTAACAGAAATCCTATCATTACGTAAAACGGAAGGGGAACTAGGAAAATTATCGGCATGAACCCGTAAAGAACTACAATTACTATAGATACCACTGAAGCGGGAAGAGTCAATGCTGCAAGAAAGAACATCATTGAAACGTATGTCTCTGGGTAAATCTTGATTTTCGCCCGTTCCAAATAATCCTTAAACTCGAAAACATGTTTTAGGAAGGAAGGCGCTGTTCTGCCGAAGAGGCGAAAAGACCACGCCTCAAGGGTTTTTAGAAACTGCAATAGCTTTCACCTCTTCTCCTGCAAGAATTTTTTCATAGATCTGTTTTGGTTTAGCAGAATACTCTGCGATTATCGCGGCTACATCCTTGTAGCTTCGGATGTTGCGTTCCCGCATCCAATGCAGAACCTCTTTGCGTCTGTCCATTTCTTCCAGAAGGTCTTTCTTGGCGACACCTATTCTCTCAGAGATTGAAGAAAGCAACACGCTTTTGTCGAACGTGCTCAAGTGTTCATCTTTTGCCGGATGCCATTTGAAAATTCCTCTGTAGTCTTCGTAGTCAGCGATTTCGCTAACGTTCATAACACGTCTGTAGGCTTTCTTCTCGGTGCCCTTTATGAGGTGAACTCTTTGAATTGACAGGATAATGTTCATTAGTGGAATGTAGGCAGGAGCAATCTCCATGGGTTTAGACGTTAAACGTTTAATCGCTGAATCCAAGTTTTCAGCGTGCATTGTACACATGCCTCCGTGTCCTGTGGCTAAAGCCTGGAAAAGCACGTAAGCTTCTTGTCCTCTTACCTCGCCCACGATAAGTATGTCTGGCCTGTGTCTCATCGATGTCTTTACAAGGTCGAATAGTGCTACTTCACCAACGGTGCTTCCGCCTAGACCGTAGCTTTGTCTAGCGATGAGTGAAACCCAGTTATCATGAGGCAGGTTGAGCTCTGCTGTCTCTTCAATTGTGATTATTTTGCTTCCAGGTCTTATTAGACAGGCTAGAGCGTTTAGAGCGGTTGTTTTTCCTGCTGCTGTGCCTCCTAAGACCATTATTGAAGCGCGGTTTTCAAGGCACATCCAGAAATAGGCTGCCATTTCCTCTGAGAAAGTGCCTATGTTTATCAAATCAATCATTGAATAGGGGTCTTCTCTAAATTTCCTGATAGTGAAAGCGGTTCCGAAAGGTGTGATTTCGCGTCTGTAACAGACGGCTAATCTGTGTTTGCCTGGCAATGAGGCATCTACTATGGGGAAGGCTGAACTAACATGTTTTCCAGCCATGTGAACAAGTTTAACAACCATGTTGTCCAATTCATCGTCGCTTTCAAACTCGATGTTCGTTTCAATGCTTTCGAAATTTCTGTGCCAAACGTAAACTGGTTTTGTAACACCATCGCATGAAATGTCTTCAATGTTTGGGTCTCGCATTAATGGATCGATTTGACCGAAACCTACAAGGTCTCTTTCAGCATGGTAGAGAATTTTGTACCATGACACGTCTGGAAGCCAACCGAGGCTAATGCGGTATTTGTCAACGATGTTTTTTGCTTCTTCTGCAAAGAATTTTCTAGGATCTGCAATTTCGTCTTTTGGTGATTCTATTTCAGCGAGCAAAATGTCTAGAATTCTATGGTATACGCTTCTTTCGAGGGGGTCAAGTTGTAGTTCGTCGAGTACGTATTTATATTCGCCTGTTTTTGGGTTTTGGGCTATGGCAACGTGTGCGAAGGGTTCATATAGTGGGTATTTGTCTACGATTTTGAATCCTCTGGGGACTGGTTTTGGTGGTGGCGGTGGTATTGCCGTTTGCTCACGTTTTCCAAAATTGAGTTTGACACGTATCTTTTTCAGCTTGGCTAATGATTCTTTCACTTTCAACTGTGTCATTGTACTTCTCCTGTGCATTTACTATGATATGTCTCTCAGTCTATTAAATATTACGTCTCACGATATACGTTAACATTTATGTTTCTTCCTTTGATGATACCGTGATGATCTTTAACTTGATCAAAACAACCACCACAACCACTATCACTATCGGAATAACAATCAACAAGACTGTCAAAAGTGGAAAACCAGCTTCAGGCGCTAAAGAAGCCTTCGGAACCACAGTTATTACCGTTTGATTTTCACTACTTGCAAACCCATTCTTCGAAACACTAGCAGTTAATGTCACATTCACTTGTGATGTAATCTGAGGAGTACCGAAGATGAATGAACAAAGGCCATCTTGACCCGTGGTCTTGTTTGCAACCACAAAGGTTCCATTATCCGCCGACATCATAATGAAGGCATCAGGAACGGCTTTTCCATCTTCCTTACAAGTCACATTGACAATGACCGTGGCTAGCAATTCAGATTCAATAGTCGTGGGACTTATGTCCAGTCTAATGTTGAATGTCTTAGGGTTAACTATAACCGTTGCCTCGTTCTGGTTGCTAGCGTATCCCACCATCGAAGCGTTGACAACAATAGTTACAGTTGTCTGCTCATTTATCGCCGGCGCCGTAAAAACAACATTGATTAAACCATCAATGTTAGTCAGCCCTGTGGTCTGAGAGAGATTTCCATTAACCGCCGATATTGTGACGTTTGCGCTTTCTATTGGAACTGTTTTGTAACTAACATGCACGGTTATGGTGGATTTTGCTTCTGAGAGCAGAGTGCTAGGTTGGGCATCAACCTGAATGTCGAGTGTTTTCGGTTCGACGATTATTGTGGCATATCCCGATCCGTCAATATACTTGTCTTTTTTAGCATTCACGGTTATATTGATGTTAAGAAGCTGCGTTGTGAGAGGAGCTGTGAAATTAAACGAGAACATGCCATCTAAATCTGTGGTTCCAGTTTGAGCGGAAAGATTTCCCCTATTAGAAGAAATCGTCAAATAGGTGCTCGCGACTGGCTGACCATTGCTTTTGATGTTAACGGTTATCGTTGTTGACTCTTCTGATATGATGGAAGATGAGTCAGGGATTATTTGGACTGAAAGAAGCGGCAAGACTTCCAAATACTTATAATCTGATCCATCAGCATACCCATCCATTGAAGCTCTAGCGATCACCCTTACGTTAGTAACGTCTGATACGTCTCGCACTGTAATGTTCATGACAAAATAGCCGGTTGCGCCTGTAAACCCAGACGCTTGTGAGAAGTCTCCCTCTCTTGCAGGAAACACCGTAACGTTTGCGTTTTCAACAGGGTTTGTTCCATCTGTCACATAGACGGTTACTGAAACATGCTCGCCTTCATTCACTGATAGTCTGCTTAAATCGAGAGTAGTGTGCAGTGATGAAAGAGTTGTAACGTTAATTGTAGTCATCACCACATCGCTTGTTGCTCCAAAGTCATCCATCACAGTTAAGCTGGCATCACGCGTTCCGACTGAGGAGTATTTGTGAACGAAAACCGACAATGTTGTCCAACCGCTGTTTCTTCCGTCGCCAAAATCTAAACGGTATAAATCAACATGTCCATCGTCCGTCGAACCTGTGGCGAAAAACATGATCTCTCCATTTGTCAGCACCACGATTTTGTCAGTTACAAGTCTTCCTATCGGACGAGAATTGATGTGTCCTGTTGGCTGGGTTAGGAAGAATATGAAGTCAATATTAACTCCGTCACCACCAACCTTATTTCCTCTTCCTGTGGGGTTTAACGTGATATGGTATGGTCCGCTGGGATCGCCCCAATAGTTTTGTTCAGCGTTAATTGTAGCATTGAAACCAGCGTCGATTCCCATACCGTTGCCGTATATGTCGTTGAAGTAAGCTGTATGGCTTCCTGCATCGTAGAAAATGCCAATCATGTTGTATGCAAAAGAGTTGTTTGAGACATAAGTGATGGTTAAGGTTGAGACATGCAATCCATCGTTGTTTGATGAAATCGTGTTATTAGTAATTACGATGTTGCTGTGCGTTTCAGCATCGAATAATATGCCATCTTCTGTGTTTGCGGCGATTATGTTTTGACTTATGCTCACTCCTGAGGTATCATTTCCTGTAAGGGTTATGCCTTCTTTATTTGCGATTATCTTGTTTCTTTGGATTGCGGCTTGGTTGTTTCCAGTTACTGTTATGCCGCTCGCACCATTCTGCATTATTATGTTGTCCTGTGCTGTCATATTGCTGTTTTCAAGGGTTAATCCATCCTTAGTGCAAAGACTCACGTTGCAGTTTTGAATGGTCAGTTCACTGTTTGTAACGACAACTCCTTCATGACAAAAACTTACAGCACTGTTTTGAATTTCAAGCTGGCTGTTCTCTAAAGATACGCCTTCAGTTCCATATTCCAAGACACAATTCTTTAGCAAAGATAATTGGGTCCCAGTAAAACTAACGGTGTTCCAATCTCCGGCTTCAGGTGCATCCTTGTTTGATGTGAACTTTATTGTATAGTCGGCTGTTCCGTTTGCAACCAACTTTCCTTCTACAACTAATGAGAAATTACCACCAAACTTGACCTCAACACCTGGTTCGATAACTAACGTTGCGTTAGGGTAAACTGTAATGTCCTTTGATACTACAAACGGGCTATCTACTAGAGTCCAGATTGTGTCTTGTGTAATCGGTCCTTCAACATAAGTTGCTTTCGCAGCAGGAATAAACGTTTTCGCTGCAAAACCAAACATGCTTAGAACTAAGATGAGCAAGATTCCTAACAATTGCAATTGCTTTTTCATGTTCAAACATCCATGTATGTAGCTGACTAACAGTATCCGTCTGTCAAAGTTAGTTTAAACATTATGAATCCAGAATAAACCTTCAAAATCCACTCGAAGGGTTTGCTAGCAGACGCTTAAATAAGTAAGAGATTTAACGAAGTAAGAGAACAACCTAGACCACGCTTCAGGAGGAAAGACGTTGAAAAGCTTCACGGTAGTCTCTCTGGATGATTTTCCACTCATAAATGCAGGCGATGATCTGGCAAAAATAATCGTTGAAACCGTAGAGAAAAACGGTTTGAGTCTTGAAGATGGAGATGTTTTGGCTATTGCACAGAAGATATTCTCTAAAGCAGAGAATAAAGTTGTTAGGTTGAAAGATGTTGTTCCTTCCGAAGAAGCTAAGTCTATTGCGAAATTAACCGCGAGAAATCCGAAGCTCATTGAGTTGACTTTAAGGGACACGAATAAGATAGTGAAGGCTTCTCGTGAAATTTTCATCGTTGAGGATAAGAGGGGCTTAGTCTGCATAAACGCGGGAATAGATAAGTCAAACGTGAAAGGCAAGGATAGCTTTGCTTTGTTACCAGAAAATCCTGATGAATCAGCAAGGAAATGTCGCGAAGAAATCAAGAGACTGACAGGCAAGAACGTTGCGATAGTAGTATGTGACACGTACAGTCGTCCGTTCAGGCGTGGGCAAGTGAACTTTGCCATCGGCATCGCTGGAATAAAAACCTTCAAGGATTACCGAGGAAAGAAAGATCTTTTCAACCAAATCCTGAAAGTAAAGAACATCGCAGTTGTTGACGAAATCGCAGCTGCAGCCGAGCTGCTGATGGGACAGGCAAAAGAAGCAGCTCCCGTCATAATCCTCAGAGGTTTGAATGGTTTTGTCTCCTTCTGTGAAAAATGCGGCATTAATGAACTGTTCATTTCCAGCCAAGAAGACTTGTTCAAGGACACGTTATGTCCACCGTAAGAATGTGTTGCTTTGTTTTTCTTCGCCAATCGTTGTCGTCGGTCCATGTCCTGGGTAAACGACAAAATTGTCTGGAAGACTTGCAAGTTTCTTCAAAGAAGAATTCATGTCGTTTCCTGAACTTTCCGGAAAATCTGTTCTACCTATTGACCCTGCAAACAACGTGTCGCCCGTGAAGATTTCCTTTTTTCCTAAGAGCGTTATGCCTCCACGGCTGTGTCCTGGTGTGTGTAGAATCTTCAAGATTGTTTCACCAAATTCTACTGTATCTCCATCGTGGAGCAGTCTGTCTGCTTGTGGCGAGAAGTTTTCGAAACCAAAGGCTTCTGCAGTTATTTTGCCTAGTTTTCCAAGCATGTGTGCATCATATTCGTGAATCAGAATGGGTACGTTAAATTTTTCCTTCACTAACCCATTTCCGCATGTGTGATCAGGATGACCATGAGTGTTTACGATAAATCTTAGCATTAGCGAATTCGTCTCAACGGTTTCGAAAATTCTTTTGGCTTCTGCACGGTCGTCAAACCCAGGGTCTATTATTATTGCTTTTTTTGTTTGTTCGCAGCTTGCTAAGTAACAATTTGTGTAGAATTTGCCGACGGTGAACTGGTGAACCAGCATGGTTATCAGTGTTTGGAATCTACTTCAACTCTAATAAATCGTTTTGTTCTGCAAACTATTGAGAGCTGCATACCAAAACTGATAAATTTTCAGAATGGATATCTCTTATTGGAGAATGGAGAAGGGTTGAATCTACAGGAAATTGAAACAGCGTTTAACCGTTTCAAAATTTGTCCCAAATGTGGGTCTGCAAAGGGTTTTTGGCTCGGGTCAAAAAGCGAACACGCCTATGCACATTGTAAGGATTGCGGCATGAAGTTCGAACTTTTCGAAATTTACCCTGTGGCTGAAAGTAACAAAAACGTTCGTAAGATAAGCTTTTTCAGGAAATAGTCCAATATTCTAGTTCGGAAACCGAATTCTACTCTAATTTTGAAAGAATCTTCATAAACAGAACATCTTCAACGCTAGAGAGGAGACATGCCTTTAGTGAAGAACGTCGCGCCACCACTCTTAGTTTCGGTGATAATACCCACGTACAACTCGGAAAAGACAATTCGTCAGTGTCTGGAATCTGTCAAGAAACAGACCTACAAAAGAATAGAGACAATAATAGTGGATCGCCACAGCGTAGACAAAACACTGTTCATCGCCCAACAATTCAAGACAAGAATACTCTCTGTGACCGAGGAGCGAAGCACGGCGAAAAACCATGCTGCAAAAGAGGCGAACGGCGATTTTTTACTCTTCATAGATTCTGACATGACACTAATGTCCAGGACAATCGAAGAATGCGTAAACAAAGCTCTAGAAACAAAATCAGACGCCATAGTAATCCCCCTAAAAGCCATAAGCCGAGGGCGACTAGGCGAATGTCGAAAAATCGAACGCGAATCCTTGTCCCATCTGAACGAGCTTATGGACGCACCTCGCTTCTTCAGCAAAACAGCGCTCCTGAAGACAGGTGGGTATGACGAAAAGCTCGTTTGTGGAGAAGATTTTGACCTAACTCTACGATTCAAGAAGATGGGCTACAAGATTGACAAGGTAGACTCTGCAGTATTTCATTTCGAAGGCGCTCCTTCCATGTATCAAATTCTGTCCAAAGCATATTACTATGGCAAAACTCTCCCTGCGTTGATGAAAAAAGAGCCAAGGGAAACCGTCAGCAGATACGCAGGCATACGCATTGAATCCTTGAAAATCACGGGAATGACTTTCAAAAACATGTCATTTTTGTTCAGTTTTGTCTTTATGAAAGCTTTTGAATACGTAGCCTATTTTGTCGGCGTTTCTGTCCAACTATTTTCTCGTGTGATAGAAAAAAGTGGAGTTAAAACGCTTAAGAACAAGTTGGCAGCACACAAGTTAGTCATACTGTGTTTTGCAGTTTTGTTATTTATCTCCACTGTGATTTTCAGAAATTTCTTCTCTCCAGAATGGCCTGGTGGGGGCGATGTGATGGGTTTTGTTTCCAGAGCTTACTTGTATGGCAAGGATTTCAGGTGGCTCTACCTCTGGCGTGACCATTCTTTCGGATTCGTTGAAGGAATAAACTTGATGGATTTCTTCTTCGCGATTCTGTACTCAATCTTCAAGTCTCCTTCATGGACAGTTAAGATTTTCATGTACCTGTCCTACTTGACAGCCGCTTTTTCCATGTATCTATTCGCCTACCGTTACACGCACAAGCATGTTGCTGCTTTCTCTGCTTCTCTGGTTTACGTTTTAAACCAATGGCTTTTTTCACAATTAACCGAAGCACACGTTGACATACTCTTCAGCTACGCTTTAGCTCCGCTAATGTTCCTTTTATACGATAATGCTCTGAAAACCGGCAAGTTCAGAGACATTGCTTTCCTCAGCATCGGTTTAAGTTTATTTATCACAGGTTTTCATCCAGAATGCATAATAATCTACGGTTTTTTCATAGCAGTTTTCACTGTATTCTTCCTGTTTTTTCCATCTAAAAACGAGAATTTCAAAACACGTCTTTATCGAGCATGCAAAGTGATTCTGCCGTCTACGTTGATCGTGTTCTTGCTGTCTGCTTTTTTCACGATTCCTTTCATTGCTAACATTCGCGCTCCTTACCTTCAGTCCTCTTATACCTATTATATTGAGGATTCTTTTTGGGCGAGTTATGCAAACGTGACCGACGCTTTTACTTTGAGGGCGGTGGAACAATACGGATATACTAACGTAGTTAACGTGTACACAGGACTGGGGTTGCCTGATTTTCCAGTCACCGTTTTTCTTTTCGTGATTTTTCTCTTAGCATATTGTACTCTTCTGTTTCGCAGGGATCGTTACACGATTTTCTTTGCTTTTTCTACACTGATTTCTGTTTTCTTAGCTAAGGGCCCTCACGCGCCTTTCGGGCAATTTTTCGTTTGGGCGTGGTCAAATATTCCTCATTTTGCGGTTTTTCGAGCAGCAAGCAGGTGGATCATGATGGCTGTTTTTTCTCATGCCTTTTTCATTTCACTTCTTGTATTCTATCTAGCACGATTTGTTGAAGGGAAGGCTTCGGCTGAGGCGATTGGGAAATACTTCAAGGTGAAAGTGAAGAACAACAAGTCTTCAAAGAGCAGAAAACTCGTCGTTTCTGTTGATTTTTTAGACACTTTTTTTAAACATGCTCGCAAGCTAATTCGCGTGTTAAGTATACTTCTCTTAATATGTATACTTCTGAGTGGTTTCCTTTCCTGTTTTTTCTTTTTCTCGCAAGGTTTGCAGGTTTACACTCCTTCTGGGCAGTATCTGGATGCTTACGAGTGGTTGGCTTCTCAACACGATGATTATAAGGCGGTTTCTGTATGCCGCAGTCCATCCGAATGGTCTAACCCGTCAAGCACCGAATCAGATTTTTCATCGGGCGGAATGCTGACCTCCTTAGGCTGGACTCACGACATAGGCTTTGAAAGCTCATTCATACATGACAAGCCGATGCTTCAGAACGGTGGATGGAACACCAAGGCGAGACAGTTGGTTGATTACTTGAGGTTTAGACTGGCGAGAGATAAACTAACCGATAACCTGCTCAAGATTCTGGGAGCTTTCGCCTATGATTATGTGGTTCTTCCCTACTACACGACTAACAATACCCGTGAGTTTTTCCTAGAACAAAAAGGTTACCAGATCGTGTACAACCAATCTTCCGCCGTCATTCTCAAAAATGATTACGCTCAGCATGGATTGTTTGCCACGAACCAATCCATGTTTGTGGTCGGTGGCTTTGAATCGCTTGATGCTTTGTCTAAGATTGAAAGCTTCAACCTGGGTCGAACTGCTTTGTTTTGCGCGCCTGATTCTGTCGAAGATAATGCTCTTCTTTCCAAGATGATTGATGGGACACAGATGTTTTGTCTTGCAAACTCTGACATATTGGACTTGGCGATGGTTTCTCTGGGCGAAGATGCGGTTGTGATTCATGCTGGAGACTACGGGTTTTCAAGTTCAAACATGACGAAGTATTGGGTGAAGTGGCCTTCTTGGCGGACAATAGGCGCTTGGGTTCTTGGTGGAGAACAGTTGACAACCGTGGGAAAGAACAAGATTGACATCCCATTCGAGCTAAACTCGGATGGATCTTACAACATATTTTTGAGAGTTGGCTTCGCGCCTTCTCGTGGCGAATTAAGCCTTTACGTTGATGGAACCTTTGCTGGTCAGATTCGCGCAGATTTTCCTTTGATGTCTAAACTCAACTGGGTGAACATAACCTGTTTGAACCTGGGTAAAGGTCATCATTCCATAACTCTTGAGAACGATGGAACAGGCTACAACGATGTCGATGCAATCGCGATTGTTCAACCCTCGCAACTTGAATCTCGAATGGATGAGATAACACGGTTTCTGCAAAACTATCAGGGCAGGCTTCTCTACTTGCTCGAAGCAGAAAACACTTTTCTAAACACTACTGGCGACAACTGGTATTGGAGCGTAAGTCCCTACAACGGGTATGTGATTCGCTCAGATAATCTAGGTTTGAATGTTGCTCCTTCTGCAAAAGCGAATGCTAGCTCTGAGAGTGAATTTATGGAAGCAAATCGGTCAAATGACGGTGACTTTGGCACTAGGTGGACTTCTGAAAAGTTCATGCTGCCGCAATGGTTGGAATTAACATGGAATACCCCGCAAACTCTTCGAGGTGTTCATGTCGCCTTTGAAAACGCTTATGCGACTGATTATGCCATACAAACTTGGAATGGGACTTGTTGGATAAACCAGACTATTGTAACCGCGAACAGTGAACTAGACAGAGTCCACGAATTTCCCACTCTAGTTGAGACGAATAAACTTCGGATCTATGTAACGGGTTTTTCAGACTTTTACCGTGTAAGCATCTGGGAATTCGAAACATACTCTGCGGAAATGACTTCTGCGTCATCAAAATTGACTGTTTCACGCGAAGGAAACTATATGCTGGCTGCAAGAGTAGCCGTGGGTCCAAATCATGGAACGATATATTTCAAAATAAATGACCAAATCGTTTCCATTCCATGCAATAGTTCCGTTGACCGATTTGAGTGGCGTGACATAGGACCTTTTCACTTAGCTTCTGGAGAACTGTCTCTGGGCGTTGGAAACGTGGGATTTGCAGAATTAGATGAGGTGCTGCTTTATTCTCTTAAAGAGAATGAGAGCTACCTGTCTCTGAACGATTTATTCGCTTCTTCAAACCCAAACGTTTCTGTTAATTATGAAAAAATA
>DATKKK010000034.1:0-26168 GCA_035542975.1 Bathyarchaeia archaeon | reverse complement strand
AAAACCGAAATTGACAACAGTTGTTCAGCATCATTTAATCACCACAATCGTTTAATACATAATCCAATGATTTTAGATACTCTTTGAGAAGAGGTTCTGCAAAATGGCACTCGTTGAAACTCTAGAAAAACTTTCAAACGCTTTTGGCGTGGCTGGAAGAGAAGAAGAAGTCAGAAGCTTGATGAAAAAATACCTGAAGCCATACGTGGATGAAATAGCCGAGGATAAGCTTGGAAACGTCATCGGCATAAAGAGAGGAAAGAAAAACGCTCCAAAAGTGATGCTTGCCGCTCACATGGACGAAATAGGCTTACTGGTGAAAACCATCTCTAAAGAAGGCTTCCTGCAGTTCATGAAAATAGGCGGAATAGACGACCGCGTGTTGCTTGCCCAAAAAGTCATAGTGTCCACCGAAAAAGGATACTTGCACGGCATAATCGGCTCAAGACCGCCACATATACAAAAAGAAGACGAACGCAAACGCGTCTTAGCATGGGATGAACTCTTCATAGACATCGGAGCAGAAAACCAACAAGAAGCCTACAAAATGGGAGTGAAAATCGGAGACCCAGTTTGCTTTGACGCAAAATTTGCTAGAATCGGAAAAAACATCATCATCGGCAAAGCACTAGACGACCGCGTTGCCTGTGCCGTCATGATCGAAGCGATCAAAACCTTGAAAAAAACAGATTGCACAATCTACGCCGTAGGCACAGTACAGGAGGAAGTCGGCTTAAGAGGAGCAACAACATCCGCCTTCGGAATAGACCCCGACTTTGGCATAGCACTTGACGTAACCGTGGCTGGTGACACCCCAGGCGTCAAGGACGTTGAAGCACCCGTAAAAATGAACAAAGGGCCTTCCTTAACCGTTGCTGACTCAGGGTTGATCGTACACCCTAAAGTTTTGCGACTGCTGATTAATGCAGCTGAGGAAAACAAAATCCCATACCAACTTGAAACAGGCTTACCAGGTTCCACCGACGCCGCACGCATATCGCTGACAAAAGCAGGAGTCCCCAGCGGCGTAATTTCAGTGCCAACACGCTACATTCACAGCCCAACATCCATGCTTAGCCTGAAAGACACAGAATACGCCGTGAAGCTGACAGTAGCTGCCGTTAAAAAAGTCCCCGAATTCTAACACTTCCTTTATTTTTATTTTTGGACTATCGAGAACATGAAAAATGAAGACAGCAGCGAAAAAGCGGTAGCTTACTTTCAGAAAGGCTACAATTGCGCCCAAAGTGTTCTATTAGCCATGACTGAACACTGGCATGAAAAAAACGGCCTGATTCCCAAGATTGGCACGGCTTTTGGTAGTGGGATTGGACGTTGCGGCTCGGTCTGTGGGACATTAACTGGAGGCATAATGGCTTTAGGAATCAAATTTGGAACAAACGAGCCGTCTGCTGAAAAACGAAAGAAAGCCTATAAACTTGCACAAGAATTCTACAAGCGGTTTCAGAAGGAACATGGAACTGTTTTGTGCCACGAACTTATAGGATATAATCTATCGAATCCAGAGGAATTGGCAAAAGCCCACGAAACAAACGTGTTCGAAGAGAAATGCACTGTGTTCGTAAGAAAAGCTGTTGAAACATTATTGGAGCTTACTGAGAATCCGCATTAATTGCAATTTATCCTTTCTGCAAGCTTGAATCAAGGTTTTTTGTCTTTCATCTATACAAAACCGTTTTAACGTAAACGCCTCACTATTTTCGTGGCTAAAGAAATGAGTAGAAGAACAGGCTTCGAGTTTCTAGAACACACGGCAGACGCTTACGTAGCGGCTTATGGAAGAAATTTAGCTGAAGCCTTCGAAAATGCTGCTGTTGCCATGTTTGAGGTTATGACAGACGTGAAAAAGATCAGCCCAAATATTGAAGATAATGTTGAAGCTACGGCGGAAGATGAGTATGCTCTTCTCTACAACTGGCTCGAAGCGTTGCTCGTGAAATTCGACGTTCAAAGCTTCCTGTATTCCAAGTTCAAAATTACATCTATAAATGAATCTTCAGAGAAGCTAGAGCTCAAAGCGAGAATGTGGGGAGAGAAGTTTAACCCTGCCAAACATGTTCAAAAAGTCGGCGTAAAAGCCATAACCTATCATCAGATGGAAATCCTCAAAAAACCAAACAAGGTAACAGTGAAATTCATTCTTGACATATAGCCTTTTTCTAGTGAATCAGAAACGTTATTTCTTTAACAACAGCTTCGGGTACCAAGGCTCGTCCTTTTCGTTTGTTCAATTTTATGAAGCCTAGTTTTTTCAGTATTTTCAAATCTTGGTAAACATTCTTAACGTTTCGTCTTACCTTTTTGGCCAAGTCATTTATCGACTCCACTCTTAACGGAGCAAGCTGATACAGTAGTTCTATTCTTTTTGGTGTTAGCAGTGCAGTCTGTTCTGGTCTGTAATTTTTCACTTCCTCGATAGTGTAGTCAAGCTCTCCATCTTCCATGTAACCCTTGTAACAGTCTACAAGCTCCGCCCATTCAAAATAGGCTTTGGCAAACTTGGCATTCAGCTTCTGCTTGAGAAAAAGCTCCTCAAACTTCGCAAAGCTAATCTCAAAACGCTTCTCGAACCCTCTTATTTTTTCTTCCACTTCTTCAGACGTCAAGTTTCGAACAATTCGCAGAAGCATAAATCTTCCTCCACTAAAGATGTGCCAATATTCGCTTAAAACATTCACGATGCAAACCCTTAAAGTAGCTAATAACAAACTTTATTCTACCCCGAAAATCACACTGTGATGACAAATGAACGTAACAAAGGTTGAAGAACACATCTATCTCATCGATGCTGAAATGGCAGGAATCAGAAATTTCATCGCCAGCTACGTCCTGAAAGGAAAACAAGTGGCAATGGTGGAAACAGGTCCAACCTCATCCGTGCCGAACCTGCTCATAGGCTTGAAACAATTAGAAGTAAAGCCTGAACAAGTGGCTTACGTTGCTGTTTCACACGTTCATCTAGACCACAGCGGCGGCGTTGGAACACTGTTAAAGCATTTACCTAACGCAAAGGTCGTCGTTCATCAACGAGGTGCACCACATCTGGCGCATCCTGAAAAGCTTTGGGAACAGTCAAAAATGGTTCTCAAAGGCATAACAGAACTGTACGGAGCACCCGAACCTGTTCCTGAAGAGCGAATTATCGCCGCGACTGATGGATTAAGCCTTGATATTGGAGACAATGTCGAACTGAAAGTCGTGGAAACTCTTGGACACGCATCGCATCATCAAAGCTACTTTGAAACATACAGCCACGGAGTCTTTCCAGGCGATGCAGCAGGCATTTATCTGAACGAGATTGACGTGATCGTGCCAACCACGCCGCCTCCGCTGCGTTTGGATATCGCTCTGGCTTCTTTAAACAAATTAATCGGTTTGAAACCCAAGAGCTTGTTCTACAGTCATTTCGGCAAGGCTTCTTACGCCGTTGAAAACCTATTAGCATACAAACAGCAACTTGAATTGTGGGCGAAAATTGCAAAGCAAGGGTTAGACAACGGCGAAGGCTTGGAGGGTATATGCAAACGAATACTTGCGGATGATGGTGCTCTTCGGAAAGCCTTAGATTATGTTAAGGTTCACCCAGTTTTAGGAGAAACCGTGCTTAACAACAGCGTAGAAGGCGTCGTGGATTTCGTAAAGAATTTCGGTGTGCCAGAATAATATTGGTTTTGGTGTAAACGCCAAAATAGTTTATATTTTTGCTTTAAGCTATCTTATCTGCGGTGTTTACGATGGGTGAAGATGATTCTCATCATCCTTCAGCGAGGGTTCCGCTTGAAAAAATAGATGACTATAGCTGGTGCATTCCAAAGTACAAGCCTGGCATGCGCGTCAACGGCATGGTTTTTGCTGATCGTGGTTTGCTCGAGAAGATGCAGACCGACCGAACGCTTGAGCAATGCGTGAACGTTACGCATCTGCCTGGAATTTACAAGTATGCTATAACCTTGCCAGATGGTCACGAAGGTTACGGTTTTCCGATAGGCGGCGTAGCTGCTACTGACTATGAAGAAGGGGTTATAAGCCCTGGCGGAGTCGGCTATGACATCAACTGCGGTGTTCGGTTACTGACAACGAACCTTTCAGAAAAGGACATCAGACCGAAGCTTGCTCAGTTGACAAACGCTATTTTCGATAACGTACCGTGTGGGCTTGGGAGCCGCCGTAAAGATTTCAAAGTGACGTTTAACGATTTAGAAAGGCTTGCCGTGGAGGGTGTTCAATGGGTTATTGATCAAGGGCTAGGCTGGTCTGGAGACGCAGAGCACTGTGAAGAAGGTGGTTGCATGAAAAAGGCTAATCCTGACAAGGTTTCTTCAACGGCCAAAAACAGGGGTTTGGAGCAAGTTGGCACTCTGGGTTCTGGCAATCACTTTTTGGAAATTCAGAGAGTTGACAGAATCTTCAACCCTGAAACCGCGAAGGTTTTCGGAATAGAGCATGAAGGGCAGGTGACAGCTATGATTCATTGCGGTTCAAGAGGTTTTGGGCATCAGATATGTTCTGATTATCTGCGGGTTATGGAACGGGCAGTTCAGAAATACAAGGTTGCCCTGCCTGATCGGGAGCTTGCGTGTGCGCCTGGAAAGACTCAGGAGGCTCAGGATTATTATCAGGCGATGGCATGTGCAGTTAATTATGCGTTTGCTAATCGTCAGACGATTATGCATTGGGTTAGGCAGAGTTTTCAGCAGGTTTTCCATGAGGATGCGGAGCGGTTCGGGTTGAAGCTTGTTTATGATGTTGCACATAACATAGCGAAGATAGAAGAGCATGAAGTTGATGGCGGCGTGAAGAAGCGTGTTTGGGTTCACAGGAAAGGTGCTACAAGAGCGTTTCCGGCTGGGAATGTTGAAGTGCCACAAGACTATCGTGGTGTGGGGCAGCCTGTGCTTATACCTGGGAGTATGGGGACGAGTTCTTGGTTGTTGGTGGGTACTGAGCGGGCTATGCAGTTGAGTTTTGGTTCTACGGCTCATGGTGCTGGGAGAATGCTAAGTCGTAGTGCTGCTAAGCGGAATTATTGGGGCAGTGACGTTAAGCGTGGTTTGGAGCAACGTGGGATTGTTGTGAAGGCGGCGAGTTCGGTGGTTTTGGCTGAGGAGGCTGATCCTGCGTATAAGAATGTGGATGTGGTTGCGGAAGTAAGTGATAGATTGGGTATTGCTACGAAGGTGGCTAGGTTGACGCCGATTGCGGTGGTGAAGGGTTAGTTTTTAGGTTATTTGTTTTTGTTTTTTGAGTTTTCGTTCTAGTTGTTTTCTTTTTAGTTCTTGTTCTTCTGGGGCGCTTACTCGGCGTAGTTGTTTCATGTACCATGTTCTTTCTCTTGCGTAGTGTAGGGCTAGGATTATTCCGAGGATGAGCAGGGCTATGCCGATTGATGTTAGTGTTAAGCCTAATAGACTGTGTGGGTCTGGGTTGTCGGGGGTTATTTTGTACGGGATTATGAGGAACCAGTCTGGGTTTTGGATGGTGGTTACGGTTTCTATCAGTCCGCTGGTAAAGAATATTGAGCCTATGGTGGTTAGGAAGTAGCTGACGGTTTCGTTGTGTCTTGATTCTTCGGCTTTTTCATGGAGATGTTCGCTGAGGAGCATGGTTTGGTTCCCGAGTTGAGAGCGTAGAGGGCTTGTATAAGTATTATCTGGGTTTTCGAATAATCAAACGAGCATAGCGATGTTTTTATGTGAAGCTTCAGCATTGTTTTGTGAGCAGTAGTGATTTGAATGCCGTATAAGGATGAATGCGGACTGTGCGGTCGTGTTTTTTCGGTTAGGTATCTAAAACGGTGTGAGCGGTGTGGGCGTTTGTTTTGTCAGGATTGTATGGTTGCCGATGTTTCGACTGGTGATCCTATGCGGTTGCTGTGTTTGAATTGTGCACGTAGGACGGTGGCGCGGAGGAAGGTTAACAGGTTTGAGGGTCTTGGAGGGTATTTGAGGTTTCGTGGTGCTTTTACGAAGGTTGTGAAGCTTAGTTTTGTGCGGGTTGACGGGATTATTGGTGATAACCTGCCTATGGAGGCGTACAAGAGTGAAGCGTGGTGGAGTAATGATTCGAATAGTGTGCATGCGAGGGGTTGGTTGGATGCTGGTTGGCGTGTTCGTGAGATGAATTTGAAGGAGGGTTACGTGGTTTTTGAGAAGTTCAAGGACGTTCCGTTGAAGAGGCGTGATAGGAGGGTTAAGAAGCCTTTTGTGCCTGCGCGTGTGCGTTTTCCGAGGCGTAAGCAGCCGTCGAACACGAAGGTGTCCAAGCTTTATGCGAGGATTAAGAATGTTGAGCGGCGGAAATCTGCGTTGCCTCGGTATCGGGGTAGTTTTAAGCCGAAGTCGGGCTTTGAGAAGAGGTTGTTTAAGGAGAAGGATAAGCTGTAGCGAAAAGCAGCTTTTCAACACGGTTTTGAGCGATTTTTCTGCCAATAGCGCCTACCCCTACTTGTTTTTGTGAGGGGTTGTTCGTGTGGTTTTGGGAAATCTTATCTAGCTCACTTTGAATAATCTAGTGTTCTAAGCGTTACGAGCGGTCGTCGTCTAGTTGGTTTAGGACACAAGCCTTCCAAGCTTGCGATCCCGGGTTCAAATCCCGGCGACCGCACCATAATTTCAGAATTAAGGCTTGAGGAATAGCGTTTCAGGTCAATGCTCTCTGGTCAACTTGGTCAGTTGCAGATACTTTGGTCTGCTTTAGAATGCTTTGCAGGTACTGAGGACTCTGTCTATGATAGACGAAACTAGGTTTCCCAGTAATTGGGTCCAAGCCTGTATAGTGTCTAACTCTGGCATAGTTCTTATTGATTACTTGAAAGCAGTCCTTTGTGTTGCATATTTGACAAGGGAAATCTGCAATCATGGTAATCATAATGAAACGTTTCTGTATTTGGAGGCAGAAAAAGAAATGGATATTACATAGGAGGTTTTAGGATAATGCACTCTCTATTTTTCCACAAGTTATAAGAACCGAACAAGACTAAATACAATAAGGAAATGAGCTAACATGAAAAAGAAAATAATCTCTTATGTGACGATTTCATTCCTACTAGCACTTCTAACAATTGCAGCAGTGTCCGCCTTAACTAGAACGCCAGGGGTTGCTCCAGGCAACCAGTTTGTATACAGTATTTTTTTTAACTGGCAAAGCAACGATCCAAATGCTACAATACCATCGTACCTTCAAGATATTAACAAAACACAATGGTTCATGGTTAGCGTTACAAACGTTATGGGCACAAATGTTACTGGCCAAGCAGTGCAGCACTTCAAAAACGGAACCGAAAACCATAACGATGGCTATGTAGACGTGGATACTGGATCAGGCACAAACCTGACAATGTGGGTTATCGCAACCAACCTTAACGCAAATGATTCTATCTACTCAACAGGCTACTATTCTAGTTGGATAATAAATGAAACAATCCCTGTCACGTACCCAGGCGGTGTCAGACAGACAAATCATTTTAACGTTACTATGATCTTCTCTGCAGTCAATACTACAATGCAACAGTCACAAAACATGTACTGGGATAGACCGACAGGAGTCGTAACCAAATTCTCCATTGACTTCTCAAATGAGACAGGACCTTACCTAACAACTTGGAGCTATGGAGTTCAAATTAGCGGTTCTAACGTATGGATAGTGCCAGAATACCCAACTTGGATACCGATCCTTATACTGCTATTCACTGTCACTTCAGTCGCAGTTGTTCACAAACGAAAGCTTTACCGAACACGAATTGGCTAAATTGTGTAGGGCACTGAAAACTTCGATTAGCACGTGGTGTTCATGACAGCAGACTCCTGACACTAGTAGTCTTCAAGAAGAAACGTATCAAGTAATGACTAACGCTTAACGAACGTACTTACATGAGTCGCTTAGTGTCTGTTCAAGCGGTTCAAGTGTCAAGATTCTGTCTTCTTATTCTGCAAAGGCTTCTAGTAAGCGCTTAAACTCAAAACTGACACCTAAAAATGGGGCAAAATTTAAAAAGAGATCATAACAGATAGAGGTTTGGGAGGGTAGTAAAGAATTCTGACTTATCCGTTAAATCAGTCCTCTCCTTTCTCCCCTGAGACTGACACTATCCTCCCAAATAGAACTTTACTAAGGAGCTAAATCTAAATAAGGTTTAGGAAACAATCTTCCATGATGCTCGTATTAAACGAATCTGAATTCTGTCTAGCGTGAACAGATTTAAACAGAAAAGAAGATTAGCCTTTTCTAGTTGTCTAACTAGTGCTGGGGATCCCTCTCTTTTTGGAGTAGTTTGCACGAATAATCATGTTTTCATGTATTGTGTTCTAAGTATCGAAACGAGAAAGGTTTTATGAGAATGTCAGCTCGAGCCAAGCTTATCATGAAGGTTTCTGTGTCTTTGAGATTAGGTTGCCAGTCTCGTCTCAGTTCGCTCAGCAGCTGTGAGTAGTTGGCATAGTTGGGATGCACTGATATCATCATGCTATTCATTCCAATGCCCTCACCGTTGGTTGCGTAAATCACAGATGGCTTGCGATTTATCCATTCTCTGGCTTTAGTGAAAAGCTCTGGGCTCTCTTCAGCGAACGACAGAAAAGTCACTGCTATGAAATCGTATCCCATCTTGGATAAGTCGGGGATCACGGTGTATTCTGCTATGTAGCCTTCCTTCTCAAGAGCTTTCTTTTTTCTGGATGCTGTTGGCTGTGATATTTTCAGGACTTTTGCAAGCTCTCTGTCGCTTCTGTCCGCTCCCTTAATTAGTGCAAAAAGAAGTCTCAGATCCTGTTTCTTTCTATTCATTTTCCCATCCTTGCCTAAGTTATGTTGCCTGAAGCGATTTAAGATTTGCTAAACCTCATAACATAATGTGTATCAAAAAAATGGAAAAGTTTAAAAAAGCGATGCATATACATCATATTTTTGGGGATGGGAATTAAGAATTTCGAGAGCTCCTCTAAGTCCTTTCTCTTATTCCTAAATCCTCTCTTCTTAACCATCCCTAAGGAGAGAGTTCCAAAAGAAGAAATCAGCACAAGATAGAACATCGATCATAGTGTTGTTTAGGCTGGCTGAGTGCATCGAGGGCTTGCGTTGAGAGACCTACCCCCTCTAGGTTTTTGCAACGAATTTCTATTAGGATACAAATATGCTTGAAATTGTGATTTTGGAGGCGTTTTCATTGATAAATTGGATTCCTCATGGTTCTTGCGTATATGCGTTGTTACTCTTGGTCAGTTTCACGGCAAGCCTCGGTCATTCTAGCTAAAAATGGCTCTGGTAACAACTTGTGCGTATTAGTTTTTCTAACGATCGTTGACAGGTTTTGCCAACCGAGGCGTCGAACCTCCTCTCTGCCGAGGCCAAGCTGCTGCGCAACCAAGTGCTCCGCCCACTCTATTCGACACGGAATAGCCTCAGGTGGGTCAGCCAGACCATGATCGCTTTCTACGAGAATACGGTCAGGGGGGACTGTTGTGCGAAATTTCGATTGTCTGGCGACGGCTGAATGCACGGAGAAGTAGCATCCCAACGCCACGGCTTCTCGTGTTTCTTGGACGTTGCCTGTCCACCAATGAAGAATCGGCACGTCAATAGGTGTCTGCCGCAGCTCTTTAATCACTAGTTCAGTTGCTTGGTAGCTGTGGATGCTGACGATTCGAGGCATGTCAGAAACTGTCTTCATCACTTTTCGGAACGTTTGGAGTTGGGTTTCAAGCGACGCGTGCGAATAATACGAACCCACATCTAACCCGACTTCGCCTACTACGGCAGTTTGCTTTGCCAAGTCTTTGAATCGTTCTGCATCAAACGAACCTTGAGCTTTAAGCTTGCGTGGATGGCATCCCACACCCCATGCGACCAGAGGGTCATGCCTTCCAACGGCAAGAGTAGCCTCTTCAAGAGAAAGAGCCATGGCGAGAACTGCGCCTGATTCTGCCAGTTCATCCGCAGAGTGGGTTGGGTTGAGGTGAGCGTGAGCATCAAGAGATGGAAGCCCCTTCATTCTGTCAACGCGTTCTCCTTTTTTGAGTGTATTATGTTTTCTTCAGTCATAAATTCCTTGCCACAGACCAATCAAAACCATACTACAAATCACGCTGACATGTTTTTAGCAGAGTCAGAGTGATGAACATTTTACCAGATTCTGTCAACTTTCAAATGAATCAAATAGCCTGTAGCGCCGTATAACGGAAAAGAAAGAGTCTCAACCATTCCTCTTATGGTTGGTGCCAAACCCGAGAACGCGAGAAAACCGCAGAGAAGCAAGAATGCAAAGTAGATGCCCAGCGATCTGAAGTTGTGAAAGTCTTCAGTAGTCTTCCAATCAACTTGCATTCCTGAGAACACAGCCCATATGAAGAGAGGAGCAAATAGCAGAAGAGCATACTTTTTGTGCCAAGGCAAGTTTTCAGCCCTGTCTTTCTTCTTTCTGAAGATAGAGGGAAGGTCTGGGACAAAACTACTGTAGAGGAAGATTAGTTGTGCACAAAAAACGAAAGTCAAGGCATTCTCACCCAAGAATAAGAAATGACCGAGGATTTGGAGAAGGCTTGCGGGCAGTATTATCCATTTGAAAGCTTTGATTGCTAAGTGCACGTGTTCTGACGTTTCAACCTCCATCTTCCAGATAGGAAGGTTTGCTCTAACTTTCTGGTTTATGCTTGTGAAAAAAAGAAGAACTATTCTGCGGAGTAGCCGTGGAAGGAACATGAGCATTCCATAAATAGTCGCTAGGAGGCGTGTGAGTTTTGATTTCATTACAATAGTCACCGCCGTAGTTGTTCCAACATTGTTTTGCTTGTTGCTGCGATATAATCTTTTTCAAAATCACGGTTCAACAAGTTGCTTTGATACACATGAGCACCTTGCGGTTGGGATAGGATTGCTTTTTTGCGTGCAGTGTTATTGGATAAAACTTATACCGATCAACCAATTCAAGGAACTGGAGATAAGATTTAAATCAACTTGTTTTTATCCTTAAATAGAATGGACTCTTTCCAGCTAATCTTGACTGCTCTAAGATTCAACGAGAAAATTAATCAGCAGAACCTAGAAGGCTTAGCTGAATTAATGACCGAAGATCACACATTCATAGACAACGATGGCAAGGTCACTAAAGGCAAGGATGTAATGAAAGAAAGTTGGAAGAATTTCTTTGAGAGATGCCCTGATTATAGAAACACGTTTACGTGCGTGACAACTCAAAACAATGTTGTTGTTATGGTTGGCTATTCTACCTGTTCTTACAAACCGCTTGATGGTCCAAACATGTGGACTGCAAAGATATGTGGTGGACGGGTTTCTGAGTGGAGAGTCTATTGGCTGGACAAAAGATAGGAAAAAACTTTACCCAACCAGCTAGAATAGGAATAGGCACCGCAAACTGTCCTTTTTAAGCTAGTATTCCACGATTTTAGGCATCCTTCTAGCCGTCTCAACAGTAAACCTAGCTTCTTTAGGCAACGGAGCTATACCCTCGAACCCAGTCTTTTTCACAAACTCCACCAAAAAAGCTCGCAGTTCTTCCGAGTTCCATTTCGCCATCTTTTCCATCGTATCAACACCTGCATCATAGTAGAGCCGCGCACGTATCCCCTTAACACCCTGCATTCGAGCAAGGTCAGACAGCTTCACAAGTTCCAGTATTGTTGCGACTGGTACTCCTGTCTTTGTTGAAAGCTCTTTCCTCTTGGCAGGTGTCTGCCCAGCTTCAATCATATCCTTCACGTTTCGGATTCCAGCATTCTCAAGCTTCTTCAAATCTGCCCCGTTGACTCCTCGAAATTCCTTAAGCTTGAGCGGCGCCTCTGAACTGGCTACTTTTTCGTTCCACCTGAAAGAAGCAAGAAAAGCCATCTCCTCGTTAGGAATAAACTCGTACAAGTAACGAATGCCCAACAGGTACTTCTTTGCAGCCAAAGCCTCATCTCTCTCAACCCACGAGATGAAAGCGTCGAGGTCTTCAGGATGGGCTTTATCGAGTTCTTTTCCACCCCCCTGCTCTTTCAGATAACGTTCAAACTCCTCAGCATGCGCAACAACGGCGTCGGTTACTCGCTGTGATTTTCCCTCTTTCTTCAGAAACTTGCGAAATCCCTCTCTGTCCATTGTGTCCACCCGAATTTGCCATGTTTTCTTTAATATTTAGACTTATTCTTCGATTTTTGTCTTTGCTTCCTTGAATATTCTCTCCGTTTCAGCCTTCCACTTCTCGAAACCATCAGCACTAACAGGATAATTTCGGTAATGTGCCTTAACCTGCCTCATCATACCAACCGTAACCCGCAGCTTATTCAAGAACCGAACACGCTTCAGTCCCCTGAACACTCGTTTCGCCGTCTCAGTTATCTTCAAGTGAAAATCATCGCCCAAACCAGCCTTCAGAACATCCTCCTCTGTAAGAAGCTTATAGTTCATTCCATAATTCAAATCCTCATCCCGACTAGACAGAAGCAAAAGACGAAAAACATCCAAACTCGCCTGTTTCCCTCCGTACATCTCCATATACCTGCAATTATAAGACCACAAAAACTCTCGACTAACGTCGCCCTTCTCCAAAGCCTCAATGACTGTTTTTCCAGCCAAAAAACCACTAAGCATCGACGGACCTATCCCACCACCATGAATCGGGTTCACCAAGCATGCCGCGTCGCCGAGGACGGCAACACCGTTTCCAACCATGCTGTCAAAGGGTCTACGCGTCGGGTCATACCATGCACCACCGTTCAGAAGCAGAGAACCCTCAAAAAGCGGCTTGGATAGAACATGCTTGTAAAGCTGACCCTTAGGATTCGGAAAGTTCTCATGCATGCATACTCCTAAACCAACATTAACACGTGCCCCGCCCTTGTTGAAAACCCAAGCGTACCCTCCTGGAGTCGCCTTCTGGCTCAGATAGATTTCACAGAACTTCGATTCTTCAGTCTCCTGCCTAAGCTGCCTAATCTCACGGTAGCACGCTTCAACATCTTCATTGGCAACCTCGTTCTCTATTCCCATAGTTCTAGGAAGCTTCCGCCTGACCGCGGCAAAAAACCCGCTGGCATCCAAAACCACTTTGCCCTTCAGCTGAAAACTCCGTTCTTTTTTCAAATCTTTAACCGAAACTCCAGTCACGTAACCTTTCTCGATTAATGGCTCTAAACATATCGTGGAATCCAGAAAAACCGCGTCCTCATCAAGAGCCTTCCTCAACAACCACTGTCCAAACAAACGCCTGTTCAACAAGTAACCCACGAAATCCTCGTGTTTAATGGTGAAAATCGTCTCCAAATCGGGCGAATAAATCCTGATGCCTTCAATCCGCTTCTCAAGTTCCCCACCCTGAGGCTTCTCCAAACCCAATGTCTTCAGATGATGCTCACCCAAGGCGTCTCCACAGATTTTCTCGCCCACCTCTTCTCTTCTCTTTCTATCAACTAAACAAACTTTCAACCCTGTTTCAGCAACGGTTTTTGCAGCCAAGCACCCTGCTGTTCCTGCACCAACCACTATCACATCGAAACTTTCCAATACTACACACTTCTCACTGCTTTTTGCAACTAATTTGCTACGTTAGATTTGAAAGTTAGGCTTTATAAATCATAGAGTAATTTTTCCCACACCTAGTGTGGACGCATTAACCCAACGTAGGCGTTTATCAGATTGCAGATACTAATTCACTTGGATATATTCATAATTTTCGCTGAAGCTTTGCATAATAAAGAAACGATTAACTTTTTATGCTATTTTTAATCAACCAAAGTTTTCTGTGAATATGAATCCAGAATTCACATTGACAATTCATAATGGTTTAATATATTTTCGGCTAACCACGGAACAAGAAACAAAGATTGAAAAGGTGTAGATGAAAAATGATGAAAAAAGCCGCAGTTAAGAATACAAGCATATACACGATTGACTTAACAAAGATCGATGGAGACGGCGCCTTTCCATGCCCAAAATGTGGAACATTGATCTCCCCAGATGACGAGACGGAAGAAACCTACCAAATCATAGAAACTGTAGTAAAAGACGACGAGCTGGCAGAACTAGTCCTAGCATGCAAAAAATGCGGAACAAAGATCAAGCTCATAGGTTTTCTACCACAACACGGAAGTTAAGCCAGCAATAACCCTCTTTTTAAAACTACTCTTGCACCAGCTTTCTACTTATGGCTACAAAAGCCAACCACATGATAGCACCGTAGAAAACTCCATTGAAAACTGCACTCAGATAAGTAGTATATTCTTTTACTGTGTCTCCAAGCATTGTGCAGAGAACGTTTCCAGGAAACATCGGCGACGGAAGCAGTATAGAGGCAGCTGTGAACGTCGAGAAGAAAACAACGAGGATTATTGTGCCCTTCATCGTGACACACTTGTACAGTTGAGTTTTTCTTGTAGATTATCGTGCATCGCAATATTTAATAAACTTTCTCGTATTAACGTTCAACAAAAATACACTTAAACCATCCAGAAACATCAGATGCTTAAACAAAGCACGAAGACCACAACTAACACCGCTGTCAAAAGTTTTCTGCTTCTCGACAAGCCTGAAACATCATCCAGCGGCCCTGGATGCTTGTACATTGCTAGAAAAAGCACAAACAAAGCCATAGGAAGATACCCCGAAATAATCAGCACCGCAAGCGACAAAACCGTCAAAACAAGTCTTGCCCCATCACCAACCAGAGCCCTTGCTACATGACCACCATCAAGCATCGCAGCAGGCAACAAGTTAAGCATAGTAACAATCAAGCCAACCCAACCAGCAAAGGCAACAGGATGCAAGTTTATGCCAAGAAGAAGATTTCCAGTCGGATGAGGAATCGGACCTAAAGGAGAGAGAAACTGCTCAACAACATAAAACAACAATGGTGTTGGAAGAGTTGACGCATCCTTAGGAAACAAAGCGTATGATGAAAACGGAAAACCTACAACGACGGCGACAACTGCCACCACAAACCCGATCAGCGGACCACTCGCTCCAACATCAAACAAAGCATCCTTATTCGGCGACAGCGACTTCTGCATTATCACAGCACCAAAGGTTCCAACCCCCAAGAAACCCAATACCGGCGGCGGCCCCGGAATAAAGTAGGGCGGCGTTGCTTCCATTCCCCGCTTGTTTGCTATTAACTTGTGGCCCATTTCATGTGCGCCAAGCACAGTCATTATGGCGATTGTAAACGCTGCCCCACCCAAAAAAGGATTCATCATGTCAGATGAAAGAAGGTAACCCGTGATGAACGTCGTGCCGATGGTGGCGAAGAATAACACCCAATTCACCAGGACATTGCTAGGCTTGGACTCAGGCTTTGAGACCACTTTTAAAACAACTCGACCATCTTGCTTGCGGAGAAAAGCTATCAAATTCAGAGGCTCCAGATTTTCGAGCAACCTTAAGAAGGGCTGTTTTGTTTCTTGAGGCTGCTTTAGATAGTAGGTGGGGATGCTGTTTTCCAACAGAGCTTCATCTAACTGAAATTCGGCAGTGACTAGACTGGTTATCTGCCCGAAATCGAATTTCAGCGGAGCCTCAGGTCCGCTTGTTCCGTTTGATGTTTCGCTCATGATTTTTCCTTTAGTTCGGCTGCTGTAGAGAGTGTTTTGGGGTAAAAAAATCTATTGGAACGTTGTTCTTAGTCGGAATCTGAACTCCTATAAACTTTTTTATAATCGTTTAAAGACTAACCCATTCACAGAACCAAAAAAGACACAAAAACGGCAAAACAAAACAAGGAACCCAAACAACACCGCAAACTTCCAAACCCCATCAAAAAGGAAGGAGCCAATTGAAAATAGGAATAGTTTATAGCCACTTGAAAGAACTAGGAGGAGCTGAAAGAGTAATTCTAAAACAAGTCGACTTATTCCACAAAAAAGGACACGACGCAAACGCTTTTTTCGCATATGTAGACAAAAATCTACACAAAGAAACCGCAAACCCACATTGCTACACAAAAAGCTTCTTCACAAAACTCTTGCCCAACAGCCCAGCAGTCAGAATAATATCCTCCTTGCCGCTGTCTCCTTTAGCCTTGCCTGCCATTAAAAAAGAAGACGTTCTAATCTGCCACGGCTACGGTCCAGCCCCATGGCTAGGATACCTAAACAAGAAAACTAGGGGCAGAAAATACATAAGTTACATTCATTCGCCGCCAAGATTCCTCTACTTGAACCCTAGGGAAAGAGCTTTATGGCGATTCAACGATGTGCGAGAAACAATTTTCGCACTTAGCAAAATAGCAGGACCACTTTTGAAGGAACTCGATTACCTTGGCGTGGTCAACTCGGACGCTGTTTTGGCAAACAGCTTTTTTACAGCTAAACGAATCCTCATGATTTATGGAGTGACAGCAAAAGTCTGTTACCCACCAGTAGACACAGAAGCTTTCAGAATAATCGACAAAAATGTCACCGCGAAGGAACATAAAGATTTTGGGTGGCCTTTAATTCTTTCAACTGGAAGAGTTGTTGCCGTAAAACGTTGGGAATGGCTCCTGGAAATAATGAGTTATGTCGTTAAAGACTTCCCTTCAGCAACCTTAGCCATAACAGGCGAGATTTCAAGAGAAAACGACGCATACATCGGAAAGCTTTGGAAGCTTGCCAAAAAGTTGGAAATCGAGAAGAACGTGAGGTTTCTAGGGTTCAAATCTCAAGAGGAGCTTGTGAAACTTTACAATGCCGCAGATGTCTATGCGTACTCAGTTCCAAGAGAGGATTTTGGGTTAGGACCCGTTGAAGCCATGGCGTGCGGCACTCCTGCTGTCGTGTGGGATGATGGAGGAGGACCATGCGAAACCGTGATTAACGGTGAAACAGGCTTCAGGGCTGAACCTTATGATACGAGAGATTTTGCTGAGAGAATTTTGAAGGCCGCCGACTTGAATAAAGATAAGATTTCGGTGAAAACGCGAAGGTTTGTTGAAGAAACCTTTTCATGCGGAAAGCATTTGGAAATATTGGAAGAAACCATTCAAAACTTGGCGTAACACCCGTGAACGGAAATTGTCAACAAACAAGCAGAACACAGTTTGTTGCGTGACAACCTCGAAGCATGAAAAGCTTTCGCTTTCAACTCTCAAGATCTTCAGTATTTTTTTTCATCCGACCGCAAGCGTGACGGCTATGGGAGGCGCCGAGAAAAGATTCGTTGAAACCTTGAGAATATTCTGCAAACAACATAACGTCGAGGTAACTGTTCTGGAATCTGCTCCAAGTCTTCTCAAAAAAACAGAAATCGCATGCAAAAAACACTCTTTGTCTTCGAGCTTTCACGGAATAGGCTGGTTAGGCGTATATCTTGAATGGGTCTCTTGGAGCATCAAAGCGTTCTTCAAAAGCGTTTTAACCATCAGCAATAGAAAACCAAACGTGATTCTTATACCAAACAACACTTTGCCTAATCTTGCATTAGGCTACGTTGCTGGTTTAATCTTTCGGCGACCAACATGCGTAGTCGTCCACCATGTCGATATACCTTTCACAAAAACCGGAGCAAAAGGTAACTCACTTTACGCTAGTTACAGACAAATAAACTATGGCAAGACGGTTTCGTTAGTCAAAACGTTAGTTTTCTACATCACAATACCACTTTTGAAAAAAGCAAGAACGATAATAGCCGTTTCAAACTTCACTGCCAAAACTCTCCAGTACAACGGCGTCTCACAGAGCAAGATCTCGATAAGCGGAAACGCAATAGACCTCAACTTCATCAATAAAGTTAAACCTCAAGGTGATGGAAGACCGTTTGACGGAGTTTTTGTAGGCAGGATAGCTAAAGAAAAAGGCGTTTTCGACCTGCTGAACGTGTGGAATAAAGTTGTCGAGTGCAATAAAAACGCAAAACTCTTGATCATCGGAAGCGGACTGGAACTTGCTTCGTTAAAACAAAAGGTCATTGCAACTAATCTTGAAAGCAACGTTTTAATCAGGAAATCGTGCAGCGATAAAGAATTATACAGTCTACTAAAGGCAAGCAAGCTTTTCATTTTTCCAAGTCTTTTTGAAGGCTGGGGCATAGCCGTGGCTGAAGCATTAGCTTGCGGTTTGCCAGTCATAACCTATGATATTCCAGCTTTGAGGGAAACCTTTGGAAGGTGCAAGAGCGTGTTTTTAGTGCCCGTCGGAGACACCGCCGGCATGATCCGCGTAACACTGAAGGTGCTAGATTCTGAAAACGAGAAGCTTTACAAGGTCTCTACGAATTACGCAAAAAGTCTTAAATGGCGCAAAGTTGCGTTAACTGACCTAAAGATAATTGAAAGAGCGGCTGCCCAAAACTTTTAGTAATTTTTTGGCTGAGCCATAAAATCGTGGTTTAGAAAAAAATAAAGAAAAAAGGAAGAGTTTTGTCGAGTTTTTATGGGTCTGAGTGTATCGATGTCGGCCAAGTGAAGGATATCAGTTTGTCTTCGATGAATAATCTTCTTGCTTCTGGCAGAACGTAGGTTGTTCTCACGTAGGTTGCGCCGCCTTCGCCGAGGTACTTGATGTGGTTGAATCCTGTGCATTCAGTGAATATTCCTAGGCATTCAACGATGCTTATGGTTGGCGCGCATTGGCCAGTATAGGTCAATTTAAGAATCAATGTTGTTACGCCTGGCTGTAAGTACTGCATGTAAGCGATTAAGCCGTGTCTCAGTGCATAGCTTGCGTAGAAGGTGTCGTCTCCGTTGTAGCCCCAAACGATGAAGCCTATCGTTCCGTTGAGGTCTCTGTAAGTTGATATTATAGCATATCCACCTGCGCCAGAGGATCCTCCATAATAAGCGCGGGTCTTGTTCCAGCAGCCAGGTGCGTAGATTCCGTTTCCTGTCAGATCACTAGTTGACACGTCGGACTTGATTAGGAACGCGCTGGTGTAGTCATTAAAGTATTCTGCTAAGACGTTCGCTGCGGGTCCACCTACCGTAATTATGTTGCTGCTTGTGATGGGACAGGTTGTGCACCAGTCATCTTTAAGATGGGTTCTCTTTATGGCGTCGCGGTATTGCGACTTTGTCCTGTTAGCTACCCCTTGTTCCCGCATCAGATACGGAGTGTAAGGACCCCATGAGGAGTCTTTAATGTCTAATGCTGAGTTGTAGACTTCTATGTCCTTCCATTCTTGGAAGGCTGAAGCGATCATTGCAGCGCCTGCAGAGTCCACAGCGGCAGAAACGGTTCCAACGTTCTCCCATTCATACCGTCCGACGGTGCAGAATTCAATCGTTGAGTAGAGCACTTTGATTTTCGTGGTTGCTGCCAATGTTATTCTCTGATAATATCCTAAAGCGTCGCTGTATCTCCAGAATCTTATTGTGCCATTCGTGAAGTCAATGGTGTAGTAGTCTCTGTACACGCCAGTGCCAGCTTTTGTTGGGTCAAGAGTTTCATAACTCTGTACGTTGTCATGTCTTGCCCATAGTGTGCCGTTTACAAGGACATTTTCGCTGAAGGTGTTGTATTGGTCCCAGTATGATGGAACGAGTTTGTCTTCTTCAAAGTTGTACACTCTTTCCTGGCGTATGCAGCCTGCGCCTGTTAGATAGCCTACGTCAATGTCGTCGATAAGGTACTTTGCCACAGTGCTTCCTGTGATCATTGGTCCAAGTTCCACGACGATAGAGTCAACATACCAATTTGCCAGTTTGTTTCGGAAGTAATCGAAAGACGCGAGTGTGCCGCCTTCGCCTGGAGTGAGTCCGTTCAATGGTCCGCTGCCTCCATATACCCAAGCATCAGCACCAAACCAGAAGGAGTGATCTGCAGTTTGTCCTGTGTATTGAGATACGTTGCCCAGGCAAACTTTTCTCCACCCCTGTGTGTTAACCAGGCTGTTGTCGTACATGTTGATTGCTACCCAATGTCCTGAGCCGTCGCCTGGATTCAGCTTTACAAACATGCCTGGTCCATAGTTGGGACTGGCTACTAGGGTTTTGTACCAGAAACTGATTTCTGTGAGGTCTTTGAATTTTATGGTGTTGTTCGACGAAGTGCCATAGTCGCTCCCATATGGCGTAATCCTTACCATAGCGTCACCAGATGCATTTGCGCCAAATAGTAAAGCCCAATTTTCGCTGTGCGCCGTGTAGGTAGAGCCATCTTCATATGCGTTCACCCAATCCGCAATAGTTCCGTGGCCACTGTACTGCAGTTTATAGTGATTTGTCCAGTTGCCGTAATTCTTGTTCATCCATAGCAGGTCATCGAATCCTTGCGACAAGGCGATATAATTGGTTGCGCTTGTTAACGTAGATTCGTATATCCATCTATTGTCGTTCTTGTGAACTGCGTCGTTAAGATCCCATGGGTTAAACAGCTCGTCTAGTTGGTATTTGACCTCTCTGTCCAAAACGTTGTAGGGGCTGGCATCGTCCGGGTGTACGCCGTGCTTGTCTGCATCGTCAGCATCATGGAGGTCGGTTACTCCATAAGCCGTTGCACAGCGGAACTGGTTAGTTGATCTAGTAGTATTAGCCCATGTGAGGTCGAATGCCCATTCGCCTATCACGTATGGCGTGGCAGGTTCATGCGGAGATGGACTCATGTCGCTTTGCAGAACTCCTTGGGTAGACTTGTAAACAATGCGAATAACGTCGGTCGATGTCGGAACATAGGCAGGTTCAAAAGTTACTCCCCACCTTCCGCTGGTTTCATTGAGTGTCCAAGTGTATTGTGTTCCTCTTGTTTTAACAGCGTTGTTCACGAAGACCATCGGCTCGTTGCTCCAGTGACCTTCACCTCTGGGATATTCAATCGGAGTCCTTAAAATTTCATATCTGCTTCCGAAATGATACCCGCTAGGCCATAGGCTGGACTGGTAAACGTCTTGGACTGTTGACAGAGTACTTAGTCTTGTTTGCACTGTGGTGACGTCGAAGGCCTCAACGTAGTTGACTGTCGTGTTTGGCCAGTAAGCTGCCCATCCGACGTATGGGAGAGATTTGCTTATTACTTGGCATACGTCGTAGCCTGCAGCTTTGGCTTCATTGGAATAGGCGGCAGAACCGTTGTAGAATATGTCTTTGTTATATTCAGTTGTTTGATTCACATACCAGTGCGCATAAGATAGTGGGTGAGAGGCTCGTTCCATGTCCCATTGTCCTCTTTCGCTGAATTCAACTTGCATTGTGCCGATGCCTTTGCCAACGTCAACACGTTTAACGTCTTTTATCCAAAGCACGTATTTTTGCACTTTCTCGTAAATAACTTGGAAAGTGAGTTCGATTATTTTGTCATCGTCGAAACCTTGAACTGTCGTGTTTGTGGATATTACTGTCTTAAGTAGGTAGACTGCCTCTCTGGGTCCGTCATAGATTTTCTCGATAGGATAGCTTTTAGCATATGCATTGGTTTTTCTTCCACAATAAGGAGCCCCTAAACCGCTTGTCGTGTGTTGCCAGTCAAGGTCGGAGGGTGTACCGCTTCCCAGCGTATCACTATAGAGCGCGAAAGCCCACACGTTTCTGTACAAGCCTGATTGGATGTACGTAACGTTTAACACCCATCCTTCGTTCCAATCCTGCTTCGATACAAATGAATTGGCGAAAGGATCAATTTGTCCACTGTAGTTCAGCCCGACTGGAACGTAGGGGTTCATCAACTCTCCATATTTGGAGAATCCGACTTTGGAGCTTATTGTTTCATAAGGATAAAGCGAGTAGCTGTCGTTTCCTAAGACGCCGTAGATCGTTTTGTAGTCGGTGTCGCTGTATAGTGCGCCCATTGCTTTGAAGTTGAGGATACTTATCGAAGTGTATATGCTGATTGCCAATAATATTGTCAATGAAACTGATAGTACGATTTTTCTGTTTATGTGCGAAACCAAGTTTTTCATTTTTCCATTCCTCTTTTTTAATTCATTTATGAGAAGCGTGGGCACATTTATTAAAGACTTTTTAGGGATTTTGATTCAGAATTAGAATATTAACCAGAAGAAGAATCAAACAAAAAATAATATTAACTAAAATGTTTCAAACTGTTCAACAACAAGGTAAGTTTATAAGTTAGTTTGTGCTATATCTACTGCATATGTCTGATTAAGGACATATTGTATCCACGTAAAACACAACAACTGTTCAACACGACTCCGAAAAAGTGAACAGAATGAAAAAACCCTCCTCTCACCTAACCATTCTCACCACCCTAACGCTAATCATCTTACTGCAAGAGGGCATAATTCTATTCAAAACATCATCGTTAGGCACGACAGAAGCTCCATGGTTCAAGCAATGGCCATTCAACGTAGACGACTCTTCCAACGCAACATGCGACTTCGCTTATAATGGAAGCCACGTAGAACTGGTCCTAGGAGTTAGTGAAGGAAAAGAAAGTTATCAGAAACTCAGCACAATCATCACTCAAAACGAAGGAGACATAACGAGCAAACTCTCTACATACAATAAAACCCGAAGCATAATAATCAACGTTCCAACAAACAAGGTTTCAAACCTCATAAAAGAAGTAATGAAAAACAATGGTGTAAAATACCTCGAACCAAACTGGAAAGCCTATGCTGATGCCATTCCAAACGATCCAGAATGGACAAACCAGTGGGGACCGGCAAAGATTCAGGCAAACATGGCGTGGAATACGCAGAAAGGCAACAACACCATCCTAGTCGCAATCGTCGACACGGGCATAAAGTACACTCACCCAGACCTAGTCGCAAACTATGTTCCACTAGGATACGACTGGATAAACAACGACTCAGATCCGATGGATGACCAGGGACATGGGACTCACTGTGCGGGCATAATCGCCGCTTCCATAAACAACTCGATCGGGATAGCGGGGTTGGCTCAGGTTCGGATTATGGCTGAAAAAGGTTTAAGTCGTCAAGGATGGGGGTACGACGATGAACTCGCAAACGCCATAATACACGCGGTTAACCAAGGAGCAAAAATAATCAGTTGCAGCTGGGGAAGCAGCGAAGAGAGCCAATTGATACACGACGCTGTAAAATATGCTACGGATGCAGGCGCACTAGTGATTGCTGCCGCGGGCAACAGCGGCACGAACACGAAACACTATCCAGCTGCCTATCCAGAAGTCATAGCCGTGGCAGCAACAGATGAAAACGATAGACTTGCGCCCTTCAGCAGTTATGGAGACTGGATTGACATAGCCGCGCCTGGCACAAGCATATACTCGACGTACTTGTGGAACGATTATCTTTCCTTAAGCGGCACCTCTATGGCGTGCCCACATGTTGCGGGTGTGGCTGCGCTTGAATGGAGCCAATTTCCCGAGATGGCAAACGAGCAGGTTCGCAGTCAATTAATGTATACTGCCGATGACTTGGGTACGCCTGGGTTTGACGTTTACTATGGGTATGGCAGAGTTGACGCTCGAAAAGCGGTTAGCTTGAGCGCTGCTCTTATCGGCAGCAAAGTTGTAGACGCTCCCGCAAACTCGGTTTACTTCTTATACCTGAATCCTATTGAGGGCGTTAAGGCAGAAACTGCGTACGACGCTATCGCCAGCGGAATACTCTATGGTCTTGACATAAATCAGCAACAGCAACAGTTTATGTCAACCAGCAATCTGGTACTTGCATCGGGAGAACTAGATTCGTCAAGAATAAACAATTCAGTCGTAGTCTTATTCGGCGGGCCTTGCCCCCAAAAAACTGTGGGATACTACGAGAATATGGAAAAGACTCCTTTAAGATTTGCAGCAAACGCGACGCATTTCATGTTCGTTACTCAAGCTAACGTTACAATCGCGGCTTTGAGCAGGGTTAACACATATTCGGGACATGAAGACATGTTCACAATCGAAGTTTTCAAGGATAAAACCAACCTTATAGTGATAATGTATGGTTTCGGTTGGAAGGGAACATGGGCAAGCGGAATCTACTTAAAAGAAGTGATTTCAAAGAACCTTAATGCTTACTCGGAAAACTGTTACGTGTTTCATTGGATAGACAGCCCCTCACAGGATGGAGTTCCGCAAAGCAACGAAATCCACCAAGAATACCCAACGCCGTAGATATGGTTCCAGAGTTAATTGAGTGTGTAACTTTGTTTTTCTATTTCAACGAGATGCACAATAGCTGTTCGCACGCGCAAAACGTTTGAACTTGAAAAGAAGAACCAGATAGTTAACGATAGTCGAAAATAGGCGCATCTTGCTTTTGCCACCTTTTCTTCCATAATCAAGAAAAATCGGAACCTCTGTGACAAAACCTCCTGAACGAACCGCCTTGAACAAAAGTTCTAAGGAAGACTCAAAACCTTTCGAGTCAACTATGCTGTTTTTGGAAGCATTACGAAGTTGCTTAAGCAGCATAGCTCTGAAACATCGGAAACCACTGGTGGTATCCTTTACGGGCAAGCGAAACAGTTTTCCAACAAAAACATTAACCATCTTGCTCAGAACCACTCGATGCGCAGGAACATTTAGCTGCGCTCCGCCCATTACATAACGGGAACCAACCACAACATCTGCTTTTCTCGCAGCAACCAGCATACTCACAATGTGTTTAGGATCGTGAGTGTTATCAGAATCCATGACGACCACGAAGTCACCAGATAACGATTCTTCCGCAGCCGCAAGCAACCCCGTTCTCAACGCAGCACCCAATCCCATGTTAGTATAATGCTCAAGAACTCTTACTGGATACTCAACCGAAAGATCCTTAAGAACCTCGCTTGTACGATCGTGGCTTCCATCGTTGACGGCAATGACCTTGTAGGGAATCTGAGGCTTCAGAATGTGATCTATAGAATGAACGAGTTGTTTAACGTTTTTTTCTTCGTTATAACAAGGCAGAACTATGAAACATTTCATCCTGCGCTTCACCTTATGGGATACGGAAAAAGTTGGGCTCGTGCAGAAAAGAGTCTTAAGGAGACTTCGGTTTCTGACTTAGAAGGAAAACATTAACCTGCTAGTCTTTCTTAAAAAGCATGATTCTTCCAAAAGAAAGATAACTCAAAGGAGTAGCAGCGAGCTTGTAATCTATGGTTTTTGCTAATGCTGCTGAAGCAAAAGACAGGAACGACAGAAAACTCGGATAGAATTTTCTTCTAGACATAAAATAGTATACTCTTCTGTTGAAAGATGCAGCGTAGTTTTTCAGTCCAAAATAGGTTATCGGCAGAGACAGATCCACCGCTCGCCAATAAGCAAGATGCATGCTTGCTTTCTTGAATTCGTTAGCGTACTGCTGTATTGTTCTTATGCAAAGGTTCGGTGTACGCCTCCTTATGACAAAATTAGGTGCTATTTCAAAGAGCAGCACGTAGCCATCTTTCTTACAAACCCGAGCCATCCCGTGAATGGCTTTTCTCCAATGGTAGTCGTCGAATACGTGCTGCAAGACAGTCACACAGTTAACCAAATCATACACGCCGTCAGGAAAGCCAAGGCTCGCTATATCCATCACGTGAAAATCCAAGTTTACTAAACCTTCCTTCTTGGCGTTTTTTTCAGCCAAAAGAATCATGTTTGGGCTAAGGTCAATGGCAGTTACCCAAGAACATTTCTCGGCAAACATCACAGACCATTTTCCAGGACCACAGCCTACATCGAGAACTTTCGCTGACCGATCCAGTTTGACAACTTCGTCTACGGTTTTTAATATGAAGTCTCGAGCTCTTTTGTCAGCGTAATCGGCAAGCCAGTTTCTTGCCACTTTCTTCCATTTTTCTAAGCGCAGCTCTCTAAAATTGGCTTCTAATGCTACGAGGCTCCAGTATTGTTCTGCTTCATCCTTCAAGTCGAAGACTCCTTGTGAACAATTTTATGCTTTAAGAAACGCAGTTTCTTGCCAATTTTGGAGTAGGCAATCGTCGCCGGTATAAGCGAGGCAAAACTTGTTAACGAAATTATTAAGCCAGCGTCTACGTAGTTTTGCCCCGTAAAGTAAATAGTAATCGTGAATTGGCCAGTTTTGTTTATGTAGTAACTGTTGACGAGCGAGTAGGCCTGAGTTGAAGCGAATGTTTCGCCGTCTGTGGAGGCTTTCCAAAGCGGATCGTAAGCTTCTGAGAAAACTAACGTGAAGGGTTCGCTTGCGTTGACATTTACTTCATAGGAGCAGGGGTTTATTTTTTCATAATTAACAGAAACGTTTGGGTTTGAAGAAGCGAATAAATCGTTCAGAGACAGGTAGCTCTCATTCTCTTTAAGAGAATAAAGCAGCACCTCATCTAATTCTGCAAATCCCACGTTTCCAACGCCCAGAGA
>DATKKK010000033.1:0-38045 GCA_035542975.1 Bathyarchaeia archaeon | reverse complement strand
TCTCTCTACAACACATCCACATTTTCCAATTAGGCTGGATTGAGACCTTTTTCCAGACTCAATTTGTGCATGTTATTCTCTTTGGCGTCTTCGCTGGTTACTTCTTCTTTAAAAGTGGCGAGAACATTTGGAGCATATTCTTATTTCATGCTCTGATTAACATTTTCAGCGTTTCTGTTCCTATTGTGGTAACCACATCTTTTACTTATGCCAGTCAAATCGCAGACATCGCAAGTTTTGTTATGATGATGCTATTTGTCCGTTATTTGCTCTGACTAATTTTCGGTTTAGGTATAACTTTTACGCATCGTCATTTTTTGGTTGTGGTTGGGTAAAGTTTTATTTTGTGTGTGCGCTCGTTTTTTCCATGTTTTTCTTGAGCGAATCAGCTTTTTCCTTCATTCCTTGCTTCTCGTAGAACGAAATGGCTTTCAGCAGGTCCTCTCTTGCCAATTTAGCGTTGTCTTTAGCACCGTTGACTTTGGCCTTCAACTCGTAAGCCGAAGCGACGCCTACCCAATTCTCGATACTCTCGAGTATTCTAATGGCTTCTAATAGTTTTTGTTCAGCCTGATCCAGCTTGCCTTGTTTTCGATAGAGTCCGCCAAGGTTGAGAAGCGCCCAACCGTAACCCTGTTTGCTGTCATAATCCGTGCCCTTACCGAAAGACAGTAGGGCTGCTTCCAACAGTTTCTCTCCTTCTTCAAGCCTGTTGGTTGAGCCGTAGAAAACGCCAATTCCGAGTTTAGCTCGGGCAATAATCAAAGAATTGCCTGATTTTTCAGCATGCTCTAGCGCCCTATGCATAAGTTGTTCACCGACCTCTACTTTTCCAGTTTGTAGCAAAACCCCTGCTTTTCTCATTAGCAGGTAAGCCGTTATTGCATTCTTTTCACCGTTTTCCGATTGGCTTACGGGAGAAACTGCTTCAACTTCTGCTAAAAGTCGATCATAAGCGTTAACGGCTTTTTCGAATTGCTCCTTCTCCTCCCACACTAAACCTTCTTTGTCGGCTTTTTCTTCGAACGTCTTAAAATCAAGACCTTTTGGCAATGGAGCTTCCTCACATATTTACATCTATAGTGTTCTTCATTCCCTTTTTAAGCTGTTGTTTTAGCTGGATAGAAGAACTGTCTTTTGAGCATCGTTCTATGCTCGTGTATGGTATAAAACTTTGATTCAAAGAAACAGAATCTGCTTATTGTTCAACGCTTGTTTATCCTGAATCAGGTTTCTGACTCTTAATTAACGCTACGTATTCTGTCTTCATAACTTTATTATATTTTTCAAATCCATAAGAGCGTTCATACCGAGTGGCACGCGCTAGTGGAATGTAGGACTGTTTAGAAGGTAAGGGGGGTGAAACCTCTTGAATTGGATGCGGATAGCAACCTTCGCAATCATCGGAGCTTGTGTTATCGGAAAATGTGTTCTTTATTACTTCATGGGCTGTGGTACCGTGAATTCTTACGTAGTTTAGATGACCTGTCTTTTGTCTTAAAGTTTGCTTTCATCGTCTTCTATTGCCTGTATGGAACAGTATTTTTCTGTGATTATTTTGTGCTGTACGTTACGAGCGGAATTTGGGCGTGGTTTATCGCGGCTTTCACCTGGAATGCGCCGTTTATCATCAAGCTTTACATGAACCGAACGAAACAAGATAAGGATGCGAAGCGGTCAAAAGACGGATGGTTTAGCTCGTACACTGTGCAGGAGCTTGAACAGATCGAGAAGGAATTAGCCAAAACAAAAAGAATCTAACACCAACATTCTCAATCGCAAACCCATGCCAGAACATATTTAAGCGAGCATCTAACGCAAGTTTGACTCCGAAGGATAATGCAATGACAAGTTCTAACATGGACAGCATTGACTTCAATAAAATACTGAACAACACCCTGAAAATCTTCTTCAAAGACGCCTTGCGAACCGCCGTAACCAATCCCCTGCAAGCAGTCTTCTTCGTGAAAACATTAAATTGGCAAAAACAAGCCGCCAAAATTAGAAAACAATGGGAAACGCAAGGACTCCACGTTCCGCCTATCATCGTCTTCAGCGTAACAAGTCAATGCAATCTGCACTGCAAAGGATGCTACCATCAGACTCTCCGCCAAAAACCGAACAAAGACATCAGCGACGAAAGACTCAGAAAAGCCATAGCAGAGGCAAAGGAACTAGGCATTTCCTTCATCGTATTCGGCGGCGGAGAACCACTCATGCGCCCCAACATACTAGACATTCCGAAGGACTATCCTGAAATAATGTTCCTCATGTTCACAAACGGCCTACTAATAAACGAAGCCGTCCTAAAAAAAATGAATGAAAAGAGAAACGTCATACCCCTACTCAGCCTAGAAGGCTACCAAACCGACACCGACGAACGCCGAGGAAAAGGCGTCTACGAAATACTCCAAACATCAATCGCCAAGTTGAAAGAAAACGGAACATTCTGGGGAACCTCAATAACCCTCACCAGAAACAACTTCGACGAAGTCACCGACGAGAATTTCGTGAAAAAACTAGTCAACGCAGGCTGCCGACTGTTCATGCTCGTCGAGTACACACCAGTCAAGGAAGACACTAAAGACTGGGTTCTCACCGAAACACAAAGACTTGAATTGGTCAAGAGAAGAGACTCCTTCCGCAAAAACTATCCCGCAGTATTCATCGCACTACCATGGGATGAAGAAGAAATCGGCGGCTGCCTCTCCGCAGGACGCGGATTCATCCACATAAGCGCGGACGGTAACGTTGAACCATGCCCGTTCATTCCCTACTCAGACACAAACCTCAACAACGTTTCCCTAAAAGAGGCCCTCCAGTCGAAAATGCTGAGAACGATAAGAGAAAACCACGAACAGCTCGAGGAAACACACGGATGCGCACTCTGGCAGAAAAAAGAATGGGTCAAATCGCTAGCCAAACCCGCAGACTAGCCCCCATGCTCAAAACACAAAAAAACAGAATATCATTGGCAACAACAACTATTCAAACACGCGTTACCGTTTCAAGCATATTTATAATGCCTCGTATTTTCCAAATGAATGAGTTATACTATACCCTTCTTTCTCACAAAACTCAAGAATCTTCGACATTGCCCTCAAATCAACCGCCTTAACCCGCTCCTCATCAGGCCCGACAACCTCAACCACCAAGCCTAGCCCACCCACCCCACAGCAGGTTTGCACGTTCTTGTAAACCTTGACATCATAGCCAGTAGGCAAACCCATCTCATCTACAGCCTCCTTAACTTGATCGATCAAAAAATCAATCCGACTCACCTGAACTGCATCGTTAAAATAAACTTCCCTACAACCCATCCTAGACAAGCTCAAACCCCCTTAAAAGCAATCAGCGTAATCGTCTCCTTTATTCCAGGAATTCTGCGAATCTTCTCGAAAATAAACCTGTCAAGCTCCTCCATCGTGTCAAACGCAACCTCAACATGCAAGTCATACATCCCATAGGTTGGAGTCGCCCGCTTGACCCCAGAAATCTTCCTGAGTTCTTTCACTACTTCCTCGTCTTTCCCAGCTTCAACTTTTGCTAACACAAACGCAGCCGTCAAATCTGACACTCTCCGCCCTAACAGTTTTCAGAACATTATTTCTGAAGACAAGAACTCTTAGCGTTCGTTTTCTTCAGTTCCTCAAGATAAGCTTTTTCACCAGACGCTTCAAGGACTTGCTGCTGCCCATTTACGAAGTTCAAAGTATGATACAAACTCTCATCTCCTGCAAGCTGATTCTGGAAGAAACACCCTTTTTTCACACCGTTCTCCTTAAGACTCTTCAGATAATCCAACGCATACCTACAATGCCCCACAATCTCGCATGAAGCACACTTTCCCCAATCATCAGGGTACAAACAAGGACCACAAGTCACGTGACACGCTCTCTTGCCAGGATACAAGTTCTGCTTCGGCTCACCCTCACAACGGCAACACTTGTTTTCCCAAGTTGCTTCGTCAACCAAACTCGACAACCCCCAGGTTTACGTATATTAAGCACATATTAAATGATAAGGGTTACGGTTATAAACTATAGGAAAAAATGCAAAAACACTTAATATTCAAAACACATTTATACAACCATACCAATAAACGTACCAAACAGGGTTGAAGAAAACATGCCCGAAGAAATCGATAACACAGACAAAAAAATACTAAACATGCTATCAGAAAACCCACAACTCTCACAAGCCGAAATCTCAGACCGCTTAAAAATCAGCCAACCCGCCGTAAGCGCAAGAATACGCAAACTCGAAGAAAAAGGAATACTAGCACACGCCGTCGGAACCGACATCAAGAAAGCCGAAATCTTCCTAGCAAAAGTCGACTTATCCACAGACAGCGTCGAAAAAGTACTGAAATTCCTCGAAAACTGTCCACTCTACCTGAACTGTTTTCTAACATCGGGAAGACACAACATGAGCTGCCTCCTTATCGGAGAAAACGTAAAATCACTCATGTCATGCGTAGACTCACGCTTCCGCCAAAACTTACCAGTCAAAAACATACAATTCGACCTGATCGTAACGCCCACAAGACCCATGATTGCACCCGTAAAGCCACAAATCGAACGAAAGAAAATCTCACCGTGCGGTGCAGACTGCAGCACCTGCAACTTCTATACAAGCGGTAGCTGCCTAGGCTGCCCAGCCTCAGTGCATTATAAAGGAAAACTTCTATAACTTAAGTTTCATTGTTTTAAAAGCAATGTTTTGTCTCGTATCATTTTTGTTGAATGGCCCATAAAGAATAAGGGTGAAAGCGGTGGATCACGGAAGTTCGACGCCCAGATTCCGCTGAACCGCCCAAACCCTACACTAATACCCGCACCCCCTTGAGCGCTGAACGCCCAAACTTAGGTTGCTCCCTCCCGGGCCTAGCCAGATTCGCCTGGTAAACGCTGAAGACGGCTTCCCTACGGAAACCGTTCAACGATCGCCAGCCCCAAAGGACGGATAGTCATCGTTTCGGAAATGACGGCGTCAACGGCCTTAAACGCCTCACCCTCCGCTGTCAGCCCATCCTGTAGAGGGTTTATGGTGCAAGGGACCCCTAGCCCCCCGCCTAAGACCCACCGCAAAACAACAGTGCATAACAAACACTATAAAACTTTACCCCAACCAACCGAGAACTTTCAGTGAATCCCTCCTAAACATTAAAAGCCAAGTGTACACAGAGAGAGTAAGACGTGACCCAGATGCCCATGGCATATGTATTAGTAAACACAGAAGAATTCGACCCGCAACTCATGAAAACGCTGAGAGAAATCAAAGGAGTCGTAGAAGCTTATCCTCTCTACGGCATCTACGACATTATCGTTAAAACCAGAGCAGACACGATGGACGAGATCAAAGAAACACACAACAAAATAAGGAAAATGAAAAAAGTAAGACAAACACTGACAATGATCGCACACGAAACATAAAGAATTGCACGTTTCACCAATGCTCTTTTATGCTGCTGACCTGTAGAAAAGGCCTTATGAGCGAATACTGAGAGATTAGCCTATGAGAAAGCTAATTTTTGTTTCTGGTCTGATTCTTGCTGCTGTCGGAGGAATTCTTCTCGCAGTGTCGGGTCTGCAAAGAAACTGGCTGGTAGTAGCGATTGGAGGCTTAATGAGCATTTACGGAGTTTTTGCTAAAGGAAAGAAAGAGTGGTACTAGCAGCAATCCAGTCGCAGACCTTTACGTCATTCCTGATTCTTTAGGAGAAGAGTTTTACCCAATCAATCATCATCGAGAGAGAACAAGGCGCAAAGATTTACCTGAGTTCTTGTAGGCTTACTTTACGAACAGTTCTTCAATTATCGCCTGCAGTATCTTGTAGTGCCTCTTTTCGTCTTCCTCGATGTTCGCAAAAAGCATGTCAAGACCCTTGTCATTCTTACGCTTCAGCTCTTCCTTCAAACGCGCAAACGTGCCACTTTCCTTCTCAACATGCCTTTCAAACTCTTTCCTCATCAAAGCCGCATCAGAATACTCCTCAAGCTCATAATCCCAAGTGGACACACCAGGAGGAGCTTTCTTAAGGATTTCAAGCATCTCAGTCAGAATAGCGGCATGCTTCTCCGCGTTTAGATGCATCTCCAACAAAAGAAGCCTCGCCGCGGCAATACCGACTTTATCTTTCACTCAGCAAGATGCTTCGCATACTCTCTTTCAACATCAATCTGCTGCTTGATTAGTTGCATTAGATTATCTTTCTGCGACATTCAACTTTCTCCGCTTGTTTCCTAGATATGAAACCATTTGCCTATTAAAATTTAGCGATTATTGATTCTGTTAACTTACTAGCTTTCTCAACTTTTTAACGTACTTTGCGATGTCATCATAACTAGCTTTTCCTTCCAATTCTAACGTGAAAACACCTGCATACCCTACGCTGACAATCCGCTCCAAAGCCTTCTCATAATCCAAACTACCAACAGTCGGCACAAAACTGCCATCCTGACATTTTCCCTGAACATGCACGTTATCAACCTTTTCAACGGCTTCAGCAAACAAGTCAAACTCGTTATACATCGAAGTCCACTTCAAATCCAGAGTTCTCCACTCAAAACCCTGCATTAGCTGAAAAGGAGTTTTACCCTCAATCATAGTTGGAATATTCTCAACGGAAAACTCGATGTTCGAAAACCGTTTCCTGCGTTCTTCATACACCTTTTGCAAGCCTGCAAGATCAAAATTTTTTTTCCACGGGTCCCAAAAATGAAAAACACAAACCTTAGAACTCAAATTCTGACAGAACCTCAGCGATTCATCCACAAGCCTGATTCCCTTGGCAAGTTTTGTTTTTTCTTCCGCACAAAGGTAACTTCCAACATCTCTGCTTGCATGCACCGTCAAAACACTGAAGCCCTTCTTTTTTAGCAGTTCAAGAATCTCCTCCGAAGAATGTTTCTCACATGTCGACGGAGCCTGCGCAGGCGTAAGCGGTGGGTTTTCACTGTCCCATTCTGGAAGCAGGCCAAACTCAAACCCATCAACCAAATGCTCTCGCGAAAACTTATCCATGATACTGAGCACAGAAGAAAGCTTGTAGTAGGGTTTATCTTCTAGCCGTGGAAGCCAACCAGTCGAAAGCGCAATCAAACCTACAAACACCACACACCCTAAACACGTTAACTATTTACTCATTACCATCTAACAATAGCGCTACTAATAGAAAAAGGTAAAACCACTTCACCCCAATACGAACACTGGTGACAGCACACGTTGAAGACTATAGGCATAGTAACGAGCGGCGGAGATGCACCGGGCATGAACGCCACGATAAGAGCAGCCACACGTCTTGCACACTCGAAGGGCTTTCAAGTCATCGGTTTTGAACGTGGATGGGAAGGGCTTTTAACTAATTCGTTTAGGATGTTGACGCCTCGTTCGGTTGGCGGAATAATTCAGTTAGGCGGAACGATTCTGCTGACTTCAAGAAGTCTAGAGTTCAGAAAGAAAGAAGGCATAAAGAAAGCGGCTAAAAATCTGGCAAAAAATCATATAAACAGACTTATAGTCATCGGTGGAAACGGTTCTTTCCAAGGCGCACTCGAACTTGGCAAAGAAACAGACACGCAGATCGTGGGAATCCCAGCAACCATAGACAATGATGTTTATGGTACTGATGAAACCATAGGCTTCGACACTGCAATGAACACTGCGGTTAACGAGATTGACAAAATCCGAGACACTGCCATCTCGCACGAAAGAATCTTCATAGTTGAAATCATGGGGCGAACAAGAGGCTTTCTCGCATCAACAGTAGGCTTAACCGTGGGCGCAGAGATCATCCTCGTCCCCGAAGTCAAGTACAACAGGGAAAGCGTCTTCAAAACCCTGAGAGAAAACAGCGCTAAAGGAAAAAAGTCAAGCATAATCGTAGCTGCAGAAGGCGTCGGTGACACTCGCAAACTTGCCGCGGAAATCGAGAAGAACACAGGCTCGGAAGTAAGACTCAGCATTCTAGGCTATGCTCAAAGAGGTGGAAGCCCCACAGCGAGAAGCCGACTGTTAGCTAACTTGTTTGCAAGTGAAGCAGTAGAACTGCTATCAAAAGGGCAAGGAAACAGAGTAGTTGGATTGCAGAGCGGCAAGATAACAAGCATCGAACTAGAAAAGTCTTGCAAAACCCAAAAACCTCTGGATTTAAGCCTGCTACGGCTAGCCAGCACATTAGCAACATAAAACCATGAAATTAAAAGCATAATCCAGAATGCCTAACTTTGTTTTTCAAAAAGCGACTCATAGATTTCTATCGTTTGTTCCGCCGCTTTCCTCCAAGTGAAATACTCCAAAACCCTTTTCCGACCATTCTCGCCCCATGCCTTGGCTCTTTGCGGATCTTTAAGCGTTTCTTTGATACCCCAAGCTATGTCCGCAGGATCTTCCCCATTAATGTGCATTCCATTCTGGTCTGGCCCAGAAGAAACTACTTGCTCTCGAAAGCCGACTATTCCGCGAGCGCCAACAATAACGGGTTTTGCCATAGCCATGGCTTCTAGGCTTACTATGCCGAAAGGCTCGTAGATGGAGGGGAAAATGCACGCGTCTGCCGCTGCATAGTGCAGAATTCTCTCGTCTTCTGGCACGAATTCGAAACGGCATATAATCTTGTCTTTTATTCCAAGCCTTTCTGCCATTTCAATTATGTCTCTTTGTTCTTCACCTTTGCCTAGAATCACGAGCTTTGTTTTAGGATACTCGCTGAGAACTGCCGGCATGGCTTGAACCAAGTTTCTAATACTTTTCACCCAAGTAAGTCTTCCAAGGAAAAGAAGCATGTTCCAATCTTTAGCGACACCATACTTCTCCCTGATTTTTGCCACGTCTTCTGAACGACATTTTTGCGGATCATACCGTTCTGGATCAACGCCGTTCCAAACTACGCTTATCTTTGATTGAGGCCAACCGTGACGTATCAAATCGTCTCGCATAATGTTGCTAACCGTGATTATTCTGTCAGCTTTTTGAGCCGTTGCATTCTCAAGACCCGAGACAACCTCTGAGCCTTGCCCGCCGCTTCTTCCCCATTCAGTGCTGTGAACGTGAAAAACTACTGGAATCTTGGTCTCATTCTTGATTATTAATCCTGCGATGCTGCTTAACCAGTCATGCACGCAAACGACATCAAACTTGTACCGCTCTTTTTGAAGGAGTCCGTTAACGAATTTTGTTGCGCTCAGAATGTTATAGATGAATATGTCGTTGAACAAACGTATGTTCGTGCCCCATTTCTTCAAATCATCAATAACAAACACAGGAAAAACGTCACTTGCATCCGCAATTAATGGACGATGCACCTCGACTCCCTTCAGAATCTCCCGAGTCTTCAAATCGCCAGGATTAAGTGTAAAGACTGAAACATCATGTCCTAGCTCGACAAACTCGTGAGTTATGTACTCTGCATAAGTGCCTAGACCGCCGACGATTCTCGGAGGGTATTCCCAAACGAAGAACCCTATACGCAAACCAAACTCATCCCATTCTGTTCAATTCTACTCTTGCAGTGTGTTTTAGCCGAAGAACACGCTTGCAATTTTGTAAAGCTCCAAATCTACCGTCTTCCGTTTGCCAATAACATCTTTCAGGGGAACTGCAACAATCTTGTTTGCTTGAAGGGCAACCATGTTTCCGAACTTCTTTTCATGAACTAGGTCTATTGCGCCTATCCCGAACCTTGTGGCTAGTATTCTATCAAAAGCGGTTGGGGAGCCTCCGCGTTGAAGGTGCCCCAGAACGACTACGCGGGTTTCGATTTTCATGCATTTTTCGATTTCCTTACCGAGGAAGTAGCCTACTCCACCCAAGCGAATGTGCCCAAACTCGTCCACGCTTTCGCTGTAAACTATCTCCTCACCGCCTTTGGGTTTGGCTCCTTCAGCAATTATGATTATGCTAAAGTTTCTACCTCTTTCATGTCTATGCTTGATGGACTCGCAGATTTCGTCTATATCGAACGGCTTCTCAGGAATCAGAATAGCGTCTGCACCACCAGCAAGTCCCGCTTCCAACGCAATCCAACCCGTGTACCTCCCCATGACTTCAAGAATCATTACTCTGTGGTGCGTCTCCGCAGTGGTGTGAAGCCTGTCAAGAGCCTCAGTGGCTATGGCAACTGCCGTCATGAAGCCGAACGTGTAATCAGTGCCGACCAAATCGTTGTCGATTGTTTTGGGCACGCCCACACATTTGAGTCCAAGCTGAGTCATCCTATAAGCTACACTCAAGGTGTCGTCACCGCCGATGACTATGGCCGCGCCTATGCCTGCCTTCTTGGCGTGTGCAAGGATTTTTTCCGCGTCGCCTTCATACTTGAATGGGTTTGTCCTCGAAGTACCCAATATGGAGCCTCCGCGAGGAAGAATACCTGATGCTGCCCTCAAATCAAGAGGCACAAGCTCGTTTTCAAGAAGCCCTCGCCAGCCATCTCGTAAGCCGATGATTTCATAACCATAATTCTGGATGCCTTTCCTGACGACCGCTCGTATGACAGCGTTGATTCCAGGTGCGTCTCCGCCTCCGCTTAACACTCCAACTTTCATGCGTTTTCCTCGCTACGCTTTTCCTGAGCTTCCAAACAGGCGCATCTTGCCCCTGATGACTTCTTTCATGGCTTCTTTCGCTGGACCCAGAATCTTTCGAGGGTCAAACTCTTTCGGCGAGTTCGTCAAGACTTCGCGGATGGCTGCCGTGAACGCAAGCCGCAAGTCCGTGTCGATGTTTATTTTTGCGATTCCCAACGAGATGGCTTTTTTGATGTGTTCTTCTGGAATTCCTTTTGCTCCTTCAAGCTGGGCTCCGTATTTGGCTGCTTTTTCAATTATCCATGCGGGCACGCTTGAAGCCCCGTGCAAGACAAGCGGCAAATCTACTTTGTCTCTGATAGTTTTCAATCTCTCAAAGTCGAGTTTAGCTTCGCCCTTAAACTTGTAAGCGCCGTGAGAAGTACCAACGGCAACAGCAAGCGCATCAACACTCGTTCGGTCAACAAACTCTTTAGCCACGTTAGGGTCAGTGAGAATGGCTTCCTTTTCCTCCACAGTCTTTTCTTCCACGCCTGCAAGTCTTCCAAGCTCAGCTTCAACAGAAACACCCTTCGGATGCGCCATGTCCACAACTTTCATCGTTAAGGCGATGTTGTCTTCAAAACTCAAGTGCGAACCATCAATCATGACGGATGTGAAGCCTGCGGCTACGCATTTCGAGGCGGTTTCGAAGTCTTCGCCATGATCCAAGTGCAGAGACATCGGCACGGGTGCAGATTCGGCTGCTGTTCGAACAATCTTCGACAGGTAGGGCAGACCGGCGTATTTGATGGCGCTAGGCGTGACGGCTACTATTGCGGGCGATTTCTCTTCAGTTGCTGCTTCAGCCACAGCCAACGCTGCTTCCAAGTTGTTTATATTGAAGGCACCGACTGCGTAGGCTTTTCGAGTAGCAGGCACTAATAAGTCTCGGTTTGTTACTAGCATAGTTTTCACTTTAAGGGTGGTATTTGTTCAGAATCAGTATAAATGATTTACATCTCGCTTTAGAAAACTTGCCTGTTTATACGCTAAAAAAAAGAATAGAAGCCTGTCGATAGGTTGTCCGTAATAAGTTATTTAGATAATCACTTACCTACTGCTGTTTCTGTTTTTTCCTGACTTCTTCGAGGCAATGGCATTCCTGAGGGTTCAAGTTCCACTCTTCACAATGCCACAAGGTCTTCACTACTGCCTCTTTGTTCTTCAGGAAACGCCGTGTACAGAACACTTCTTCAGGATAGTTGTAAATGTTATGGCTACCACAGTTGCCGCAGAATTTCTGGTTCGTCTCAGTTTTTTCTTTCATCCAGTCTATCCCTCCGTTTAAAAGCCTTACCAATTCTCTCCATGACAGAAGCAACCATGATCGGAAACACGATCATCGCATCACCAATAACCATGACTTGACCTGCAGTTCCTTTAAGCTTACCCCAACTCACCGTCTCTTCCAACGTCGACCCAGACAACCCTCCAGTCTCAGCACGATCCATGGTTATAACCACAGCATAATCCAAGCCGGACTTTGTCGCAAGAGCAGCAGATTGAATCGTGTTCCTCGGCACACCACCGCCTATCACGATCATTCCGTTTCTAGATGAACGTCTGCATATGCCGATGATTTCAGGCACATCTTTGAAAGCATCAACCACTAACGTGTTCTGGAAATTCCTGCGTGAGGCATGAAGATAATATGCGTACCCAAATTCTGAGTCGCGAACCGCTGGAAGGAAGATTGGCGTTTTAGTTTCGTATGCCGCGCGCAGAATCGAGTTTGGATCGTTAAGTCTCTTGCCCAACTCGGATGTAAACATGCTTGAAGACAACGTTTTTCCCTTGTTCTCGTCGGCTATTTCATCGTATATTTTCACGAGACCACAATCCAGCTTTATGAAAGCCTCTTCAGGCACTAGAACATCGTAGATTCGGTACACGTGGTACTGGTAGAGAACGTGGTCGTTCATGAGCCAATGCCCCTTGTAATGATTTCCACCCAAAGCTTCTAGAGAATCATGAACCATGTTTGCTCCCGTGCTAACCACCACGTCGATGAGTTTTTCACGAATCAAATCCGCGATCAACGAGCGCATTCCAGCTGGAACCATCGCGCCAGCTAAAGCCAAGAAAATCGTGCATTTCTTGTCCCGCACCATCCTCTCATAAATGTCACACGCCTGCGAAAGCCGCCCAGCCCCAAACGAGCCTGAACCCTTGAACTGCGCAATCAACTCGTCTACAGTCATTTTTCCGTTTACTCGTATGTGCCTAACTTTTTCGCCCAAAAGATCGTTTCTTTGTGCCAAGTGCATCCACAAACACTGTTTTGAGTGATTAAAGAAAAATCTTTCTATAGCTTTAGAAAAAGAAAGAACTACAAAAAGACTGTTTTGTCGCATACAACCGAGCCAAATTGAACTGTGCCCGGAAAAAAACTGCGCGCGAAATTCTCGTTCAGGACTCTTTCATGAACTCTACGAATTCTTCGAGACTTCGTTTCTCAAGTGTATAGTTTGTTCTTTTTTCCAAGCCTATCGTTGAATGCGGACGCGACCCATAATCGTGTCCAGGATACACCTCTATGCTGTCATCCAGAATCGCCAACTTGAGAAACAGGCTTTTGTACATTTCTTCTGTGCTCCCGCCCTGCAAGTCTGTTCTGCCACATTCGCCTACGAAAAGAGTGTCGCCAGTGAGCAGTTTGCCATCTACTAGCAGACAGATGCTGTCAGGCGTATGACCTGGCGTGTGGATTACTTTGATGACAACTTTGCCTACCTTTATTACATCGCCTTCAGCAACGCTGATGTCTATTTCTCCTTTAGAAAGTTTATGGGCGACTATTTTTGCGCCAAATTCCGATTTAATATCTTCATTGCCAGCGGTGTGGTCTCCATGATAATGAGTATTGATGACGTATTTTGCGATGAATTTTTGCTCCTTAAGGAACTGCGTTATTACGTCTGCGTTGAAGCTGGGGTCGACCACAGCAGCTTCTTTGGTAGTCTCATCCGCGATGATGTAAGAGAAATTGTCGCCTCTATGCTTGATTTGTTTAAAGTACATAGGGTTAACCTGTCAAGCTTTGCGGATATACTGTTCGGTTGGAAGGTGCTCCATCTTCATGCCTAGGTCAGCCAAATCCTTCAAGTTCTCAACACAGCCTATGCTTGCATCTATGTTTCTATGCACGGGGTGGAACCACATGTATTTCGGCACAAGATTAAACTGCAACGGCATCATCGTTGAAATCCCAAATCGCTCGTTCAAACCCTTAACCAGCAAATCCTTAACACAAGCCGACCGCGTAGTAGTGTAGCTCTTGAGCAACTCTGAAGCGCCAAAAGCACCGATGCCGTGCCATAACACTGCGTTTTCAGGCGACGCTAAAGAGTACAGAAAGAATTGAGGCGAAGACGGCGTTTCTTTATAGCTGTAATTCACGAATTTTTCTCCTTCTACAGTGAAGCTGTCTTCAGCCCGTGCAACGCTTATGTCAGCAGGGTCTATGGCGTTTGGATAGAGCGCGGCGGTGCGATAATCTACTTTGATGCTTTTCAGTTTTGTTCCGTTGAAGTAGATTCTGCCCCTTGCCGCACGTTTTGAGCCGTATCCGTTTTTTGAATGCGGGACAGTTAAGAGCGTGGTCAGGTTTTTCATGCTTCTGCCCATGCACTTATAGACGCATTCAATCGATTGGTAGTTCGCATGAGTTTCTCTTATGATAGTGTGCAATAGATCGTTCGTTGTCTCCTTCTCGAGTATCGTGAGAGGCATTCGCATCGAGTAGAGGCAGAGGTCGATTCCAAACGATTCCGAGAGGCTTTCCAGATGCTCATACTTAACTGCATCCACCATGTCCATGTAGCTGTTGTAGTAGGACTTGAGATGTTTAGATATCCGTTCGACCTCGCTTTTACTGATGAGCGAACCTTCGTATTTCTGCACAAACTTTTGATCTATCTCTAGCTTTTCTGTCTTAACGTAAGCTGAGGGAAATGCGCTTTGTCCGCTGTTCACTATGGACTCTTTCAGCGGATTCATTGAATACCTGTCTGGTTCGATGTCATCAGTGTTAAGCAAAAAAGGAACGATCATTCCTTCAGGCGATTTCCTCGATAAATCACATATCGCAGTGATATCTTTGTCGTCAGGTTGGTGTAATCCGCTTTGTTGAAAGTAGTTACCGCAGACTGAGAGTAAGCGGACAGCTATTATTCCTTGAACTTCTTCAACAGTCAATTGCGGGTTTGAGTACTCAACCGAAGCTCTGAGGAAGAAGCGCCCTCCATCCATCAGAACATCGTTCCGTTGCCCACCTTTAAAGTAGAAAAGAGGAACCTTTGGCCTCTTGCTTTCATTAAATGTCGTTAATTCTTTTACGATGTTTTCGATGCAAGGCCACGAGCTTTTTAGGAAATCCTCCACGATTATTCGACGCAAGTCTGTAGACAAACTATATCAACCTCTCTCCAACGATTCCGCGAATAGGATGCAGTGTCCAGTAATAGGAAGCCCATAGAACATTCTTGCGACTCGAAAGCTTTCCTCAAACCCAAACACCTTCAGCATTTTCAAGATCGAAGCCTCCTTAGCTGGCACAAACATGGATACTTCCATCCCTTTTAACCTGCTCAACGTAGCCTTCAACAAGTCAATCGCAACATCATCACGCCCTTGCTGGCATACAAGTGGTCCTAACTCTGCCATCCCCCTGTACACTTTAGCGATAGCATACCCACATATTCGCTTGTCTTCGATGAATACATAGCAAAGGTTGTCTGAGTCGAGTATAATGGGTTCAAGCAGTTTCTGTCTGGATGAACCAAAGCATGATGGATCGTATTCAATAACCTTCTTCACATCTTGGCTTCTGGCTTCCCTCAGATTAGCCTTGACGGGTGAAGAAAAGCCTTTTCCCTTCAAAACCACGAAATCTAAGTCACGCTTAAAGCCTAATCTTTTGTAGAAGGGCACCCGTTCTAAGTACGCATACAACCCAACAGTTTCGACGTTCTTGGTTTTCAAGTACTCGATGGAGTGCTGAACTAGTTGCGACCCCGCCCCTTTCTGTCTATGTTCTTGCTTAACTAGCAGGTTCCCAAACCAGCCAACTCTTCCATAACTTATGGTGGTCGCCAGACCGATTTTTTCTGACTCGTGAGAAAGTATGAAGCATCCGTCGGGTTCAAGCTCCATCATAAATTCAAAGTCGTCTCTTGTCAGATTCCAGCCTATCTGGCTGGTTATGTGAACCGCAAATTCGATGTCTTCTGTTGACATTTTCTTAACATGAAACATGCAAGTACCTACACGGGTCTTTTTGGTAGTTGTTAAGTGCAAAGTTTATACGCAATAAGCTTTACTGATTTATCTTTTTATAAGATACGGAGGTTGTTGAAGGTTAGCAGCATAAACCACCAATTAAAGGTCAACATAGTGCGTGATGCAAAAGTCACGAGCTACAGGTTTACAGATTACTTCAAAGGGTTCGACAAGGTTGATGCTGTTAGACGAATTTTCGGCGAAAAAACCGAGAAAGCACTCAACGATCTTAGAGTTGAATTTGCCGGCTTCAGAGGTTACATGGGAGTCAGCGAAGTTGACGGCCACCTTATGGTCAGTGCAGTCTACTTGAAAGAAGGCGACATTGTAGACATTTATCTTGACATTATTCATGAGTTGGTTCACGTTAGACAGTTTATGGAAGGGAAGGAGCTTTTTGACGATAGGTTCAGCTATATTAACAGACCGACCGAGATTGAAGCTTATCATTATGCGGTTGAAGAAGCTAGAAGGTTAGGTTTTAGTGACGAAAGAATCTGCGAATACCTGAAGACTGAGTGGATGAGCGATAGAGAATTGCAGCGACTTGCAAAGGCTATGGGCGTCGACTGCGGTGGCCTGAAGAAAACAAAAAAAGAACAATAAACAACGTTGAAGCTGTAACCATACATTGTGTTTTTAGTTAGTGTGTTTTGCCCATCAGAATGAACACTGCCACTGCAGCGATACAGATGATGACTATCACTATTGTTAGAAACAGCATCTGTGGCATTCCAAAAATGTAATGGTCAATTTCGTAATCCAAACTCACATACTTATCATCAGACGAACCCTCATTAGAGAAGTGAAGAACACATTCTCCGTCTTTATCTGCGACAAAGCGTTGACTATGGGTGCTTACAAAACCGAAGTCCTTTGCCGTGCCGTTAGGGTAAGTCACGAAAAAGTGCAGTGTGTTTCCGTACTGCCCGCCTGAAACAGTGAATTCTATCAGAACTCGATCGTCAACCGCAAGATTAAGCGTTCTAGTCGCTTCTTCTCCAGCCGCAACCTGGAAACTCGCAGCGGTTGCCATGCCAGCTTGGGCTAAGAGAGAGAATAGCGCCACGGTTAACAGAAAGCAGATCAGAATTTTCTTAGGCTGAATCATCAATAAACCTTGTATCTAACTGTCGATAATGTTTATGAAAAACTAATAAGCATCCAAAAACCAGATTCAAAATAAAGTCAGATGCGACTGATACAAACGTTATAAACCTTCAAACCGCATTCTGTAATTCACGGTGGTTTGCTTTGACCTGTTATTTCAGGCAACTTCAAGAGATTTTCAAAAAAGCAGGAATTGAAGTTACGAAGGAAAACAGGAAGGAAATCGATAAGGTCATCCGCGGCATTGTAAGCGTAGAATATGGCGGTTGCCCAGTCGTTTGGAGAGAAGTTAAGAAGAGAATTAGTGAAAATGAGGAAGACTTTGTTTCGCAGTTGAAGACGGCATGGAAGAAAAACGCCTAAAAACACGCTCAATGGCGTACGTTCTGTTTTTCTGTTAAGGCTTAAGTACAATGTTTGTCGATTAGTGCTGCAAAAAAGAATCGGTGAAAAATTATGAATGCAGATGAAAAATTTGAAAAGCTGACAGATGAGATGATTGGCAAGTTTCTTGAGAAAAATCCTGACTTCGCCACGCAACTTGGACTGCACGACCCATACGATTATCAGTTGCCGAAAGGGTCAACGGAAAGATTCTTGGAAAACTTGCGTTTGGAAGAAGAGTGGGTCAAACGACTGAAAGAAACGGTGAAATACGAAGAACTAAACGACGAGCATAAACTAAACTGGAGAGTTGTGGAGAAGTTTCATGAAAACTCAAAATTCTACTTCGATGAAATGCGAATGCACGAGCTAAACCCAGATGCCTTCGACATTATTGGAGGAGTAATCTTCCTGATGCTAACCCGAGACTACGCTCCGCTGGAGAAAAGAATGGACGCAATAGCCGCAAGAATCGAGAAAATCCCGAAATATCTGGAAGAGTTTCGTTCTAGATTTGAAAAAACCAAGCCCGTTAAACTGTGGACGGAGGTTGCAATAGAATCAGCCCAAAGCATGGGAAGCCTGTTTCAATTTATTCTACACGTAGCCAAGGGTAACGTGCCGCCAAAAGTCTATGAGAGACTAAACAAGGCTGTTGAAAACCTCCAGCCTGCATTGAAAGTACACATAGAATGGCTTAACAGTCTGCTTCCAAGAACGACAGAAAAGTGGGCTTTAGGCAAAGAAAAATTCGAAAAACTCGTCAAACTCAGAGAATTAGGAATGACCTCTGAGGAGATATTGCAACTTGGCGAAAAATACTTGAAGGAGCTAAAAACGGAAAGAAAACGTTTAGCACAGCAGATAGCACCTGGAAAATCCGAGCAGGAAATAATGAAGAAAATAGCAAGCAACGCTCCTAAAACCTTCGAAGAAGCGTTGAAATTCACTGAACAAGCCATGAATGAAGCAAAGCAGTTCGTACAAGAAAAGAAACTGGCAACGGTTTATCCTGAAGACAAGTTGCTCGTGAAGGAAACCCCTGAGTACCTGACACCCATAATTCCGTTCGCAGCCATGATGATGCCAGCCAAATATGACAAGCCGCAGATAGGCGTGTACATCGTGACAAGACCTAGAGACATAGCCAATCTGGGCAACCACCTGAATTACCATTCAGTGAAAAACACGGCTGTGCACGAGGCTTATCCAGGGCATTTCTTGCAGGGCGCCGTCTCAAACCGTGGAAGCATAGTTCGCTTGGTGGCGGATGGAACCGAAACCACTGAAGGCTGGGCGCACTATTGCGAAGAAATGATGGCTGAAAAAGGCTTCATAACCGACAAAGAAGCCAAGCTTATACAGGTCAACGACGTGATATGGCGAGCCGTGCGAATAATCGTGGATGTCAAACTTTCAAGGGACGAAATGAGTTTTGATGAGGCAGTAGACATGCTTGTTAAGGAAACGGGAATGTCGCGAGAAGCCGCTGTTGCCGAAGTGAAAAGATACACGCAAACGCCTGGTTATCCACTTTCGTATTTGCTTGGAAAACACTTGATTCTGCAGTTGAAAAAAGAGGTTATACAGAGAATGGGCAGCAAATTCGATGAAAGATTCTTCCACGATACCATAACTGCAAATGGGTACTTGCCGATTTCACTGTTGCGCAAAGTCTTCGACCAAAAACTGAACAAGCTCTAAACCAAACGTTTTCAACAGCTTTTTTCTTCCTTTTTTATTGTCGAATGTTATTTCTTGGCTTTAGGTTTAGTCTCCTTCAAAGGCTTCATTGGAACATCACAGCATATTAAATCGCATTCAGAACACCCACATGGATCATCAACTACCACGATCAAGCCGCATTCTTCACATTTGTATTTTTCACCTTTCTTCTTCACCATCTACTATCACCTCCAGCCGCATTGTTGCATAAGAATCTTCTATCTTTCTGCGGATATAAAATTTAATACAAAAAACGAAAGAATAGGACTTATTTTTTGGCTAGAATCTAGCTCGTACTTGCAAGGCTGTTTACTCGTATCTTACTAAGTATAGGGGTTTGCTGGCTTCTTTCTTTCTTTCTTCTCGCGACACATCATACAACGGTTCGATGTTATCAACCTTTGAATCTGCACGTATTTTTCTTGAATCAATCATCACTACTGATTTGGAAGCTTCAACAAGAGTGTTGTTCCTAGTTTTCAGTTTGTCCACCACTTTTCCTAGGTTGTTCGATTTCTGATATTTGATTTTTGAAACCAGAATAAGTATTCAAAATCAGTAATCCCTAATCCGCCTTTTTTGGATGGTTATGTAGAACCTTTGAATGGTCTTAAGGGAAAGTCTAAAAGTATGCATCAACCACTCTAAACACGTAACAAGGATGAAACAACTTTGGTTACGATTATTGAATGGTCGGCTATTCTCTCAGCTGCAGCAGCGTTGCTCTTGACGGTTTTCGCTCTGGACCAGCTTAGACACATGGAAAAACACAGAAACGTTGATATTTCAATGAAGCTGTTCGAGTGGGGTGAAAATGAAAGACTTCGCAAGGCTTTCAAGTGGGTCGAGAAAGACTTCCAATTCGAAGATTACGAGAAGTATCAGGCTCAGGAAGAAGCTGATTCTGAAGTAAGCGATTACCCGTACGTAGTCACAGCCTTTTTTGAACAAGTAGGCTTCTTGGTGGGAAAAAAGTTTGTAGACCTTGACGTAATAGACGACCGTTTGGGACCTTACATAGTTTCGAACTGGAAGAAACTGGAGCCTTGGATAATGGCGATGAGAAAGGAAAGGTATGATGAGACCTTTGGAGAACACTTCCAAAAGCTATATGAAAAAACTTTGGGGTACATGAAAAAACGTTAGGAACTCGGTTGCTGAACAAAAGGGGATGCCTTATTCAGTTTTGCTAGGTGTCCGCATGCTTCTTTCGGTAAACCGCTATCCACTGACTCCCGAAAACCTTCCTCTCTTCCTCAGTTGTTTTCCTGTAATCCTTGAACTTGCCCTGTTTATACCTGGTGAATGGAACCAGAATCGATTGGGGTTTTTGCGAATAAACATCAAGCCTGTTAGAAAAGTATGTTGACACCGTGTATCTTCTCTTGCTCCCGAAAAGTCCGAACCTTTCAACTAAAGCTTTCCAGTCTTCAGCATACAATTTTCTGAATTCTTCTATAAAATCGAGAACTGTGAATAAACCCTTACTTATTCGTTTTACAGTTTCCACGATTCTTTCTTCTTCAATAATCGCTTTTGTTCCCATCTTTGACCAAAACAATCCTGATGTTTTCAACCTGCACTTATAAAACTAATTGGAGGTTTCGTTTCCGTCACTTGAGAAAATTCGACTGTAAGTGAGGTTGCTATCCAGCAGTTTGGCAAGTTCGCTGAAAACTACCAAGAAATCTTTTCCTTTCACGGTTGTTTTGTAAAGAAGCCTTTTGTCTTCGTTAGAAGATTCTAGCAAATTTGCTTTAATGAGTAACATAACATACTTTTCTAGCTGGGTAGAACTTAATCCAACCTTATACATTAATTCAGTTTTCTTGATTCCTCGGGTTGCGCAGAATAGAATGTCTGAGACTATGAGGACGTAATCTCTGTTGTTCTTGACTTGCGGAAATAAGTCACTTGCAAACATCAATATACTTTCATGTGATACACAGACATTAATATATGACGCAAGACTTTATTTTATAAAGGTTTCAAATGATTCGTTAACAAGAGAGAAATTAATTATTGCGATCTTTTGATAGGAGTAAACGGTGTGACGCTTTAATATGTTGTAAACGTTCAGTTGCCATGGTAGCCTGATCATGCCATACTTTTTCGGCTAAAATCTGGCTATTATTTTTCAAGTTTTTTGCCGCATTTGTAACAGAAAACAGCGTCACTTGGGCTTGTAGTGTTACAGTTTGAACAGACAACCATTTCAACACCGTGTGTCTGTTTGACGTTTTCTCTGGCGGTCTTGAAAGCTTTCTGGATTTCTTTGGATGCGACTTGAAACGCTTTCTCCATTTCCTGTCCCATTCTGGCGAAAGCCTCTCTCATCTCGTCAGATGGAGAAGAAACGCCTCTCTCTGCACCTCTCTTGGTTCTAGCACAGCAGTGAGAACAGAAATTGTCTTCATCAGAAATCTCTTTTCCGCATTTAGAACAAAACCCCATAGACGTCGCCTTCAGAAAGTAATAGGAATTGAGGATTTAAGCATTTATCCGTAATGGTGATTCGCATCCAGCCTTCATCTTTTTTATAAACAAACACTCTCGGACAAGACGATGCGGACAGTTTAAATACCGTGGCCTTCTGATAAAAGGCTATGTCTATCAACAAGGTAGAATTCGCTCAACTTGAAAAGACTGCAAAATCAAACAAGACTGCATTGAATCGGTTAGCCACTGATTTTGGAAGAGTCTACGTTGTTTCTATAACCCGAGACGGATGCCCAGCGTGCCAAAAACACAAACCGAAGGTAGAAGAACTCGCGAAAAGCATGACGGAAAAGTACGGAAAGAAAGTGGTTTTCGTTCAAATCCACGTTAAATACTCTCCGACAGATGATAAGGAGTCTTTGCATAGTAAGGGTTTGTTCGGACACTATTTCTATCCGACCACGTTGATTCTGGTTAGAACGAGGGACAGAGGAGCAGTAGAGCTTTACAGAAATGTTTCACCAAGAATGAGCGAGCTTGAAAAGAACATTGAAGTTGCTTGTGAAATAGCGGTAATGTTCGAAAAAGAAAAATAGAAACAACGCGAAAATTGGCTTAATTATATTTTTATGTCCGTCATTTTCTCACAAACCTAAAATAAAATTGGTAAATAAGTGATTTTGATGGAAACGGCTGAAGAAGTGTACGTGCCTGATAGAGATAGCTGGCGTGTTTGGCTTATGAAAAATTATGATTCTGAGAAAGAAATCTGGCTGATCTACTACAAGAAACATGCTGGCAAACCTAGCATCTCGTATGATGATTCAGTTGAGGAAGCATTATGTTTTGGTTGGGTGGACAGCATCATAAAGAAAATTGATGATGCAAAGTTTGCTCGAAAATTTACACCTCGCACACGCAAAAGCAGGTGGTCTGAGGCAAACAAGAGAAGGGTCGAAAAGATGATTAGAGCAGGAAAGATGATGGAAGCTGGATTTGCTAGAATTAGAGAAGCCAAAGACAATTGTGAATGGTTCAATGAACCAGTTGACAGAAAGAAACTGGTGATTCCTTCGAACTTGGAAGATGCGTTAACTGCTAACAAGAAAGCTTTGGACAGCTTTAACAACTTGGCTGAGAGCTATAAGAGAAATTTTGTTAGGTGGGTTGACAACGCAAAGAAAGAAAGTACACGAAAGAAACATGTTGCAGAAGCTATAGGATTGTTAGAGCAGAATCAGAAGCTTGTAATGAAATAGCTTTTGCACGTTTTGACAAATTCCTTTTCATTCTTTGTGATGCAATTCTTAGCGCAGTACGATTCTACGTGACGTTTAGTGTTGCTTCTAGCGCGAATTTTCTGAAACGTGATGTTCTGTCATCGCCTCTGTATCTTTGCAGAAGCCTCTCAGCTGTTTTATTTGCATGTTTCAGTTCAGCGTGTGCTAAAGGCGTTTTTAACTCGGAAAGCATCAGCAATGTGTAGTAAAAAGGATAGCTATGCCATTTGCCATCATTTGTTCTAGCTTTTCTTATTTTGTTCATACCTTTCTCAAGAATTTCGTCCCATTCTTTAGGCTTGACAACTGCCAATGTTCTAAGAAAAGCTATGGTACAATTGTGACAACAATATGTTCCTGTTTTTCTTGCTCCTCTTTCCAGAATCTGATCAAACCCTTCCAAAGCTTGCTTAACAGTTGGAGAAGATCTTAACCCCCAAACAATTGCGGTTCTAAGTGTTTCCTCACCAATAATGTGGCGCAAAGCTGCACCAGATCGTACTAGTTCGCCTGTCAGCAAGCGCAACCCTTGAAGGAAGTCTTTATCGGTTGGTGCAAACAGGTTCAGATAAGATTTAGGTAAACCTTGTCTTGTCAAAATCCAATCTAACGCTTCTCGCACAGTATCATCAGACTTTTTTCTAAACCCATAGCGCGCTTCTTCTAGACGCCAAAGCGTCTCCTGCAACGAATCAGAAACGAGTATCTTATCAGCTTCCATGTAGAGACTCTCAAACATAATAAAGAAAACGAAATCGAACATATTAAACTTGTCAAAAAACATTTCGCTAAGCCTAGTTTGTTGGCGCCGGGGGTGGGATTCGAACCCGCGCGGACCCGGAGGGTCCACAGGCTCTCAAGGCCTGCGCATTATCCACTCTGCCACCCCGGCCTGCAAGCCATTTAGTTTGCTCGTCCTAAAATCTTTTGTTTTATGCTTTTTCTTTTGCTGCCTAGAAAAACATAGTAGCCATAAAAAAAATACGTGCATAAGCGTTTCTGCAGAAGTTCCATATTGAACAGGCTGTCTATTGTGTTCTGTGTTTAGAATTTGAAGAGGCTGGTCGCTAAAGTGGTTTTGCTCAGAGAATGATGGCTATTCAGACAGTGGTTAAGTGTTTTCTGCTATTCTGGAAAGTATTCAGCTGTTTGGCGCTGTTCTTCGTCCTTCTTTATTACGAAGGTTTCAAGGTTCTTTTCCTGCTCTTTCAACCTTTTTTCTAGTCCCAACACTTTGGATTCCAAGTTTTCCACAGAACTATGCTTAACCTTGAGATGTTCCTCGAGCTCTTGCATTGCCAACTTCTCTTCCAGTATCTTTGCCCTCTCTTCCAATGTCCTCTCTTTCTCTGATAGCGAATGCAACTGAAATTCCATCTCAGCTTTTTTCTTCTGCAGGTCATGAAGTTCATGCCAAGTGCTCAATCTATGTTCACCATGACAGCTTCATGTGGTTGAAAAAATAATAAGGTTATGAAGAGAGAATATGTAGTTTGGATTAGAATACTGAAAGCTGATTCTGGATAAACAAGCGTTGAGCTAGAGTTGGTTCTTGATAAAGCCAAACTCGAAGGTAACAGGCGACCGAAAGCTCTAAATTTCATTGCGAACGGTTCTTTTCTGACAGCAACGGCTTGCCTCGGTGGCCTAGCCCGGTTAGGGCTTCGCCTTGGTAAGGCGGGGGTCGCGGGTTCAAATCCCGCCCGAGGCTCCATATTTGCTCTTTTTGGCCATTATAACGCCATCAATCGAACTTGGATCATGCTTTCCAAAAGGTTTCTATTGTCTGTTTGAGCTTGAAAAGCCTATTTCTCATTCTCTCTTACTCTAAATCTTACGATTTTCTTAACTAAATCAAAGGGAATGGGCTTATTTAATGGAAATTGGACAGTCCCTCTGCTTGTTTTAAAGGGAGATAACTCTTTTTTGAAAGCTTTAATCCCTGATGAAGTGGGATAAAAGCCAACATGATTCTTGTATGCCGCGAAATGCACCAAGTGCCGGCAATTGAGGTCAAATGTGGGTATTCCATAGCTTATTGTCTCTTCAGCTTTAGGTGCTGATTCTCTAATTACTCGTCTAAGTTTTTCCAAAATATTTTTAACATTTTCGGGAAATGTAGCAATATATTCATCCACAGTTTTGAATTGTTTTTTTGATGTTGCCATATTGTCGTTCTTATAAAGTTTATTAATAAATCGTTTTCGAGATGAAATGTAGAAAGCATGCCATTGCCCTCTTCTTCTATAATAAAAAGACATTTATTCTCTTTTGAATGCCTATCATTCCTTTCCCTCGTTAGAAAATATTTTTGAATTGTGCAGATTGCTTGCGTTGAAGAAGAGGCTTATGGCTTACTTGGCGATGCGAAAGTTTAACAGAGCGATTGAAAACCGAGTTTCGGAACGATTAAGAAGCTAGAAAAAATCGGCGATTGTGTGCGAATTCTTCTGTAAAAGTTCGATTATATAATTTATATATGCTTAAATGACAATGAGGATAGAGAGGGAACTCATCAGTGGCTTTTGATGATCCCCTAACGTACGCGTCAATCACAGTAGTGGTGATTCTCGCTGGCATCATAGCTTTTTTTGTCATCCGAAGGCGTGGAAAAGAAAAAGAAGAAAAAATACCTGAAGAAAAAGAGAAAACGCCAACGGAGCTATCAGGTTTACCGTTCAAAATACTCAAAAGCGTTCCGAAAGAGGATGCTTTTCACGCCAAAGAAGAACTTCGAATACTAGATTTGGAAAGAGAAATCCTCAGCGACGCCATAAGACGACTCTACGAAGCACAGGCAGAAGGAAAAATAACCGAAGAAGAAAGAGAAAGACTCGCACAAACCTATAAGTCTCGAATGATGACGGTGAAAGACGCTATCACAAAAGACGAATCGGTAGTTGCTCTGCATGAACTTGAGACCATGCAAGAGGATTTGATGAAGCTGTTCAGCGAACGCTTCGACGAGTTAACTGGAAAAATCGACGAATTACGCTCAAAAGTAGACGTAAAACCGATAAAAGAAATAACAATTCCCACATCAAAATCGGTACAGCTACCCCTAGAACTTGAAGAAAAACCTGACGAAGAAGAGAAAGCAAGAAAAAAGAGAAAACAAACGCAAGCAAAACCAAACCCGAGGACTGAAGCGGAGAAAAGAATAGACGAAATCCGAGAAGAAGTTGAAAAAGTCTTGGACAGACTGGGGCAGATGGAAATTGAAGAATAAACAGGATTGGGTTGAAACGGCAAAAAGGAACGCTGCTTTTGAAGCGGTTAAGCATGTAGAAGACGGTTTTGTCGTCGGCTTAGGCAGCGGTAGCACAGCCGCATACGCTATTGAAGAGATAGGAAACAGAATCAAACGCGAAGAGCTGCATCTTCTAGCAGTTCCAACGTCTTACCAAGCGTTCATGTTAGCAGTCAAGCATAAAATCCAGATAACAACGTTAGAAGAGAACTCTACTTTGGATTTGACGATAGACGGCGCTGACCAAGTAGATGATGAACTGAACTTGATCAAGGGAATGGGAGGAGCACTTGCCCGTGAAAAGATTGTAGCTTCTGCATCGAAGAAAAACATAATCATCGCAGATGAAAGCAAGAAAGTCAAGATTCTGGGAGAGAACAATCATCCAGTGCCCGTTGAAGTGTTGCCGTTTGCGGTTACTCTTGTAACGCATAAGATGGAGGAGATTGGCGGAAAACCAACCATGAGAGAAGCCGTTAAGAAGGTTGGTCCAGTCATAACGGACAACGGCAACGTTATAATAGACACGGTTTTCGGTCTCATACGCAAACCCGAAGAACTGGAACGCAAGTTGAAGAGCGTTATAGGCGTGGTTGAGACGGGGCTTTTTGTTAGGATGGCGGATGTTGTCTACCTTGGAAGAGAGTCTACTGTAGCAAGGTTGGAAAGAAAAACTCGTCTTTAAGTGTTTGACGCCTATTTTTAACTTTTATATGCAAGCGCACTCTAAAACTAGATGAAACTATTGCGTCGAGCCGGGGTAGCCTAGCTTGGTTTGGGCGCCAGACTCATAATCTGGAGAACACGAATGGGGCAAACGCCCAACTGTCCAGAGGTCGCGGGCTCGAATCCCGCCCCCGGCACCAAGTGAATTGTTTATGAAATCACGATTATTGATGTCGCTTCTTTTGTCGAAATCTCCAGATGCTCTCCAAAGCCCTTCTTTGCGTAAGCGTTTCTTATGGCTATCTTGTCTCCTAATTTCAAGTTGCTCACAGCGCTTGTTTGTGCCCGCCACGCTGAAAACCATATTCTGCCCGTCTCGTCTTTTAACTCAAAACTAGCAAGCTTTACACGTTCATCTTTCGCGGTTTTTACTTCTCTAACAACAGGCTTCGCAACCACTTCGCCCTGCAGATTGACGTGGTTCATTCCTTCTTTCAAATCCGCTATTCTCAAAAACTTCTCCTCAGGCACAACCGTCTCCACGTACGTTCCACCATCAACATGCAACTCCAACCCTCCATCCATCGTCCTCTTCACTCTCGCACCCACAAGCCGCAACCCAACGCCACTCCTCAACGTTTTTTCAAGCTCCTCTACCTTCTCATTCCACGAAACCACGGCTATTTCACCCGTCTCATCAGCCAAACTGAACCGCATGACCCTCCCTGAGCTCAAATCCTGCCTTTCAAAAGTAGAAGCCGAAAACAACCTCTTCACGATGCCCGCCGTGTTTACTTTCCCGTTCTTGCCGTCATAGACTATCTCATTAATCTTCTTCAGAAATCGGTCTATCGACGGATAGTCACTCGCTTGAATGTTACTTGGGTTGATTTCGATTTCACATTTCGCTCCTACATGCAGCTCAACCTTCCCGCTACTGTCTTCTCTGGTGTATCCGTGAGAAAAACGGATTACCTGCCCAACCACTACCTTATCCGATTCAACAAGACTAGTTTGATGATTCCACAGAACAATCCGCAGAAGCCCACTCTCATCAGCAACAAGCATACTCGCAAATTTACCACTTCTTTTCCCGTTAAAAGCTCTCGGCGAAAAAACCGCGACCACTCGCCCAGTAACCGTCACATCATACAAGCCAGAAATAAGATCGCATATCAAGAGAGCAGGTACTGCTGTTTCAATAGAAGAGAACACAACACCAAACTCAACTCCGATCACGCGCAGAAGAGTCTCATCAGAAATAAAGCCGCCAGTTTTCCTTTTTTCCTTTTCCAGCTTTTCCAGAAGCTCTTCCCTAGAAACCTTCTGATTTGTTGAAAGGATTTGCTCGATCATATCTTCATTCGTCATTCAGCGTCAATACCGCTGAGAATGTTAGAACGTTAACACTATAAAGCTTGTCACCGAGAAATTCGAAAATTCGGTCTAAAACTGCAAGTAGATAAAAAAAGGCGGAGGTTTTACGTGGGTTTCAGGCGTTTTAAACCTTTCAGGATTTCTTCTACTCCTACTTCGGGCGGCATGTCCAATTTATCACATTCAAACTTCACGAAAGGAATCTTTCTTTCCTCAAAAAAGTGCAAAAGCGGCTGAGTTTGGCGTTCATAAACTTTAATTCGGTCTTTTATGACCTCGGCAGTGTCATCTGAACGCTGGTACAGAGGACCACCGCATTTGTCGCAAACCATGTCCACCTTGGGCTTCAAATAGCGCACATTATAGACCTCACCGCAGTTCTTACAAATCCTACGCGTCGACAAACGCTCAACAATAATCCATTCAGGCACCAACAACTGAACAATAACATCTATCTTAACAACCTTCTCCAAAGCTTCTGCCTGCTCAACAGTCCTCGGATACCCATCAAGAATAAACCCTTTGCCACGCGGAACCTTAGCTAAACGCTGTTTCAACACGTCAACCACAACGTCGTCAGGAACCAACAACCCTTTCTCCACGTACCCCTTAACCTTCCTGCCCAACGGCGTCTCTTCCTTCAATATTTCTCGGAAAATATCGCCCATGGAAATCACGTCAACATCTAGCTTCGAATGCAGCCGAGAAGCATAAGTGCCCTTTCCTGAGCCTGGCGCACCAAAAATAATCATGTTCACTTGTTTTTCTCTCCATTTCTGACTTTGTTTCTGTAAGAAAATGTGTCGTTGATAATTAAGCGTTGCTTTTTAGACACGCAAAAACTATCGTTACTAAAAAAGGGCGGTAAACGCTTTCAGCTTGTCTCTTCTTCTTTGCTAAAAAACGAGTAAAGAAATAATAAGATAAGCACTACGAACGTTGAACTCATGAGAATGTATTCGAGGAGTGTGAAGTATGAGGCTATATCCATGGGTAATTATCTCCTTATTACTCATCATATTTTCAAGTTGAAATATTTAAACAGTCGCTTTTTTCCACTCACTCATGAGTGTCTCAAAAAGCTCGTCATGCTCCTCCATAAGCTCATACCAATCTAAAATTTTAGCTAGCTTTTGTGCAATCAGGTGGTAACATAGGTGAACCTTCTTGTCCAGAACCCGAAAATAGAAATCATCGCACGTACAGAACTCGGCTTCAGGCATCAGAAGATAATCACGCTCCTTGCCCACAACAATCCACACTATTCTGCCACTAGGTTTGAAAACGTATTTTTTCACTCGACCCTCTTTTAGAGCTTCAAAAGCTCTCGTGAAACGTTGACCGAAAACTTCATAGAGTCTGGTCAAGTTTTTGCCAGTTAATTTGCCGTCTGTTTTTGCCTCTTTACAGACGATGTTTAGAACATCAATTTCTGAGAGTTCATCCATAAACGCACAAACTGTCTTCCAAAGAAGCCTCAAGAGAAAGAAAATGCTGAAGGGCTACTCTATGTTTATCAGTTCACCCTTAGGCTTCTTCGCATCCTTGAGTTTCGGAAGTATAATCTCCAAAACTCCGTTTTTATACGTCGTTTTGGCTTCTTTCACGTTCACTTTCGCGGGCAGTTTGGCCTCTTTATAGTATTTACGTTGAGGTTTATCCACTGTTATTGTTATAGAGTCTTCTGTTCCATGCAATTTTATGTCTTCCTTCTCCACGCCCGGCAGTTCTGCAACGATGCGTATTTCTCCGTTTGTTTCAATTATGTCTACTAGCGGTTCGCGTTCTTCCTTCACCTGGGGGGGTCCTAGACGACTTTGCTTAACGTTTCCAAACTCGTTTATCTCTGGTTTTCCGTCAGGGCCTATTTTGACGCTGTATCCATACACGAATGGACCGAGTTCACGTTCAACTCTTCCGTCTGGCAGCTTGCGTTCTCTAACGTAGTCTTTGGGGATGCGCGCAGCAAAATTTTTGAATTCTTCTTCCATCATTTTTTCCATTTCCCCAAAAATCTTGTCCATGTCATCAAAGCCCCAGTCTTTGAAGAACGGATAGCGTTTCTTTCGGAACCATTCTGAAGAATCATCGTCACTTGACATTATTTCACCTAAAATAACGTGAAGAATTTATGGTCTATAAACTTTATGCTGCAAAGTCGTCAATGTTAGATTTTAAGTTGGTTTAACGTTCCTAGAAAAGTTCCATCAAGGAGATAAGTTTCTGCGCCAGCTAAGTCAACAGCTTCGGAACGAAGAACTGGGCCGACAATGTTTCCGCTTTTGGAACTCTTTTTTAATCTAGTTTCATTCAAAGGTTTGCCTCCTAAGAATTCGTTGAAAGAGGGCATTATGAAAAGTTGCGTAGTTTTCGGTTTGATGTTGAAAAGTTCTTTTAGCGTTGCTGTGGGATTATTCTCGATTTTTACATGGTGTTTCTGCAGCAAAACTTTCGCCAAACAGGTTCCATTGCATCTTGCTTTTATCCAAACCTGCCGAGAAATTCTGAAACCTGCTAAATCACGAAAAGCTATAACGGGATGAACATGCCCCATCACCAACGTTTTACAACCCAACAAGGTTGGAGATGGCCATTGATGTCCGTGGAAAAAGCCAACTTCACCTAATGCCACGCCACTCGCAGGTAAGAGCGTTACATTTTCCGGCAAAAGCGGTTCAAGGTTTCCGTCATGGTTGCCGCGGAGTATACTTATGTCTTCTACGTGTTTTCTTAGTTCGGTGAAAAAGTCAGGTACATCGCGCCACTCGCCCATTTCAGCAGTTGCCACTGTGTGTTTTACGTCTCCCAAGATTAACAGTTTATCTGGCCTGTGTTCTAGAATGAGATCAACTAGGTTTTTCAGCAGCTTCGATGTTTGCATGGGTACATGTATGCCTTTCTGCACAAGCGCCAGCTCCCAGCCTATATGCAGATCAGCAACTATCAAAGTTCGCGTTTGTTGTGTTTTCATCAACGCAGCAGGATGAGACAAGATTGGTGTTATCATCATGTTGCCTTTTCAGTTTTTATCAAGTCAAGTATTTTTTTGTGGATTTGCAGGTTCCCAGAAGCTATGAAAGAGACATGTTGCTTCGGACTCAGCGTAAAGTTAAGAAGATCGTTCGTTGGAGTCGTCATTCTTGCGCCTGCCTCCTCCAATATAAACCACGCCGCAGCTACGTCTGTAGCACGAAGTTTTCCGCGCAAATCTATGAAAGCATCCGTAGTGCCATCAGCCACATAACATAGTTCCAGAGCATTTGCGCCAAAATGCCGTATGTGCTTTGTTCTCTCGATGAGACTTGTCAGTCGTGGAGCTATTTCCTTAACTTTGTAGGTGTTTAAATCCAACCCTATCACGGCGTCTTCTAAAGATACAAGCATCGAAGGAGTTATTCTTTTTCCGTTACGGTACGCGCCTTTTCCTTTTTGAGCAACATAAACTGCATCACGAGCCAAGTCTGCAACTAATGCTGCATGCACAGTGTTCAGGGTTTGTTCTGTTGATATGGCGATCGAAGTAGCGTTAAAAGGTATCCCTCTAACTAGATTTGTAGTGCCGTCTACGGGGTCGATTGTCACATAACATTCATGCGGAATGTCACCATATTTTTTTATGCCTGATTCTTCGCTTACGAGCGTAAAAGAAAACTCATACTGCCGCAGTGTGTCTACAATGGCGTTTTCCGCCTCTAAGTCAACTTGCTTGATTGGGTCACCGCCTGCTCCGACCCCTAAATCTGGTTGAGGTTGTCTCAGCGTTTTAAAGAGTGGAGCTATCTGTTTTTGGACATTGTTTTTGCATTGAACAAGAACCTGTGTCCAGTCGATTCGTCGGTTCATCTGCAACATTCTCCAACCTTTTAGAGTGTTGCAGGTTTTGATAAAGACTTTGCTGGAAAAAGACTTCACGGAATCTGATTCACATCAGCATGGTGACTTTTTTGATCTGTTATCAAGAATGATGATGGAGGTTTTGATAAAATAGAAGATGCAAATTCCGATGCCTAATTCGTATGGTAACAGATTTTTTGTGAATAATCTTCTAGAAAATACATCTGAAAAATAACACCAGAAGCCAACCTCAGAAAGCATTTAAACAGAAAGCGTATAGACAGAATACATCTACAGGGGGAAAAGCCAACGGCATCCAAAATCGCTGAAATTCTTGATTTGCTTAACGATGGCGAGTGGCATAAAATGAGGGAAATAGAAGAAAAAATAAGATTAGAAGAAAAAGATATTCAACAGATCATAGATTTCCTTAAAGAGTACAACTTTATAGTGTTGGAAGAAACAAAAAAAGCAATAAAAATTGAAGAAAAAACTCGAAGATTTCTAATACAAAAAACCTAGTTCATGAGGGACATTAAACTCTTATAGACTTTTAGAAATTGCTTGCCCTTATCAGTAACCTCAAATAAGCCGTGAGGAGAATCATCTATTTCAGAATTTATACACAAAAGCCCTTTTCTCATCAGAAAATCTGAGTACTGCTTCAACTGTCTAAAACTCAAATTGCAACGATACATCAAATAGGTTTTCTTAACGCCTCCACCTGATGCCCCAAGAATGTCTGCAATGATATCTAGGTGTCCTCGATGATTGTTGCTAACGCGTCTTTTGATCTGAACCAAGCGAACTCGCCTGTAAAGCTGTTGAAGGGATGCTTCAGTCCCCTTTCTCCCCCATAGCAATAGCGTAAAACGTTAATTTAAAGATTCTGAAAACACCTTAACACGCAAAAACTGGATAATTGGGTGGAAAGAAATAAAGGGCGTGTGGATACTGCCCTAAGCGACATGCAGCTTTTTCAGTATTCTTTCGCTATCCGCATTTTTTTCCATGAAAATGCTGACTCTGTTCTCGCCAGCTATGACTGAAACCATTTTAACATCTTTGCCTTCAACAACAATGCCTTTTGCATTGCCCAAATTAAAAAGCTCCACAAGGTCTTTGATCGAATCAAGCGCGGAAGAAGAAAGGATGGCGTAGTCTACTATTTTTGTGGGATCTTTAAGATCAATCGCAGCGGATGTTTCATTCCTCAGAATGTAGCCTATGATTCCTTCAAACGTTTTAATTTCGTCGAGAGTTGCGCGCATGTCATTCACATGGGTTGTCTCCACCACAGTTACGGGTTCAGTGGCTTCGGTGATTACTTCCTGAACGCTTTTCTTTTTTTCTTTTTTATTCATAACTATGTGCCTCCATCATCACTCGACTATTGGCTTGATTCTTACAAGCTCGCCTTTTCTGATCTCCAACGTTAACTGCACCTTCTCGGGCATTTGCACTATTCCTTTTCCTTCATACTTGGATTCTTTAATCGGTTTGACTTTGCATTGAGCTAGTTTGCCGTCGAAGGTTTGGATTTCAACTTCTTCTATTTTTCTGTCCTCGTAGAGTTCATTCCATTGCGTTAATGTTTCGTTGTCGATGCGTACGGTGTCTGAAGGAACGAGTAGACCGCCGAGGTTTTCGACGATGAGTTGATTGATAGGGGTCTCGGGTAGGGTTGGTTCAGGTTTAAGTTCAGAACTGAAAGGTTTTGGTGGTTCTCTAATAAGCGGCTCTTCGGTCTCTTTTTCTTCAGTTTCTTCTTTTTCCATGGTTCTGAAGGCTGAGGTTTCAGGTTCTATCTCTCGCGCTGGAGGACTTTTTTTGAGGGAGGCAGGGTTGAAGTTCTCTACCAACTTGAGAACGGTTGGAATCAGGACGCGGGTCACTGTGTTCACGTATTTCATGTCGGCTTTTCCAGTGGTAACTGTGACTAAGTAAAAGTCGTTGACACTTGAAACGATTAGTTTGCCCATACTGCCTTCAAGAGTTATGGCTTCGACACCGTTTATGGAATCAGCTTTTTCAAAGATTCCTTCAAAGTCGTCTATGAGTCGCACGATGGTTTTTTCAGGAGTGTTCTCGTCTCCTGCGACTATTTCACCATCTCCTTTGAAGATAAAAGAATTTTTGATGTCGGGGCATATGTTTTGAATCTCATTTAGCGTGTTTTTTAAGGCAAAAACGTAGACTTCATCATTCATGCGTTTCACTTCCATGCCGCAGTCTACTAGGATATTTTGAAGAGTATGCGTTCTGGTACGCCATCATGCTCTACGACGAGATACTTGAGCCCTTCAGTGTCTCCGAGTTGATCCAACCATTTGAGGGCCTCTCGGGCTTTCTGCAAGACCAGTAACCTTTCTTGGTGGCTTCGCACGACTTCTTCTATGGCTGTTAGTTCGTGGAACGGATTGGCATCTAGTATTATGTTTAGGCTGCCTACGGAGATTTCTCCTAGGCTTTCGGTTGCCGCTTTTTTACCTGCAAGCTTCAAGACGACTTCACGGATTTTCTTTGACTTTTCAGCCAAAGCTCGGATGTCATCTAGTTTGCGCAGGTATTCACCTAGCGTGCTCTTTGTATCGCCTATTGCCTTGTCTAGGGTTTCGGCTATTTCTTCTGCTGAACTGTACTCTTTTATTTCAACGACCATTTGTTTTCACCTTCAAGTAGGAAACAAGAGAGGGAAATTGGAGAGTTATTTCTCACCCTACCCCCATTCTCAAACAAATTTTAAGGGAAACTTAGCTGCCTGGCGAGTTGTATTGCGATGAGCCGACTGCTGAGCCGCTTGTGTCGAAGAGGTCGATCTTGTATGGGTTGCCGTTGATCCAGCCAACGTTCTGTATCTTTATGACGTGGTTCATGTCGCCCGCAGGCAACGTGAAGTTGCTTCCTGTGGCTACGAACGTTTTGATGACGTTGTTGACCTTTATCTGGTTGATTGTTACGGTTTTTGTTCCAGTGTTCTTCAACGTAATGTTGATGTAGGCTGAAGCGCCTGTTCCTTGGAAGCTTGCGTCGGTTATGGTGATTGAGGATGATCCCATGAAGCCTATCGTTAAAGCGCCCATCCATGCGGCTACGGCGATGCTGACGGCCACGGTTACAGCGATTAGTATGATTGATGCTACTACAGGGCTTAGGGCTTTCTTGCTCTTCAAGATTTTCATTTCTTTTTTTATCCCTCCTTTTAGGGTTAATTGGTTATGTTAGTAGAAACAAGAGATTTAAATCTTACGACTTAATACACCATATTTTGTATTTGTAAAACAAAACTACAAATAACCAAACACAAACAAACAGTCAACCAACTAACAAAACACAAAAAAAGAAAACTGCAACAACAAAACGCTATGCTTACACGCCTAAGAACTCAGCTTGTCAAAAAGCTCCAACAACAATTTAGCAATCTTCTCGCCAAAAGCTGTCTTCACGTAGTACTTCTTCAGCGGATCAATACGCTCGCCCTTAGCCAAGCCTAATTCCTCAATCTCAATCATCCTAGCTCTGAAAGTGCCATCACTTAGTGTCAAGCCGTTTTCACGCATGAACTCCTTAGCTTCTTTCCATTTCCCGCGACCCATGTGAAGCAGCATAATGCAATCTATGGCATGGTCTTTCTCAAGCATAGCTTTGATAGGTGCATATTTAGGATCAGTCAGAATGCGTTTAACCTTCTCCTCGTCTCCACTCTTGACCATTATCCATTCAACTCCTCTGTTTTTGCTCTATTATTAGCTTTAATCCCTTAAAAGCATTTAACCTATATTACGATTTATGACATGTTTCTGAAGAGTTATACCTCCACACCGAAACGATTAACCAACAACAACCAATTACCATGCATATCCGTTGTTGATTTTTTAAATGAAGGTTTGGCTTAGAAAACAGTCAATACAGCCTGGGTCATCTTAATTTTCTGCAGTCGCCCAGGTTGGTTTTAACAAGTCTTGTTTGCAGAATATGGGAGCAGGATGGTTAAGAGGCTCTGCCCACTAGTGCCTACCCCCTCCCTTATATATACATTGAACTTGTGGTTCCAATTGGTTCCTTCTTGTTGTGTTTTTCAAGAATAGTTACAGAAGGATTCGGCGCACAAGGGCGGCTTCAGCAGTCTGATTAGTAGTTTTATACGAGTGGTTACTTATGATGTGTTCGGTGTAGTTTTTCGATGCTGTTTGAGTTTAAAAACAGCTAATACGAACTAACCCCTCGAGAGGGTTCTGCATATAATTTCTAGTAAGCTCTAGATATGAGCAGGGTTTATTTTCAGAATAGGACTTCGTTCAGAGAGGTTTAAACACTAAAATAAGCGTTATTTTCAGCCGAAAATTGAAAATGAGTATGAATTATTATAATAAGTAAACATGAAATGAGGGGTTATCTCTTTTTCTTGTTGAATGTTATCTTCTGTTCAAGTTCTTTCATGCGTGTTTCAATGAATTCCGTGATTCTTTCTTCGTTGTATCTTTTGGCCTCCTCTTGAAGCTCCAAATGTTCTTGAATCGTGCTAAGCAACTCTTCTATCTTAACAGGTTTAATCAAGTAAGCGTCGGCGCTTTTGTTCACAGCTTCCATAGCATTCTGCAGAGACGGGAAGCCTGTGACTATTATCTTGATCATTGGAGGAGTAGTTTCCCTGATTCTTGTTAAGAGTTCAGTTCCTTCCATGTCTGGAAGTCGAATGTCTATTAAAGCTAGATTATAGAACCTTGCATTGGTTTTTTCAATGGCTTCTTTTCCATTTTCCGCGGTGTTAACTATGTATCCTTTTTCTTCCAGTATGGTTGAAATGGTTTTTCTTATGCTTTCGTCGTCGTCGACAACAAGTATTCGGGCACGTTCACCCATACCTTTTCACCTCCTTCTAATTTTGGTTTGATAGGAATAATAATTGTAAATGTTGTTCCTTTACCAACCACACTTTTCACGGAAATTCTGCCTCCATGCAATTCCACTATGCGCTTGCAGATTGCCAAACCTAACCCCATTCCTTTCGCTTTAGTCGTAAACAACGGCGACCAGATTCTTTCCAAAACATGTTGTGCCATACCTACACCTGTATCAGCAAAAATAACCTCAAAATCATCCGAGACTTTCCTGCTTCTTATCGTTAACTTTCCTCCTTTTGGCATGGCGTCAATTGCATTTTTGGTTATGTTGACGAAAACTCTTTTCATTTGCTCAACATCAACGTTTATTTTCAAACCCCGTTGCACTTGATTAAGAATTTCGACATCGCTAGGAACCTTAACCAGTGACAAAGCCTCTTTTATTACGGCTTCTGAGGTAGTCTCAATCAACTCAGGTTGCATGTCACGCGAATAGTCCAAAAGATCATTCACAATCTTGTTCGAATATTCAACATTCTTCCCAATAAGTTCAAGCATTTCTCGTTGTTTTTCATCAATTTTTGAGCCTAACTTCATTTTCAAGTAGTATATAGCACCTACTATTCCAGCCAACGGGTTACGCAAGTCGTGACCAACCATCGCAGCCACTTCACCAACAGCAGCCAATCTTTCTGATTTGACAAGTTTCTGCTGTGACTCACGTAATGCTTCTTCTGACTGCTTGCGCGCCGTGATATCCTTAGTCATAACCACAATACTGATAAGGTTTCCAGAAGAATCCTGAATCGCACTCGCAGAAACCTCAGCAGGAAATTCGTGTCCATCCTTAGTCAAGAAAGTATATTCTACATTCTTTATCGAACCACATTGCATAGTCTTTTTCATGTTTTCCAATGCTTTTCCACGATCTTTTTTGGCTATAAATTCGAAAGCGTTCTTGCCGATAACTTCGCTTTTTAATGAACATCCATGCATCGTAAATGCTGCTTGGTTGCATTCAAGTATGTTTCCCTTCAAATCGATAACTACAACTCCATCTGGAGAGGAAGCAAAAATACTGCGAAGCTTCCCTTCGCTTTTTCTCAGCTCCCTTGTTCTCTCTTCTACCTTCAACTCAAGCTCATTAGCATATTCTCTAATCTGATCTTTAGCTTCATTCAGCTGTTCAAACAGTTGCGCTTTTTCTATGGCCACTGCGGCTTGGTGGATAAACAATTCAAGAGGTGCTAGAGATTCTTTGGTGGGACGCCTTCCATCAAGAGGA
>DATKKK010000032.1:0-4432 GCA_035542975.1 Bathyarchaeia archaeon | reverse complement strand
CGTTCGCTGGTTTTTGCATGGACGCAAAAAGAATACCGAAACCTGCAGCAAGCCACGGAAGCCGGAGTTCGAGTGCCCAAACCCATATTTGTCAGAAACAACGTGCTCGTAATGGAATTCATTGGAAAAGACGGCGCGAACGCTCCTTCAATGAAAGAACTTTCACCAAAAAACCCTGAAAAAACCTACAAGACGCTTTTGGCTTATTTGAAGAAGCTTTATGGTAAGGCTGGACTGGTTCATGGCGACTTGAGTGAATATAACATAATGATATGGAATGGCCAACCAGTGCTTTTTGACATGTCGCAGTCCGTTCCCCTTTCGCACCCCATGGCAGATTCTCTACTGCGCAGAGATTTAACTAACTTAAATAAGTTTTTTAAGAGGTTAGACGTTAAGGTGCTTTCAACTGAAGAAGCTTACAGGCAGATCACAGGTCATGACGGGAACTAACGCTTTCTTGAAAATTCCGAAGGAACGCGTAGGAGCACTCATCGGACCAGAAGGCGAAACCAAAAAGTACGTTGAAAAGGCGTTTTCAATCGAGCTTCAAATCGGCAGCGAATCAGGTGACATAACGATAGTACTGGCTAAGAGCGCCGAAGACCCTTCTGTACTTTTTAGAGCAAAAGACGTAATTAACGCAATTGGAAGAGGCTTCTCTCCCGAGCATGCGTTTCGCTTGATTCGAAACGAGGATGCACTTTTGGATGTTATAGACTTGAGAACAACTTTCGGAAAGTCGGAGTCAGACATCAAACGAGTGAAAGGACGCATAATCGGCATGAACGGCAAAACCCGCCGAATAATCGAGGAGCTGACAGACACCAACATAGCAGTCTATGGACACACCGTCAGCATAATCGGTGAAATTGAGGAGGCTCAAGTGGCAAGAGAAGCCATACAAATGCTTGTCAGAGGAAGCATGCACAGCACAGTTTACAGGTTCCTGCATAGAAAACGTCGAGACTTGAAAAAGAAAAAACTGGAGCTCTGGGAAAAACCCGAAGAAAAAATCTAGTTTCCTGTTCGCTTTTGGAGGGCTCTCGCACTCAAGATCCCAATCATTATCAAGATTCAGCGGGGCCAGAGTCGTCATCGCCCACCAAAGAAAATAGCCTTATCAGCTAAATAAGAATTTATAGGATTCACATATACCTTGTATCGAACAACCATGTTAAAACACGTCCACGTTACGCCGTTGGCTGCTGAAAGCCTCGGTGTGAGATCAATGTGCACTTATGTTGAGACTGCTGACGTGAAGATTCTTTTAGATGCTGGTGTTTCGCTTTGTCCATACCGTTTTGGTTTGCCGCCTCATCCGAAAGAGTTTGAGGCTATAGTTAGATGTCGAGAAAAGATTGCTGATGCAGCAGAGAAAGCCGATGTAGTAACGTTGAGTCATTACCATTTTGACCATCATACACCTTCATACGAAGATTGGCTGGTTAATTGGACAGAAGAAGGTGAAGCTGCAAAACAAATCTATGCAGGAAAAACCGTCTTAATAAAAAACCCTAGAGAAAAAATAAACGCCAGTCAGAGACAGAGAGGATGGATGTTTCAGAGAACCGCTGGAAAACATGCTGCAAAGCTTGAAGTTGCTGACGGAAAATCTTTCATTTTCGGAGAAACACGAATCAGGTTTTCAGAGCCAGTTTTTCACGGGTCGGAAAATTCTTTTCTAGGATGGGTTTTGATGTCGATAATCGAATGCCAAGACGAGAAGTTCATGTTTGCACCCGACGTGCAAGGTCCGATATCTCGGCACACTTTTGAGCTTATACAAAACGAGAAGCCTCAGCTACTAATTATCGGTGGACCGCCCCTGTATTTAACTGGATTTAAGGTTGATGAAAAACAGATTCAGCTCGGATTGGAGCATTTAGAAAAAATCGTGGAGAATGTTCCTTTAACTATAATGGAGCATCATGTTTTGAGGGACGAAAAATGGCGAGATAAAACTGAAAACTTGTTTAGAAGAGCAAACGACGTGGGACATAAGGTTTTGACGGCTAGTGAATTCTTAGGCAACGATAATGAATGTTTAGAATCGGTTAGAAGACGACTTTTTGTCGAGAATCCACCTTCTCGCGAGTTTGAGAAATGGATGCACACAGACGACGAGACGAAACGGCGGGTTAGACCGCCTTCTAGTCTTTAATCAGTCTTTCAAGCTGTTCTATTAATTGTGCATCTTTTCTGCAGTGATGGTTCTCTCGTCTTCCTTGATTCGTCCAATCATGTTTTCAACGAGTTCCTCGTTTGTGGTTAACTTGCCGATAGCGTGATGGGTTCCGCCAGTAAGGTAAGCGATGTGCTCGGTTATCCAGAACCCGTAGGTTTCGCGTCCATAGACATGTGGGTTTGTGTTTATTACTATGGTGTGTATTCCTTCGCGTTTCACCAATTTTGAAACGGAAATCACGTCTCTTTCAGCCATCGCTTCGTATTCTCTGCCGATGGCGTGGATTTCTTCTATCTGTCGAACTTCTCCTGTTTCCACACTCTTTCCTAGTGGAACGTTGGCGTTTCCGTCGGTGACGATTACCATTACGGGTATGGTTGAGCTGTCTCGGCGTTTTGCTTCTTTTAGCACTTCCCATGCTTTGTACATACCTGTTGCTAACGGTGTGTAGCCGCTGATGTGCAGGTTTACGAGTTTGTTAGCTACCACTCGCAGATTCGTGATGGGATGTTGCACAACGACGGCGCTTAAGCCTTTAAGAGCTACTATTCCAACGCGGTCTCTGCACCTGTAAGCATCTCCGTGAAGCTTGAGCAACGCCTCTTTCACCGGCTTAAGATTGAGAAGCATTGAACCGCTCAAGTCTATGACAAAAATCATGGTTAAAGGAGCCTTGTAGGTCCTTAATTTTTCACGCACATCTGTAAGATGGATATTCAGCGCGGTTTCCAATGATTTCTCACGGTAAGCTTGCCATTTGGCGGCTTCACGTATGGTTGCTGGAATGTGAATGTCCTCAGGTTTTCCGTGTGGAACTTTCCAGCCGTAGGGTCTGCCTCGGTGGAGCGTGGTTATTGTTTGCGCGTGTTTTCCAGCGTAGACCGACTGTCTCCGGGTTGTGATTTTTCCCATTTTAAGAAAATATTTGGAAGGCGAGACTATTCTTTTTTCGAAGCTTTGCATCATTGGAGTGCCCTGGGAAACTTCAGACGATTTGACGGCGTCGCTGACTGTTGGAATTCCTTTGCCCTTCATGATCTTGGTTTTTTCTTCCCATGTTTCTCCGCGAAGCTTGTTTGATCCTGCCTGGTAGCCTTCAGTGGCTGGCGCGTCTTCCGGGCTTTGTTTTAGTCTTTTGCCAAAAGAGAATATGACGCCGTGAAGCGCTCTGTTAAGGAGAAAATGTAAATGATCACGCATTCTCACTAGCTTTTTTCCGGTTGTTTCTTTTTTAGCGTCTTTTTCTTCCTTTTCTGTAGCGTCTTTTTGGACAAAGAAGATGGCTTTTCCCTTCCAGAAGCTTCGTTTCTTCTCTTGTTCCTTAGTGGTTTCGCCTGTTTTTTCAAATTGGAAAACTTTTTTAACGTTTGTAGTGAAGACTTCGGTTATTTCTTTTTCTGTAGCGGGTTCTATGAAGCCGCCTTCTCTTGTTCTGTGGCTTAATGCTAATTCAGCGGCTACCAGAACATCGTTAAAGGTCACTTCGGTTCTGTTCTCGAACGCGGCTAGGGTTGAGGCTGCTTTGGATATTACTATGTCTGGGCGTAAGCCGTCAACTTTCAGGTTTAGGCATGCTTTACAGACGCCTTCCAGAATATCAGCGGGTATTACCACATCTTTTAACGTTGTTTTCGCTTGGGCTATTCTGTTTCGCAGTTCCTCTTGCATAGGCTTCCATTTTTCATGGAATTTTTCAGGGTCGGCTTCAAACTCCATGTTGCGCTTGACCACCTCAACCCTGTCTTCCACAGATGCGATTGTTTCAACGTTGACTGATAGTGCAAAGCGATCTAGAAGCTGTGGTCGTAATTCGCCTTCTTCAGGGTTCATCGTTCCAACGAATATGAAGCGTGACGGGTGGCTTACTGAGATTCCTTCTCTTTCAACGATGTTCCATCCTGTCGCTGCTGCGTCGAGTAGATCGTCTGCGATGTGGTCTGGAAGCAGGTTAACCTCATCCACGTATAGCACGTTTTGATTTGCCTCCGCCAGTATGCCTGGTTCCAACGCTTCTATTCCAAGCTTTATTGCTTTTTCAACGTCTAGGCTTCCGATGACTCTGTCTTCTGTTGCTCCCAACGGAAGGTCTACGACTACCATCGGTCTTTTTTCTACGGGCAGTTTTTCGTTTTTTGCGTATTTTCCGCTGCATTTTGGACACATGTTGGATGGGTCGTTTGGGCTGCAGTTGAAGGGGCAATCTTTTACTACTTCTATTTCTGGCAGAATGTCAGTTAAGGATCG
>DATKKK010000031.1:0-4904 GCA_035542975.1 Bathyarchaeia archaeon | reverse complement strand
TTAGTAAGAGATTTTCGCCGTTGAGGGAACATCACCTAAAATCTTTACTGCTGCATTGCTGGCTGTTTCACGATTTTCTTCATCTGTGTAAACGCGGAGAATATTTATGAACCCTTTCAGAGTTTCGATGATCTTGGAGATTTCACCTATTCTTTGTGGAATCTTCTTGTTTTCTATTTTGTAGAAGACTGGGATTTCTGTGGCTTCCAATAGAACCGAATGATGATATGGGACAGATGGTACGGTGGGCACGTCAATTATCACAGATTCAGTCTTGATTCCCGCTTCTTTTGCAATGTCTGCTCGCAATTGCTCTCTATGCGCTTGTCTACTGAAAATGCTTGAAACCACTGCGTCTTTCTCGTAAAAAGTTTTTTCATAAGCGCATTTGAGTAGTTTTCGTCTTTCAAGATTTTTTATTATTTCATTCGATTTTTCACAGTTTCTAAGCATCGTCCAAACTGTGTAATCATCCATTGCCAGATACTCTTCAGGAGTTTTGAAGCGTGTCAGCCCAAGTTCTTCATCAGCTTTATCCATAGCCATGGCAAGCATTATTTGAGCGGCTCTTCCAACTCGATGGAAATATATACTTTTGAATGATTCTATGCGAGCTATGATTAATGATTCAAGAGCTGAAAGCGCGCCTAAATCCACCGCCAAGTTTTCATCAAGCAAATCCAAGGCGTGAATTAACCGAAAAATGTCTATGTAACCGTATTCTGCACCTGTATGGTACGTGTCTCGTACAATGAAGTCCAGTTTATCCACGTCAACTGCGCTGCTTATTACTTGATCCAAGAAGGCTTTTCGCGGCTTATGCAACCTGCCTGTTGCTAGTTTTCCAACATCATCAGAATCATAACCAATACTGTTCAACCTGTCTTTTATTTCGCTGTTTGAAACTATCCAACGCGTCATGTCCTCATGTGTTTTACCAAGTTCTTTGTCAAGCAAGTGTTCAAAAACATGCGAAAAAGGTCCATGACCTACATCATGAAGCAGACCTGCAATCCTGATCATTTCCGCCTCCTCTTCATTTACATGCTGGGAGATATTCGGGTTTTCCATTACTCTACCCGCCAAATACATAACACCAACGCAGTGCTCAAAGCGAGTGTGGTTGGCACCAGGATAGACGTATTCTGAACCTGCCAACTGCCGCAGTCTGCGCATTCTCTGGACAGGAAAAGAATCAATGATTTCTTTCTCTTTTTCAGTGATGTAGACGTAGCCATGAACTGGGTCCTTTATTTCTCCCCAATAGTTTCTCGGCATAAACGTTTTCTCCGTCTTTTAGACAATTATTAGTACATCCTCACATTTATAATGCCTAATATTCAAAGTTAAAGAAAGAGTGGAGAAAATGGCGAAGGGGATTTTCGTTTGTGTTGAAGGGTTAGATGGTTGTGGCAAAACCACGCAAACTAAGCTTCTTATGCGTGGTCTTAGGAAAAAAGGCTACGATGCAGTTTGGACGGCTGAACCTAGTCGAGGGAAAGTAGGCAGGTTTATCAGGAAATATTTTCTGCATTGTGAAAAGCGTGGTTCAAGTGTTGTGGAGGCTTTGCTTTTTGCCGCTGATCGTGTTGAGCATTTGGAAAATGAAGTAATTCCCTTATTGAAAGAGGGAAAGATTGTGATTTCAGATCGTTACGTGTATTCCTCTCTAGCTTACCAAGGATCGACAGGACTTGACTTGGACTGGATTAAGACCCTGAACAAGTACGCGATACGTCCTGACCTGGCTATTTTTATTGATGTTGATTCTGCTACTGTTGTCAAACGATTGAAGACGGCGAAATCTGTGATGGAGAACTTGGAAACACTGCGGAAGGTGCGAGAGGTCTACATGAAATTTGTTGATAAAAACGAGCTTTTGAAAATAGATGGGAACAAATCTGTGGCTGCCGTTGCCCAAGATGTTTTGAAAACTGTTTTGAAGTTTTTGGAAAAAATGGTTACTGATTTTGAATAGGTTTTAGTATTTTCTTGTGAAACGTTTCGTTAATTCTCTCTCTCACCAAGTCAACGAGTTCCTCAGGAGACACGTGCATTGAACCTTTTTCATGATAAACCTGCATTTCCATTAAGCCTTTGCTAAACCTAAAGCGAAGCATGTAATAATCAAACTTTAGCGGAGTCTTCTTTCCATTTTGCGTTCTATAATAGCGTATAACGCAGAGAAAATCCATAGTTTGAAAAGTTTTTTCATGCATTTTCTTCAATAACTTTTCCTTTTCTTCAACATCTAGATAGGTGAAGCCTTGAGTTTCAGCTATTCCAAACTCAAAGATGACACTGCACTCAGGAACTGAAGGAGTACTAACGTCTTCCAAACGTAAACTTATGGTGTTTAGTTTTTGGAAAATCTCAGTCACTACATGCTGGAGTCTCTTGCTTGAAATCGGAGAAGCAAAAAGTACTGTTTCGTTCACGTTTTCTGGAAAGTTCTCGTAGACTCCAAGCACTCGACATGTCCGCCTAAGCTTTTTTGGTTTTTCTTAGTTTTTCAAGGCTTTCTAGCAGTCCAGAAAGCGTCGTGTTCAATTTCATTAGTTCTTCAGTGTTTTCTTCACGTTGCATTTTGCTTTGGATTTCTTGAATTTTCGTCAAAAGCGTCGTTTCCAGATTTTCAAGAGCTATCGAGCTTTGTATTTTTGTTGCGTTTTCTCCTTCTTTAACTATAACTACCTTTTTCTCGCATTTGCCACACCAGAGATCTCCGTTTTTTTGTTTGAAAAGCGGAGAAGAGCATGCAGGACAAGCTAAGTCTGTTAGTGTTGCGCCTTGGCGCAGTAGATCCGCCATCCTTTTGACGTGTTGGTTCTCGGTTTCTTTTCGCGACAAGTTTTAAAGCCTCAAAGTAGATAGGTATTAAAACCTATATAATTTGGTTATTGCGGATCGGCCTGGGTGTGTTTGCATGGTTAGGAAGAAAAAGATGGAAGAATACGAGGAAAGGATCAAGCAGGCGTTGAGCGTGCTTGGTATGGTTTCTGAAGATAACACGACGCCTAGGAATATTAGGCGAGCGGCAAAGGACTCTATGGATGCGTTGCAGACGAAAGAGTATACGCCTGCGGTTAGAGCTTCGAATGCCATCTCGATGTTGGATGAAATTTTACAGGATCCAAACATGCCCGCATACACGCGGGTTAAGTTATGGAACGTGATGAGCCTTCTTGAAGCTATAAAAGATTAGCTCTGCAGCGTGCGCTCAAGCCTTTTATCAACAGTTCAGATCCCACTGATAAGAGTTAATTGCCTGTTTGATACGAAAACGGTAGGTTTAAACAGCTTAGTAAACGTTAGAATCTAGATGCGACCTGTTTTTGAAACAAGCTCTTAGCCTTCGTCAGCAAGCCGAGTTAATAGAGCATAAGTCTAGTTTTAGTAGAAGTGTTTTACAGAACAGCCTAGTATTGTTCTAGAACAATGCCATAGATTTTACATTCCGCATGTCTTAATCGTTTTGCGTTGCTAACTATTCTGTCTGTTCCCTTTTTCGACGACAGTTGGTGACGACACTACAGGGTGAGTATTTATTCTAAAACTTAGGAGACGGTGTGGACACATTGAACGTTCAAGGTCTTTGCCAGTCGGTGAAAGTCATTTACGCTCATCCATTCGGTTTTAAGATATTCACAGATTCTTTCGTCGCTCAACCTCAATCTCCTTGCTTCCTCAACTGCATGGCGGTAGGCTTCAATCTCGGTTGGTCGATCAACATAGCCGTATTGTGCGTCAAAAAGCTCTTTTCCTTCCATATGCTGCTTGACGTGGACAAGCTCGTGAATCACGTCAAGGTGTATGTCAATTCTGTCGCCGTTGTTTAGGTAGCGAGGGTTGATCATCATGTGCCCATCTGTGTTGCTTACGCCCATGTAGTCACCCAACGGAGAGAACTGGATTTTGAGGTTTTGAAGCACATTTTCTGTTCTTTCGCCGAACAGTTGCCTGACTGCTTCTGTTTTTTCGTAGCCTTTGAAATAATCAGTGAACTGGTGAGTTGCTAACGGAAAACGAAACACCAATCGGTCTAGCGGAAGTATCCTGAAAATCCTCATTATCGTAGTGAACAGCAACTCTCTTTGGTCTGGAATTGTGATTTCTCCTTTTCAAACCTGTTTCCAAGCGTTATAGGGCATTAAGGCATATGCTCAGCTATTTTCTTTCAATCAATTCAATAAGAGTGCCGTCGGGGTCTTCTATGAAAGCTATAAGCGGTCCAGTCAAACTAAGCTTGAAAGGTTCATCGGTCACGGTGATGTTCTCTTCTTTCATTTTAGCAATGACTTCTTCCATATCACCGACCTCAAAAGCTAGGTGATCGAACAATCGGTCTTCATATTCGGCTTGTATGAACTTTTTCTGTTTTCGGTAGAAAGTCAGCTCAAGCTTTGCCCCTTTTCCACCTGAGTCTTGTAAGAATGCGATTTCAGCGTCATTTTGAGGAATTTCTCGACGGTTCAGAAGTTTGAGACCTAACAGACGAGTGTAGAAGTCAATCGACCTGTTCATGTTGCTCGTGCGGATACTAGTGTGAACAAACACAGTCTTTTTCCCCGTTTCCTGATATACAACGTTGCTATTTAGGAGTAATGGTTAATTTGTGACTTAGTTATTTACAAACGCGCACCGCTTAATGCTGGTGTTTTTTGTTCTGTGGCATTATTATTGCTTGTTCTGAGGCTCCATAAGTAATACTTCTTCCTTCCAGCCACAATTTGCACACGAAAGCGCATGTGACTGCGTCCAATTCATGGTCGCTGATTCGCTCTTTCAATCCTTTCACTCCCAACTTCTCCAGACCTTCTTTCAATTTTTCGAGACCTAGCTGTTTTCTTGGGATTTCTAGAACGTCTTGAGCGCCTCCAGGATACACTTCTATCACTTTGAAG
>DATKKK010000030.1:0-7994 GCA_035542975.1 Bathyarchaeia archaeon | reverse complement strand
TCACTTTGTTGCGTTTGAAAGCTTTTGTTTGGCGAAGTAGTACGTTGCACCTATTATTAAGCATACCACCCCAACAAGCCAAGATTGGAATGAAGCAAAGAACGTGAAAACCAAAAACCCCACACACGCAATAATTCCAACAGCCGGAAGAAACCGCGGATAAACACGCTTCTTCACTCGCAGCCTAAGCGCGGCAACGTTCGCCAACGTGTAAAAAAACAACATGGCAAAACTACTCACAACCACCACCCCAGAAACGTCGCCCAGCAACGCAAGCAGAATAGTTGCGGCACCCACTATCCAAACCGCATAATAAGGCGTGTTATGCTTTACATGCAGCTTGCTCAAAGCCTGAGGCAAATCCTTCCTCCTAGCCATCGCATACGCCATCCTCGAAACCCCCAGAATGCTCGTTAATAGCACGCTTGCAGTCGCAAGCATGCCTCCCACAGAAATGATGACAACAGCAGCACTGTTTCCCGTAGCCGCCATCGCATCCTTCAAGGGCGAATTCGAACCAGAAAGCCCATTTGCACCTATGAGACCCACAGCAATGAAGCCAACAAGAACGTACACGATAGTTGATATGCCCAGAGCAATCAAAATCGCCCTAGGCACATTCCGACGCGCGTCCTTAATCTCCTCAGCAATAACCGCAGCACGCGCAAAACCTCCATAAGCAAAGAAAATGTAAACCGCACCCAAAAGCACGCCTACTTGAAAAGGCTGAAAGGGCAGATAATTCGAGGAACGTATAAAACCCAGACCGAAAGCAACAAAGAAAGCAAGTACAAGCAACTTGGCAACAACGAGAAAATTGTTCAGACTCGCCGATTCCCGAGCACCAAGATAGTTAAAAACAGTGAAGCCCAAAGCAATCAGCGCTGCAACAATATTGACGGGTAACACAGGATACAGCCCCGTCAGGTAATATGCGAAGCCCAACGCCACAGCAGCGCCCGCGAACGTGTTGCTCAAAACCCACATCCAACCTGTCAGAAAACCCGCAAAAGGCGAAATAAGTCTGTACGAATACTCGTAGATGCTGCCCTCCAAAGGCTGCCACGCCGTAAGCTCGCAGAAGCTCAAAGCTGTCAATAGCGAAACACAAGCCGCCACCACCATCGAAACCACGACTGCCGAACCTGCAAAGCCAGCAGCCACACCCGTAACCACAAAGATGCCACCGCCGATGATAGCGCCCACGCTAACAGCAACAGCATCAAACAAACCCAAAGAAGCCCTAAGCCCAGACTGCTGAGTATCATCTCTTTTCATGTTTTCGACAGCCAAATAGCTTTGAACTGCATCTGCTAATAAAACCTTAACGGAGTCAGAAAAAGATGGTCAAATTGGCTTAAAAAGACGGATAGACAGTCTCTACATCGCAATATTAACACCTAGCCAATTTGACTGATTCTATTTTATCTTCTCGAGTATTGATTCACCGTAGCTCTTGAATTCTTGCCCAGGCTTCGCCATCTCCAAACCCGTCGCAATTTTGGTGTCCGAAATCTTCCTTATAGTAGAACGCCACAGCATGCCCGGACCAACCTGCATCGACAAAGGTTCGGTCGTTACGTTGAATTTTATCATGTCCTTCGTCCTTGCCCATTCCACTTCGTTGTTGACAAAACCGTATGAAAAGAAAGTCTTGCGCCTGAACTTCTTCTCACCGCCGTCATAGAAGAGTATTGAGATGCTCTTGTTGAGCAAGCGATCTTCACACCAGTTCTCGCCGGTGCCCATGATGAACGATTCGCTGGGTTCACACGAAAACACGGCTGTGCCTTCAATCACGCCCTTCTCACCGAACTGCCCAGCCTTCGTCTTGCCCTTCCAAGTGCCAACCAGAAATTTCCACTCGTCCAAGGGAGAGTTTGAAGTCATGTTATTCACCATCGCAGTGAAACAATCTTTATGTTTGTCGGATAAAACTCTTTCCAACAGCAAGCATTTTCGTTTCAGCTATAACTTTTCCTCAAAACCAAAACAATTCTGATTTTCTCAGAACGTATCAATGTTTTCGGATAATCGCTACAATTCCATAGTCATCTTTGAAGTTAGGAGCCTACGCGATTCTCCTTGTTATCCCAATACGGTTTTGTTTTTAGATACTGTATTTTTGCTTTGAGCAAGTCCATGTAGAACTCGTCCTCCTTCGGATGCATCTTCCCAAGAACCCTAAACGCTGTCTCAGGACCTACGCCTTTAACTTCCAACGCTATTACGGCTTTTTTGCCGTAGCTTAACACCAAATCAGCCATACGCCTTGTACGCGCCAAATCCCCAAGCTCCTCCTCCGACAACTCCTTACCCGCGCGGCGTTTCTCCAGAATCTCACGCAAACGCTTCGCATTCTCACTCGGATACAACGGCGACAGAAGCTTCGACCCACATCTTGAACACGCAGGCTGCTCGGGCAAACTCTTAATCTTCTCCTCACCACTCCATTCGCCGCACTGCATGCAAAGCAGGTTTACTCTCCGCGCTTCTAAAGCCATTTTCATCTTCTCAATGTTGCTCTGCAAAACCTCCTCAGAAGCCATTAACTCAGACACGTCAAAATACTTCGCAAGCATGCGATAAGCAAGCGGCGAAGGCCTCTCAGAACGAAACAACGTACTAACACTAATCTCTCCGTCCTTAACTTGATGCATGATTTGCTTAACTTTGTCCAAATCCACTTTTTCAAGCATCGCCTCACGCAAAGTCTCGTCATACACCGGCGTGTCCCTGAACCGCTTTGTCAGTTCACTCTGTCTCTCATAACTCATGGTTTTTCCACGCGGCAACGCTCCGAACCGTTCAGCCACGAACTTCATCTTATAAGAAAACGGAAACTTTGATTCCAGATAATCATCAAACGCCTTCTCAACCTGCTCATCCAACAAACCAAACAAAATCGTGGGCAATTCTCCAACCTCTCGCTCCGACAGCTTCCTCGGCGCCTCGATAAGTATGCGATAGCCATCATTCCACCAACCAGTTATGGTTTCTCGATCTGAAAGTACAGTATCAGATATGCCGCCTAACGTGCGGTTCACAACCTCACCAAAACAAGCATGAACAATCAGATACTTATCAAAAGCCTCGATTACAACGTGATTCTGCGTTGGCAAGGGCGCACCCTGCTTAAGATGCTCCGCAACTTCCTTTACAGCCTCAAGCAAACCAGATTTGTCGATTGTGAATTCTTCAGCAAGTCTCTCTGCCGCTGCCTCAGCATTCCCAGTTTCCTTCAACGCCTTGCCTATTTCTTCACGCATCTCACCCGTTCGGTACGCCAGTTCAAACGGCACTGGCATCATCTCCCCGTCCCATCCTGGACCTGCCGCGAACGGATCTTCGGAAGGAACAACGTAAACCGTGCCCGTCTCCTGCTCTATCTGCACGATCCGCCACACTTTTCCCTTAACGATGAAGTTCAAGCCCACTCGGGCTCTCAAAGCCATGAACTCATCTCCCAGGATACCAATTTTCCTGTCTGTAATCACGTTTATCATGGGGTAGCGTTTCTCGTCTGGAATCATCGATAGGTTTTCAAAGTAGTAGCTTCTTGTCCTCCGTGCTTTTCTCAAAACTTTTCCTTCTTCATCTGCTTTTAATTCGTTCAGGCTTTCTAAAAAGCCTATCACGTCCAAAAGCCTGTCTTCCGACAGGTTTCGATAGGGATAAGCCCTCTGCAACAACGCCAAAAGCTCTTTCGTACTTACGTTTCCTTTGTCCATGAGTACGCCGACGATTTGATGAGCCAGAACATCCAAAGCCTCTTCATGAATCATTACGGGCTCAACCTTGTTTGCCATGGCGTTCTTGACTGCAGCGACTGATTCAAGCGTGTCCTCGGGATAAGCCGTGATGATGACGCCCTCTGAAAGCATGTTCAAACGATGCCCGCTGCGCCCGATTCTCTGGATTAAACTGTTAACTTGCCTAGGAGACAAGTACTGAACAACAAGGTCCACGTTGCCTATGTCTATGCCCAACTCCAAAGTGCTCGTGCAGATTATCGCCTTCAAAACACCAGCCTTAAACTCATCCTCAGTCTGAGCACGCTCTTCACGTGACAATGAACCATGATGCACTGCTATGTCCGCCCGTCCCAACTGAGTGAACTTGTGACCGAGGGATTCAGCGTTTTCTCGGCTGTTCACGAAAATCAACGTTGACTTGTGGCTGTCAACAAGCTCGAGGATACGTCTGATTCTTGCTGCCGCCTCAGGTGCAGTTCTAAGCTTTCCAGCTAAATCGTAATCAGCCTCCGTCGGAGTTGGGTTTTGCACGCGATACCAGTAACGCTTAGGCAAGGCTGCCTGCACAACCTTGACGTTCCTGCCCGTTCCAGTCACAAACTTAGCAACCTTCTCTGGATTACCCACTGTCGCCGACAGTCCTATCCGCTGAAACTCTTTTCCGACCACTTCCTGAAGACGTTCCAAAGCTATGGCAAGCTGAACACCGCGTTTGCTCTCTGCTAACTCATGAACCTCGTCAACAACTACGTGTCTAACTTGGCTCAAGTGCTGCTTCATGCGTGAACCTGGCAGGATTGCCTGCAACGTTTCAGGCGTAGTAACTAGCATGTTTGGCGGGGAGATAGCCTGTTTTCTTCGCAGTTTCATCTCGGTGTCGCCATGCCTGACTTCAATCGTGATCTCAAGTTTTGAAGCCCAAAAAGACATACGCTTCAGCATATCACGATTCAAAGCTCGCAGAGGCGTTATGTAGATAACAGATATTCCTTTTCTTTTCTCTTGTTGGATAAGCTTGGAAAGGATGGGGAGGAGAACAGCTTCGGTTTTTCCAGTTCCAGTAGGCGCGATTAACAAGACGTTTTCTCCAGCCAAAATAGGCGGAATAGCCATTATCTGTGGCAATGTTGGTTCAGAAAAGCCTAATTCATGTAATCCTTCTCGAATGGGTTTGGCGAGAAGCTTGAAAACGTCAGAACTTTTGCTATGTCTTTCCATTGATAGGAGTCGCCGCAAATTAAATGTAGAAAACTACACTTATCCTTTACTAGTGCGCGTCAATAAACTAGCCGAGAAACTTTTGAATAGTGATGAGGGTTGCTATCCTAGTAGGACTTCAATTATTAGTTTGTGACGCAGAACCTCGATAAGATCTGCTTTCTCTATGGCATCTTCCAAAGCATCAAGTTCTCTTTGTATAGACTTTCTCATTTCCTCGTTAATTTTTTGATTGATCTCTCTCATCCGTCTCTGGTATAATTCGTCCGCCTCTCCTCTAAGTCTCCAATAACGTTCTAGCAAAGATTCTTTTTTGGTTTGTTGCATCATTCACACCTTCCTCAACTTTTCTGTTGGTTTACTTTGGTTCCTTGTCTGTATCAACATGCATAAATAATTTAAGCATACACACGCTTTTGCTGAAAACCTGCCGAGTTTCGCAAATTTTAAATGTGGAATCTCAAATCATGGGTTGAGAGTGCAATAGTGGTTAAATGTCCTAGATGCGGAAAAGATGTTCTAGATTCCTCTACAGAATGGAAATTCGCTATTTTCCATGTTAAACTTTTCAAATGTGCTAAGTGCAAGAAGACTTTCAAGGCATACTATAGAGAGGGAAAATTGAGTCACACAATTCCAAAGAGAAGTAAAGAATAAACTAGTCGCTGTTGACTTGCTACCTTCAAAGGATATTTGCTCGTGCGTTCATTCGATCCCTTTCGGATGCTTATCCATCCAACCCATAGCGTATGACTCGGCTTTTGACCTAGTCGAATATGCAGGTGACACCTCTTTTCCTTCATCCTCACTTCTTATCTCAGGAAACAGCATCACCAAGTAGTGTTCTCCATACTCTTTCTTCGTAACAACAAGATTTTGTCCTGTTGTTGAATTTATGAATCCTTTCTGATTGTCTATTCTTCTCCAGCCATTTACTATTTTCATGATATCTCCTCCGCGCTAATTCAAACTGCAATGCACATCCACTATCGCACGCATATTGGGTGTGCCTAATACCGTTGGAAAACGCTAGTGGGCTTTTCCTCTTTTCTTTCTTGCTGGTTATTTCCTCGTCGTGCCCATGCCTGTTTAGGGTCAAAACTGAAGCTCATACTGGCGTTTTCTGGTTGCTTAAACGTGTGTTTTGAGAAGCACGTTCTGCAGTAAACTGGCTTGCCCACTGTAGGCTTGAAAGGTACAGTGGCAGTTTTGCCGCAGTCGGTGCATTTAATTTCAAACATTCTCCTTTGAGACGTGTAGAATCACCTCTGTTAGCTTTTGGCTGAAATTGAAAATGTAAATTTTCAATTATCACTAATTATAAAGTCCGCGGTAGACTTAAAGGTTTCCATACGTGCGCTCTGTTTTTTCATTGATAAATCAGTGATGGTGTGGAAATGCTAGGATCAAGCAACAGAATCATCTTGTTATACAGTTCTAGAAACTCTAGGCCAGTTTGAGTCCTCTGATACTTTACCTTTCCAGCTATGGCATCCATCCGAATAAGATCGCTTAGCCTCATAAAATTCAAGTATTGCCCTGATTGCATAGAACTCATGTTACAACGAGACATAATATTCGTCTTACCAGTTGGCTCATGCAGCTTCCTCAGAATCTCCGCTATGATCTGTAATCTGTTACGGTTTCCATCGAGGACCTTTCTTATTTTTAACATGTTTTGTTGCCTTGATGCAAAAGCAAGCCATTCCTAATGCAAACACTATTGCAAAAACTTCGGCACGCCTTTCCTACAGTACACATGTTCAGCATGCCTTATAAAGATGACCACGCCAAAAATTGCGCTTCTATCTTCTCTTATGTTTTTCCGCCACAAGCTCTTCTTGTTTGATGACCCTTCTGCTTACCCACGTTCATTTTTCCAAGAAATTTGTCTCTTTTACTCAACCATTTTATGCTTCAGGTTTGTACGGTATTACTTTCCTATAGCGCAGTGCATCTTTTCTTTTGCCATAAAAATCTTTAATCTTTTCAAAAACGTCAAAGCCATTCTTAGCTGCAAAGCTGACCATTTCCTTGTTAGTCACTCGAGTGTGGATGCTTAACCACATTATGTTCTTGGCTCTGGCGACTTTTGCAGCTTTTTCAACGAGCAACGTGCCTATTCCCATACACTGAAAGTCCGGGTGTACATCAAGCCAGTCAACCTCTAAAGAGCCATCCTTGTTCGGGGACAAAATCATGAAGCCCACGCCTCTACCGTTTACCTCCGCAACCCAAACTTGATCTCTTCTCGTCAGCTTCTCCAGTCTAGTTTTAAGCTCGGTTCCAGCTCTCTTCTTCCACGGAGTAGTCCTCTCCAACGTGGTAGCATAATCCACAAAATCTCGGGGGTTATACTTTCGAATGTTCGCCATTTTATCACGCCTTAGCTTTAATAGCGTAAGATATTATCATATCTTTCTGTTTCTCCCATGGAATTGAAACCTTTTCTTCAAACGTGCCCTCAGCTAAAACGTCTGCAAATTCTGCCGTCAACGGTTCTTTCCGTGAACAAAACACCACTTCACCACTTGAATTCGTCCAAACTACTAGTCCTCTAGTCTTGCCCTTGTGAACCAGATGCAAAAACACTCCTTTATTTCCAACCTGCAAAAGGCTTAACGCCATTCTGCCTTCTAGACTAGAGTGAAGAGCATCTAATGCCTCACCAGTGTCTCCTTTCTCTCTCAGAAGTTCTTCAAAATAATGAGGAATGACTTCAGAATCTACAAGCTCAACTTTTTCAGACTCCAAAACGTGCGTCTTATCCAGTTTCTCTCTTATTATCTTGTAGTTCTCTATGAAGCCGTTGTGAGCAGAAGCGATCGTCAGGTCGCGATAACATTCTGTGGCGTAAGGTTGGGCGGTTTCTCTGAATCGTGCCGTTTCCATGAACTGTGGACTTGGCATCCGTACATGAGCAACCAGAACAGCCGCTTCTTTAGCCTTAACTATCCTCGACAGTCTTCTGACAGGAGAAGCGGCATCAGCCTTTCCAATTTTCTCCAACAAAATGCTTCC
>DATKKK010000029.1:0-4760 GCA_035542975.1 Bathyarchaeia archaeon | reverse complement strand
TATTCCGCAACCCTTGCAGAAATTAAGGTCAAATTCGATGTCGCCCTTTTCTTTTATCCAATGTATCGCCCCGTCTGGGCAGAAAAGCGTGCACAAGAGACACCGCGTGCATTTTTCTAAATCTCTTACTGGCTTGTAGGTCTTCCAGTCTCCAGTCAAATACGTACTGCTAGATTTCCAGCATACTCCTGCTGGTGAGGCTTCTTTCCAACTTTTCTCTTTTGCGCTCATTCAGGTTTTACCTCCTCATACGCCTCTTTCACGACGGCAAAGTTTTTCTCTGCCACATCGGGTCTAAAACGTCCTTTAATCATCTTATTGATAGTTTCCAAGCTGACGATTTCCGTGACATGCGCCACGGCTCCTAACATAGCAGTGTTCGTTATCGGCATGCCTAGGATTTTCATGGAGATTTCAGTTGCTGGCACCGTCCACAGCTTGCCCTTGTTAGTTCCGAGTTGCTTTCGGATTTCGGCATGCGTACTTGTAGTGTTGACTATTATGTTTCCTCCTTCTTCACTGAGTCCATCAGCAACTTTCACTGATTTCAGCAACGTTGGGTCTAGAACCGCAACTGCGTCAGGGTTGTACACGGCGCAGTGAAGACGGATTGGTTCAGTGCTTATTCTTGTGAACGCGGTTACAGGCGCGCCCATTCTTTCGGCGCCGAATTCTGGGAATGATTGGATGTATTTTCCTTCAGAGATGGCGGCTTGGGCAAGTAGTTCGCTTGCTGTCCATGCTCCTTGTCCGCCTCTTCCATGCCATCTGACTTCCAACATCTTCTTCAATTGCTTCGTCTCTCCAATGATCTTTCAAGCTATTGCAAAATCTGACATATACATCTTTCTAGGTAAAAAAAGAAAAACAAAACATGATAACAAAAAATTTTAAACCACCTGAGCTGCTAGTGAAAATTTAAATCTTTAGTGAACACATCAATATTTTGGGAGCATGTTTGACAGATAAAATAGTCCTGACTGCTGATGCCACTTTAATGAGTGATTACAGGCATAACGAGTTTCTAGGCTTTGGAACATGCGCTCCTCCGAACTTCATTCCAGATTGGCTTTTCAAGTGGCTTTTCTTTCCACCTATCAAAACAAAGAATGACAAGCCAGTCGTTGCGCCGTATGGACTGAGAAAGATTGAGGCTCAGCTCTTAAGCGAAGGCTTTGACGTTTTAACGGTTGCGCCCACGAATCTTGACAAGCATCTTAACGAAGCAAAAGTTTTAGGAGTACACGTCATGGACCCGTTTGGCTTAGGTCCCGCCTCAAGCACGTTTGCGTTTATTCTAAAAAAAGAGCCATTTCTGGCACAGTATTTTCGTGTTTTGATGAGCACCCCAGAGATTAAGAAAGCCAAAAAACACGGCTTGAAGATTATTGTTGGCGGTCCAGGTTCTTGGCAGTTTCGGTACAGACAGGGGTTTGTTGAGCAGTATGGGATAGACTGTGTTGTTGAAGGAGAAGCTGAAAAAGTCATTGGAAAAATCGTTCAAACTGTTCTTGACGGTGAAGATTTGCCAAAGTTTTCTGGATCTGGAATTGATGAAGCGCCAAGCGTGGATGAAATTCCTGATATCGTGAATCCTTCAGTGAACGGGTTAGTCGAGGTTGGTCGTGGATGCTGTCGTGGTTGCAAATTCTGCAGCGTGACCCTTAGACCGTTAAGGTGGTATCCGTACGAGAAAATTATGCGAGAAGTAGACGTGAACGTAAGCGGAGGAATCACGCGTGGGGTTGTTCTGCATGCCGAGGACGTCATGCTTTATGGTTCGAGGAACACGTTGCCAGATGAAGAGAAGCTTGTTAAGCTTCATGAGATGGTGGTTAAGAAGTGCGATGGGGTGTCTTGGAGCCATTGTTCGCTGGCGAGTGTGGCGTCGAAGCCGAAGCTTTTCTCGGAAGTGGCTGAGATTATACTGCAGAAGCAGCCTTGGTGGGGTGCTGAGATTGGAATAGAGACGGGTTCGCCGCGGCTTGCTCAGAAAATCATGCCTGCGAAGGCGCATCCTTTCAAGTCTGATGAGTGGCCAGACGTAGTGCGCACGGGCATGGGGTTGATGCACGATAACAAGCTGGTTCCAGCAGCAACGTTGATCGTGGGTGCGCCTGAGGAAAGGGAAGAAGATGTTATCAGAACGATTGAGCTGGTTGATGACCTTAGGGATTTTAGAAGTTTGATCGTGCCCTTGTTTTTTGTTCCACTAGGCAAGCTGAAGGATCAAGATTGGTTTAAGGACACGCAGATCAGCGAGGTTCGTGAGGAGTTGTTGGTTAGGTGTATGGAGCATGATTTCTACTGGGTGGGTGATTTGCTTAAGTTGTCTTTCAGTGGGGGTTTGTATGGGCGTTTGTTGCGGCCTTTTTATGAGGTTTGTGTGAGGTTGGCTAGGTATAAGGTGAAGAGGGCTGGGATTGAGCCTAGGCTGGGTATGGCTAGACTTAAATATGACTGTAAAACTGAACAGTCTTAAACGGTTGATTTGTGAGCCGCCGTAGCTCAGCTAGGTAGAGCGGCTGGCTGTTAACCAGTCGGTCATAGGTCCAAGTCCTATCGGCGGCGCCATTGTTTTATGTGTAAAAGCTGGTCTGTTTTGAGGGTTAGCGTGTGTTTAGCAGTCTGGTTCGTTGTCGAATTGTGTGTAGATTCGGTCGAGTTTGAGGCTTGCTTTTTTGCCGGCTAATTTCAGCAGAACGTAGTGGAGTGTTTCGTGTACTATTATGTTTTCGATTTCGTTTTCGTGGAGTTCGCCGAAGATGTAGACGACTCCGTAGCCTGTATCGAAGACTCCTTGTATTGGTGGGAATTGGAAGACGAAGCTTAGCATTTTGGCCATGCGGTGTGCCTCTCGGCGTTTCTTCTAAGGAGTATAATGAGGTTGTTTTTGGTATAAAGCGGATATTTCAGTCTTCAAAATATATCGGGTTAGCAAGTGCCTATGGTTTTTGCTTAAGAATGGTTGTTTGTTTTAGAAAAAAAGGAGAAAGGAAGGGAGAAAGGAGAGTTTGCAGGTTTAGTTGTGCGCTTTGATGACTATGCATCTTCCGTGGTTGGATACGACCATGTGTTCGGGGCTTTTCAAGACATCTTTGTCCTCGTCAGACACGAACGTCACTTGTTTTGTTTTGTAGACTATTTTTGAGTCGTTGAGGACGAGTAGGTCTGGGCGGCTGTTTGGGTTTGAGAAGGCGAAGATCAAGCCTTCATCATTGTGATGGTGGCAGCCGCAGTCCATGCTGAAGTTTCTTCCGTTTTTGAAGAAGTGGTGGAAGAAGTTTTCTGCTTTTGTGGTGAATTCTTTGTTGTTTTCGTTGGTTGTTGTGGTTAGGTGTGGGGTTATGTTTTGTGGGTTTCCGAGCATGAGGAAGGGTTCGGTTAAGGTTTTTTCTGTGGGTTTTCCGACTGCGCCTTGTTCTGTTTCGATTATGGTGTCTAGGGTGAGTTTGCCGTTTCCGTTGAAGATGTAGCCTTGTGGTTTTCCGTCTTGTGTTATGGCTATGGCGAATGTGTCTTTGTCGATTTCTATTATGCCTCTGTCTGTTTTCCACAGAGTGAGTGGTTGATTTGTTTTTGATGTGGTGTTGTCGAGTTGGTAGTGGTGCCACATTATGGTTCGTCTCCTTGTTTGATGAAGTTGGCGATTTGTGTGGACATTTTGTAGGCGGTTCTGCCTGGCATGGTGATTAGGTAGCGTCCTCTGACTTTTTCCTGAACGACTAAGCCTGCTTTTTCAAGGACGTCAAGATGGCTTGATAATGTGCTCGTAGTGATTTCTGTGAGTTTTTCTTGGAGCTCGTTGATGTATTTTCCGCCGCTCATGAGTTCATTGAGTATTTTTAATCGGTGTTCGTGTCCTAGTGCGCTCATGGCTTCGGCTACTCTGGGGAAGTCTACTTGTTCTTCTTCTCTTTCGTCGTGGTATGGTCCGCCTTTGCGTATGATTCTGCATCCTCTTGGGCCGATGAATATTGATCTTTCGAGTTCGCCGTGTACGCCTTGGGCGACGCCGTTCATTACGTCTTGGACGTAGTCGTGGACGGGGCTGCCGATGTCGATGTACATGCCTCCTCTTCTTTCGTGTTCTGGTTGTGTGATGGTTTTGAGTTGGTCTTTTAGGCCTGCTATTTCTTCTTTGAGTTTGCGCATTTCTTCTTTCAATTCTTCTGTCATTCGACTTTCACAACCTTAGATTTCATTTTAAACGTTTTTAGTTCGATAAATGTCTAATAGAAAACGACACCTATAAACTTTGCTATTCACACATGACTAGCCAGAAAACACAGTGCGTGGTGAAGCTGACTACGTAGTCTAATGCACGCTACACACAGCATAAGAAAGGCACTCAAAGAAAGGAAGAAAAGCCCCGCCCATGCGCACCTCGTCGTTGAAAGAAGCATTTTGCAGCTAAGCAACAAGTATTCTTTTTTTGAGTCTTTATAGTTAAGTGTAGAAATTGTCTATGTCTTTTTGCTCATAACTACCGTTTAGGATTCTTTCAACCCTATTGCTATACTTTGGCTCTGGCCTAGGTATGATGAACCTCTTGAGCATTCTTTCTCCAACCATTGGATACCCACCTCGCTTCTTGGCTCGTTGAGCAACCAGTAGATCATTAAAAGCTTGAGAATTCAGAAACGCCAACACATAGTTTAAGCAAACCTCCAGAGAAACAGCTCTCTTCACTATTTTGCCAAGAGTCTCCATTAATGATCTTAATTGGCTCTTTGGCATCAAACACATAACAGAATCCC
>DATKKK010000028.1:0-2579 GCA_035542975.1 Bathyarchaeia archaeon | reverse complement strand
CGCTTGCGAAACAAGTTTCCGCGAAGTTGCAAAAAGATATTTCAGAAAATCCGACGTGTTAGCCGTGCAGCAGTTTATGCCAACTGCCTTTGACTGGCGGGTTGGCGTGTTAAACCGCGAAGTTTTGTACGTGTGCAAGTATATGATACCGAAAGGACGATGGAAGCATGGAGCTAAACGTCGAGGCAAGCCTTCTTTCGTGTGGGGCAGAACTGTAGCGCTCAAGATAGAAAATGTTCCAGCAAAACTAACAGAAGTAGCGCTAAAAGCATGCTCAGTTGTGGGGCATGGACTTTATGGTGTGGACATCAAGGAAGCTAACGGCGACTATGTGGTAGTGGAAGTGAACGACAACCCAAGCATCTACGCTGGTTATGAGGACCTTAGAAGTAAAGACTTGTACGGAAAAATCATAGCTTACCTTGTAGACTAGCCAAAAGCCAAAGCAAGTCCCAAGAAGCCTTTGGGAAGGAAGAAAACTCGTCTAGATTGAGAAAAATTAATGCGACGTTTTTCAAGCCAAACACACGCTTGATTTATTTCTGCTTGGAAAGAGCGAAACCTTATATTAACTAGTTCTTTTGTTTCACGTAAATGGGAAGTCCATGGGGATAAAGGATTTTCTGAGACGAGAGTTCGGGTTCATTTCGGGCAATTACCAAATTCTCATCATAAGTTGGGTCGTCATGGACATTGCCATGGAAACGCCAGTCCCCTACTATCAACCCTACGTCGAAGCCCTCGGCGGAACAGAGTTCCCAATAGCATTAGGAATAATAGGTCTCGCTAACTTTCTCGCAATGGCACTAGTAGCTTTTCCAGGAGGCTACCTTGCAGACAAGTACGGAAGACGCTGGCTCATAACAACCATGACCTTTGGACTGGCCTTATCTTACCTATTCTTTGCGCTTGCACCTTCTTCGCCCTTCAACTTGATGGGAATAGCATTGTACGGGTGGCATTTTATCTTAATAGGAGCCACTGTACAGGGCCTCTGCCTGATATACCAGCCCGCCCTTTTTGCGATGGTTCAAGATTCGCTTCCTCCAGAACGCAGAGGAGTAGGTTCTTCACTAATACAGATGATTCACGGAACTTTCAACACGCCTGGGCCTGTCATAGGTGGGCTTCTGCTGTTGCAGTTCGGATTGGTTCCGGGCATGAGAATAGTGTACTCATTCGTACTTGTTCTCTTTCTTATTGCTGCGATATGGCGACTGAGGTTGAAAGAGACCATGACGAACACCGAGCCTATTCGTTTCAGATATTTTCTCTCTTCGTACCCTCAAGCCTTCAAGGAATGCTGCATCAACGTCTGGAAAACTGTACCGCAGTCAGTGTTATGGCTGTTTCTCATTCAAATTATGCTAATGTTTGCCAACGCACAGATCAACGTGATTAACACGTTGTACGCGATTAATCAGCTTGGGATTCCTGAAGACTTGTGGTGGATTGTTTATATTCCTCTCTTGTTAACTATGATGGCAGCTTCTATCCCAGTCGGCAAGAGCGTTGACCGCTTTGGACCGAAGATTCCTCTGCTGTTGGGACCAATTGTACTTGCTTTTGCAACATTGTTATTTGTGTTCGGCAACTTTTTCACTGTGATGATGTCAATGTGTCTTAACGGTTTGGTTTTCTTGTTGATTATGTCTTCAGCCATGACTCTCACCGCAGACCTTGTGGAACCAGAAAACAGGGGCAAGGTTCGAGGCTTTCTCAACTTCACTGGCTACATCTTCACAGGAGTCGGTATGCTACTGGGCAACTTTTTCTACGACTTAACTCCACAACTCCCGTTCTACATAACGATTGGACTGACCCTTCCAATGCTCATCATAATTCTGTTCCGAGTACACGAAAAAGAAAAACAGTAAAAAACTGTCATAAAGAAAAACACGATCAAAGCACCAACTTACGACATCTATTTATTACTCACATTATCAATGTGTCTCTGCTTAACGGAGGATAACGATTTGAAACTAAAAACTGCTATTGAAGACTATACTTTCGCTAAAAACATATCCATGAATGAACTTGTTATGCAGATGGAAAAAGCATGGGGCTTCACGGCTGGAAAACTAGCAGTAGGCGTGAACATTTTGGAACGCATGAACAAAGAAAAAGAATGCGTGAAATTTCTTTCCTTCACAGGAAATCTGGTAGCAACAGGAACCAGAGGTGCCTTAAAAGAACTCGTTAAACGAAGACTTGTTGATATAATAGTCACGACTTGCGGCACGCTTGATCATGACATTGCACGATGCTGGAAGAAGTATTACAAGGGCTCATTCGTAATGAACGACGCAGAGCTCCGTGAAGAAGGCGTGAATCGTTTAGGGAATGTTTTGGTTCCAAACGACAGCTACGGCATAATAATCGAGAAGAAAATGCAAACATTGTTTGACAGCTTATGGAAAGAAGGGGTCAAAGAAGTCTCAAGCAGTCAACTCTGCCGAGAAATAGGAAAACGCGTATGCAACGACAGCTCAATCCTCTACTGGGCAGCCAAAAACGACATACCCGTCTACGTGCCAGGCATAACAGACGGTGCAGTCGGATATCAAATGTGGCTCTTC
>DATKKK010000027.1:0-10775 GCA_035542975.1 Bathyarchaeia archaeon | reverse complement strand
CTTATCATTACGAACATCCTTACCCGTAATCTCAGGATCCCTCGCCAACTCCAAAGCCCTCTCAGTAGCATACTGCAACTCAACAAGCCTAGCCCAATGAAACGCCAACGTACTATGCACAGGCTTCCCACCCAACGTCTTATACATCTCCTCATACTCAGCCTGCGCCAAAGGCGTCGTCAAACCATCACAAGCATTAAGCCTCGCCAACGGACCAACACGATACAACCCACTATCCGCACCATCAACCAAACCCTTCCAACCCACCTCCTTCAAAAACGGCATCTTCGAATAACTCCAACTCTCCACATGCTCAGCCACATGCTCCAAATAATCCTCAGGCACAAACTTCAAAAACTCCTTGCCACTCGGATCCACCACACGAACCTTACCATCATAAAAGTTAACCTTGTTATGCTCATCAACCAAACCCATGTAATACGTCTTATGCGTGTAACTCGGACTCAAAATCAAATCAACATACTTGCTATTGCCCAACACAATGTCATGAAACAGCTTCAAAGTAAACTGCGCAAACCCAACACAAGACTCAGCCATCCTCTCAATCTCAACCCTATTCTCCTCACTCAAAGCCTTAGAAATCCCACCAGGCAAACCACACACAGGATGCGTAGCCTTACCACCAATAATCTCAGTCATCTTCTGCCCATAAGCCCTATGCTTTATGACTTCCTTACCAACCTCCAAACCCGCCTTCTCAATCACACCAATAACATTCCTCTTCTCAGGTGGAGCATCAGGACCAACAACAAAATCAGGCCCACCCAAATAGTAAAAGTGCAAAGTATGATCGTAGATGTAATACGCAGAATACATCAACTCCCTAAGCTTCTTAGCCACCGACGGAGGCTCAACATCAAACGCCGCATCCAAAGCTTTAGTCGCAGCAAAATGATGCGCAACAGGACAAACCCCACAAATCCTTGTCGTCAAAAGCGGCATAAGCTCCGCTCGCCTACCAACACAGAACTTCTCAAAACCCCTAAGCTCAGGAATCTTCAAATACGCATTCTCCACCTCACCCGCATCATTCAAGAAAATCGAAATATTACCATGACCCTCAAGCCTAGTAATCGGATCAATCAAAATCTCCTTCATTCCCTAATCACCTTCCTCCTAAGAAACGAAGACGGCAAAGAATACATATAAAACGTTCCCACAGGATCCTTAATCTGACCCATCAACTTCTCAACATCCTCATCAGTATACTTATCCTTCTCCTCCTCCAAACCCAGAATCGAAGCCAAAGCACTAATCATCGCCGCACCCTGCTCAGGCGAATTCGGACAAGGACCACCACAACCCGTACAAGGCATGTCAACCGTCAAACACTGCGCACCACACCCACTACGCGTCGCAGGACCCATACAAATAATCCCCTGCTCAAGCAAGCATCGTTCAGGCTCAGGAACCTTCTCATGAACACGATAAATCTTCGAAATCCGCTTATTCTCCTTCTTCCTAGGACACTCATCACAAACAGACTTCAACGGCGCAAGCACCGAACCCTTCGGCGGAAGCTCATTCTTCGCAATAGCCTCAACCGCATTCGCAATCAGCTTGACCGGAGGAGGACAGCCAGGCAAATAATAATCCACGTCAACCGTCTGATCCAAAGTCTTAACCGTGTCGTAGAATTCTGGAAGCTTCAACGCACCCTCCTTTACTTCAGACTTGGTCAGAGGAACAGTGCCTTTCGGGTTTGCTACTGACTTGCTCTGCAGATAGACTTTGTCAAAGATTTCTTTGCGGTCATGCAGGTTCGCCAAGCCAGGTATGCATCCTTCGTGAGCGCAAGAGCCGAAAGCCACGAGCACTTTAGATTTTTGTCTCAGAAGCTTAGCCATGTGCTCTTGTTCTTCACTCCGCACAGAACCGTTGAAGAAACAGATGTCTATGTACTTATCAGGCATGTTCTCAACATCTTTATACTTAACATCCATGGCTACAGGCCAAAATACGATGTCAGCAATTTGAATCACGTCGAGTATTTTCTCGTTTATGTCTAGCACTGCGATTTCGCAGCCGCCACAGCTTGCGGCCCAATAGAACGCTATTTTCAACTTATTCTTACTCATCCTACTTCGCACACTCCGCAACTTGCTTAAGCAGCTTGGAAGTATCAACCCTAAGCTCGCTTAACCCAAGCTCTTCAGCAGGAATCCCCATAGCTAAACCTAACAGCTGAGGGTAATGCAGTATGGGAATTCCGTATGCTTCGTTGAACATTTTCTCTATGCGCAACTCGTTCGTGTCGTACATTATGTGGCAGAACGGACAAATCGTTATCAAACCCTGCGCCTCAACCGCCTTGATATGGTTAAGCTTGTCTCTTGCAAGCTGCAAGGCGATCTTGTCGTTTACGCCAACGCTCGGCGCCCCGCAACATTCCGTTTCATCCATGTAATCCAAACAGGTTGCGCCAGTCGCTTCAACGAGAGTCTTTAGCGTTTTTGGGTCTTCAGGGTCGTCAAACCCGATGAATTCTTTCGGTCTTAGGATGTGGCAGCCGTTGTGCTCAGCCACCTTCACTATAGTGAGCGGTTTGACAACAGAGTCTTTGATTTTTTCTAGCCCAACATCTTCGATTAGTACTTGCATGAAGTGTTTTGCGTCTACTGTGCCCTTAAACTCTAAACCTGCCTCTTTCAAGTGACTGTTAATCTCTTCACGTAAAGCCTTGTCTTCCTTCAGCATCTTATTAACTTTCTTCAACGTTCCAGCGCAACCTGGGCATAAAGTGATTATGTTTAAGCCTTTCTGTTCTGCAAGGGCTAGGTTTCGCGCTGCTAGGATAAGCATCATTTCGTGGCTGACAGGGTCTAAAGGCAGTCCGCAGCAGTTGAATTCGGGCATTTCAACGAGTTCCACACCTAGCTTACCCAGAACCTTTCTGGCTGAGATTTCGAAGGCTGCCACACGATAAGGTATGGCGCATCCAAGGAACATTAGGTATTTCGGTCCTGTCATCCTAGTCACCCTTTTTCTCCATGTGCTTCAGAAGGCCAATGCCTCGAAGCGTCTTGTTCAAGCTTTCAGGGTTGCCCTTAGGCAGCGGTGGCAATCCTAGGCTTTCTCTTTTCTTCAGTCTTAGTTCTGGAATTCTGTAAGCGTATCCTGATTCGAGTATGCTTGAGCATTCTTCCTTGAACACTTGCGGTATGTGTCCTTGTTCGGCTGCCAAGTTTCTTAACACGCGGATGACGCTGGCAACTTCAACGTCTTGTGGACACCGGTCAGTGCAGGTGAAACATGACGCGCACAACCATAGGGTTTCGCTGTCTAAAACTTTGCTTTTCAACCCAAGCTGGGTCATGCGGATAATCTGTCTCGGTCTGTAAGTGTCACTGAATCTTGCGATCGGGCAGTCTGAAGTGCATGTTCCACACTGGAAACAGCGCATCAGTTTTTCTCCACCGTGCATTTTTGAGATTTCATACTTGAACTTCGGATCCATTTCTGAGGCTTTTATTGTCTTCTGCGCTGTTTCAGTCATTGAGCTACAACCTCCTGAATCTTGATCGGGTTGGGTCCGAGCTTTTTGATTTCGGCAACCATGTCTCGCACTATGGCGGCGAAACGGTCTCCTTCGCTTGCTGAAACCCATTCAAGCCGTAAACGTTCAGGTTCGACTCCGAACTCTTTCAAGACTTTTTTCATGAGCGTTACACGCCTTAATGCCTTGAAGTTTCCGCTTATGTAGTGGCAGTCCGAGGGCAAGTGGCAACCGGCCACGAGGACGCCGTCGGCTCCGTCTTTGAAAGCTTCAAGAATGAACGCTGGGTCTATTCTGCCGCTGCACATTACTCGTATGATTCGGATGTTTGGAGGATATTGGATTCGGCTCACGCCCGCTAGGTCTGCGCCTGCGTAGCTGCACCAGTTGCAGAGAAAACCGATGATTTTGGGTTCAAACTCGTTCTTTTCGCTCATGCTCTTACCTCCACCAACGCGGCTTTAAGTTGAGCCAATATCTCTTCAGTGGTGAAATGACCCATGCAGATGGCTTTAGTTGGACATGCCGTGCCGCAGGCACCGCAGCCTTTGCATAAGGCTTCAATAACGTGTGCAACAGTTTTGCCGTCTTTATCTTTCATTTCAACTGCACCGTACGGGCATAGATATTCACAGATTCTGCAACCACTACATAAATCTTCAGATACGTTTGCGACGATTCCTTCCATCTCAAGTTTGTCTTTCGAGAGTATGGTTGTCGCCCGTGTCGCAGCCGCACATGCCTGCGCTATGCTCTCGTCAATGTACTTCGGTGAATGCGCCATGCCGCAGAGGAAAACGCCTTCAGTCGCAAAATCTACAGGTCTAAGCTTCATGTGTGCTTCCAAGAAGGAACCCTCTTTAGTCAAGGGAACCTTCAGCAGTTCTGCCACATGCTTGTTGTTGGGGTTAGGAATCGTGGCAGCACTCAAGACTAACAGGTCTGGTTCAATCTCAATTTCCTGTTTTATCACTGGCTCCCAGAAGTCTACTTTGAGTTTGCTGTCACAATTCGTTACTCGTGGTTTTCTTTCATCTTCATAGTTGATGAAGAGAACGCCTTTCATCGCAGCTTCACGGTAATAATCTTCCTTGAAACCGTAAGCTCTCATGTCTTTGTACAGGACGTACACTTCGGTTTCTGGGCTTATCTCTTTGATTTTTAAAGCGTTCTTTATGGCTTGTCCGCAGCATATTCTTGAACAGTTCGGTCTTTCCTCGTTGCGTGCGCCGACGCATTGAATCATAACTACATTCTTGGCTTTGAATTCGCCTTTTGAGATTTTCTCTTCTAACTCGTGCTGTGTAATGACTTTGGGGTCTTTGCCGTAAAGATATTCCGTAGGCTTGTACTCAACGGCTCCTGTGGCAACTATAACCGTGCCGTGTTCAATCTCTTTTTCTTTGCCGTCTTGCTGTTTTATTCTTGATTTGAAGTTGCCGACAAAGCCGTAGATGTCAACGACTTCTGCACACGTGTAAACGTGTATCTTCTCGTTTTCCCGAACCGCCTTTACTAGAGCATCCAGCTTCTCTTTTGGATTGCTTTTTTCTCCGAGTAAGTAATGAATATTGCGTAGATGCCCGCCTAGTTCCTTCTCTTTCTCAACGAGATGAACCTCAAAACCTTGCTTCGCAACCTCTAAAGCAGCGGTCATACCTGAAACTCCGCCGCCGATCACCAAGCCAACGGGTGTGACGCTTATCAAGGGTTTTTCCAAGGGTTTCAGAAGCTTGGCTTTGGCAACTATGGATCGTACAAGGTCTTTGGCTTTTTTCGTAGCCTCTTTAGGCTCGTGCATGTGAACCCAACTGCATTGGTCTCGAATATTTGTCATCTCGAACAGGTACGGGTTCAGTCCAGCTTCTTGAACAGTTTCCTTGAACAGCGGCTCATGCGTGCGCGGAGTGCATGAAGCCACGATGACGCGGTTTAGGTTGTTTTGTTTTATTTTTTCTCTTATGAGCTTTTGCGTGTCCTGCGAACACGTATAAACGTTTGCTTCTGCATAAGCCACGTTAGGCAGAGTTTTAGCGTACTCCACTACTTCGGGAACGTTCACTACTCCGCCGATGTTGATGCCGCAGTGGCAGACGAAAACGCCTATACGAGGCTCTTCCTTGCTCACGTCACGTTCAGGCGGGTACTGTTTCGCTGTAACCTGTGTTCCTCTTTCAGACGCAACTATGCTCATGGCTTTGGCTGCTGCACCGCTTGCTTGTGCGACGCTTTCAGGAATGTCTTTAGGAGCAGAAAACGCTCCACACACGAATACGCCTGGTTTAGACGTTTCTACCGGCGAAAAAGTGTCTGTTTCGCAGAATTTGTACTTGTTAAGCTTTATGCCCAAGTTTTTAGCCAGTTGCTCAACGTTCTTAGGTGGTTGCATTCCGATCGACAGGACTACCATGTCGAATTCTTCAGTTTTCGGGTTTTCATCCTCAACGTAGTGAACGATTAAATTGTTAGTCTTTGGGTCTTCAGTAACGCCAGCTACTCTTGATCTGACGAATTGTACGCCCCATTCTCCTTGGGCACGTTCATAGTAAGAATCAAACTCTTTACCATAAGAACGCATGTCCATGAAAAAGATTTTGCAATCAAGCTTCGAAGGTGTGTGCTCTTTGGCTATGACCGCTTCTTTTATGCCGTACATGCAGCATGCGGCGGAACAGTAGTTGTTGCCAAGCTGAAAATCTCTCGAACCGACACATTGGATGAAGGCGATTCTCTTCGGAATCTCGCCGTCCGAGGCTCGCAAGACTAGCCCACCGTAGGGTCCTGAAGCGCTTAGAATTCGTTCGAACTCGGTGCTTGTCACGACGTTAGGGAATCGTCCATAGCCGTATTCGCTCTTCAGTCTCGCGTCAAAGGGTTCGAACCCGGGTGCAAGTATTATTGAGCCTACTTTTAGTGTGGTTTCGCTGTCTTTTTGGTCGTATTGAATTGCGCCTGCCTTGCATATTTCGAAGCATGTTCCGCAGCCGATGCATTTTTCGCGGTCTATCTTGTACTTCAGTGGGACTGCTTGTGGGTATTCTACGTAGATTGCGCTTCTCTTGCCTAGTCCTTCATTGAACGTGTCTACAGCTTCGATCGGACATTTTTGTGCGCAGAGGCCGCAGCCGTTGCATTTGTCTTCGTTTATGTAACGGCTCTTCTTTCGAAGTTTGACTTCGAAGTTTCCAGCTTCGCCGCTCAAGCCCAATATGTCCGCACAAGTCAAAATCGTAATGTTCGGGTGCCTACCAGTCGCCACAAGCTTGGGTGACAGAATACACATTGAACAGTCGTTCGTTGGGAAGGTCTTGTCAAGCTGCGCCATCACTCCGCCTATGCTTGCACCTTGATCAACTAGGTAAACTTTGAAACCAGAATCCGCCAAATCCAGCGATGCCTGTATGCCAGCGACTCCTCCGCCGACTACGAGAATTGCTCCAACCTTTTTGCCTGCCATTCTCATGCAACCTCCAACGCTCTGTAGAGCGGCGTGGTTCCTTTGATGCAGTCCACCGTTATCATGTTCCTTCTTCGCATGTTCACGATTTGCTGAAGCACAGCTGACGGTTTTATTTCAACGGCTTCTGCCAAGTCTTTGATTGAGAGCGGCTCGACTCGCGTTAACAGGTGGATTTTTTGTCGAATAAACTCGTCCTCAACAACTTCGTTGAGCAGAGAATCAAAGTCTTCTTGAGGAATTTTTTCTTCGTAAACATTGCCCTTTTCCGTTAACTCTCTTTCTCTTCCAACCAGCACTCTCAACCTAAAATCTGAAGCCGCATTCTTTGCCACTTCAAGGTTTCCAAGAATCTTCTGATTCGGCTTTTCACCAGACAAGGGCGAAGGTCCAAGCTTCTTTATGTCTTCTGTGAATTCAGTTATTATTTGAGCAAATCTCTGCCCTTCTGCCGCTGAAACCCAGTCCAGCCTGAGACGTTCCGATTCTAAACCAGTTAGAGACAACAGCTTCTTCAGCATTTTGACCTTTCTTTCCTCGTGCAGGTTTCCCTCAACATAGTGACAATCTGCAGGGTGACAACCGAGGATCATGATGCCGTCGGCGCCTCTCATGAAAACTTCCAACGGTATAGTTGGGTCTATTCTGCCGCTACACATTACCCGAACCACTCGCAAGTTGGGTGGATATTGAAAACGACTTACACCAGCCAAGTCTGCGCCTGCGTAGCTGCACCAGTTGCATAGAAAACCGATTATTTTTGGTTCAAACTTGCCCATTATTTAGCTTCCTCCTAACGCCGCGATTGCTTCAGCTAACACCTGAGCCTCGCTGAAATGTTTCATGTCAATAGCCTTCTCAGGACAGCTTGCCGCACACAAACCGCACCCTTTACACAGGACATCATTCACGCGAGCAATTCCCTGCTCATCCTTCGATATCGCTCTGTACGGACAGAGGCTTATGCAAAGCCCACAACTAACACATAAATTCTCATCAACGTTCGCTACTGCTCCCTCAACTTCCAAAGTCTTCTTAGAAAGCACGACCGCAGCCCTAGCCGCAGCTCCACACGCCTGCGCAATGCTTTCTTCAACGGGTTTCGGCCAATGCGCTAACCCACAGAGGAAAACGCCGTCAGTTGCAAAATCTACGGGTCGAAGCTTCACATGGGCCTCTAGGAAGAAGCCATCCTTGGTCAAGGGTACTTTGAGCAGTTTTGCTAACCGTTCATTGTCCTCGTTTGGTATCGTGGCTGCGCTCAACGCCAGCAGGTCTGGTTTCAGGGTTATCCAAGTTTGGAGAACGGGCTCCCACGCCGTGACCTTCAGTTTCTCTTTTTCTTTGGTGACTTTTGGCTTGTGTTCATCATCATAGCGTATGAATATTACGCCTTTTTCGGAAGCATCACGGTAATAATCTTCTTTGAACCCGTAGGTCCTGATATCCTTGTATAAAACGTAAACCTCGGTTTTAGGAGACAGTTCCTTGATTTTCAGGGCGTTCTTTATCGCTTGAGCGCAGCATATTCTGGAACAGTTCGGTCTTTCTTCGTTTCTTGCGCCGACGCATTGAATCATGACCACACTTTCAGCCTTGAATTGTCCTTTGGCTAGGAGTTCTTCCAGTTGGTGTTGCGTCAGAACGTTGGGGTTAGACCCATAGAGATATTCTGTGGGCTTGTATTCTGCGGCTCCAGTCGCTACTATGACGATGCCATGTTCAACCTGTTTTTCTTTTCCGTTGGAGCATATGGTGGTTTTAAAGTTTCCAACGTATCCTTCGATGTTTGTGATTTGAGTGTCAAGGTGAACGTGAATGTTCTTGTTTTCGCACACGTTCTTTACAGTGGATGCTAACAGTTCTTGTGGGCTGTCTTTTTCTAGGAAGTAGTGAATGCTGCGTAAATGTCCACCAAGCTCTTTTTCTTTCTCAACTAAGTGAACCTCAAAACCTTGCTTCGCAAGCTCTAGAGCAGCAGTCATTCCTGACAAGCCGCCGCCGATCACCAAACCCACGGGGATAACGTCGCATTTAGGCTTCTTCAACGGTTGCAGTAATCGAGCCTTGGCTATGGCTGCCCTCACCAAATCTTTAGATTTTTCTGTTGCTTCCTTAGGCTCGTGCATATGCACCCAACTACACTGGTCTCGAATGTTTGCCATGTGAATCAGGTAGGGGTTTAGCAAGCCTTCTTGAACTGTTTCCTTGAACAGTGACTCATGCGTGCGCGGAGTGCATGAGGCTACGACGACGCGGTTAAGCTTGTGTGCTTTTATTTTTTCTTTGATGTTTTCCTGCGTGTCTTGTGAGCAAGTGTAAAGGTTTTCTTCGGCGTAAACCACGTTTGGCAATTTCTTGGCGTATTCGACGACCTCGGACACTTTGACCACGCCGCCTATGTTGGTTCCGCAGTGACAGACGAAAACGCCTATGCGAGGCTCTTCGTTGCCGATGTCGCGTTCAGGTGGATACGTCTTTTCAACAACTTCTTTGCCTCTTTCAGATGCAATAAGGCTCATGACTTTGGCTGCTGCACCGCTTGCCTGTGCGACGCTTTCAGGAATGTCTTTAGGAGCAGAAAACGCTCCACACACGAATACGCCTGGCTTCGACGTTTCAACGGGTGAGCACATATCGGTTTCGCAGAACTTGTACTTGTTAAGTTTTATGCCCAAGGTTTTGGCAAGCTTGTCTACGTTTTTTGGAGGACACATGCCGACGGCTAAGACGACCATGTCGAACTCTTGACTTTTCGGGTTTTCATCCTCCACGTATTGCACGGTAAGGTTGCCCGTTAACGGGTCTTCTGCCACGTTTGCCACTCTTGACCTCATGAATTTTACGTTGTGTTCTCCTTGGGCACGTTCATAGTAAGAGTCAAACTCTTTACCATACGCCCGCATGTCCATGAAGAAAAGTGTGCAGTCCAAGTTTGGACTGTGCTCTTTGGCGATAACGGCTTCTTTTATGCTGTACATGCAGCATGCTGCGGAACAATACTTGTTTCCTAATTGAGCATCGCGGGAGCCCACGCATTGGATGAAGGCGATTTTCTTCGGAATCTTGCCGTCCAAAGGACGCAGGACTTTACCGCCGTAAGGACCGGACGCGTTGAGTATGCGTTCAAACTCTATGCTTGAAACTACGTTACGGTAACGTCCATAACCGTACTCGCTTTTCAACCGTGCATCAAACTCTTCGAAGCCAGGCGTTAGTATAATGGCTCCAATGTTGAGGTTGACGGTTTCGGGTTTCTGGTTGAAGTCAACGGCTTTGGCTGGACAGACTTTTTCGCATATCCTACATTTGATGCAGTTCTCTTCGTCGATAGCATATTTCAGCGGCACGGCTTGCGGGAAGGGAACATAGGTTGCTTTTCTGAGACCTAGGTTTATGTCGAATTCGTTTGGAACTTCCACGGGACATTTTTGTGCACAGATTCCGCATCCGGTGCATTTTTCCATGCTTATGAAGCGTGGTCGTTTCAGAACTGTTACTTGAAAGTTTCCAGCTTCACCTTTGACTTCTTTTAGCTCTGAATTAGTTATCAACTGAATGTTCGGATGCCTGCCTGCAGTGACGAGTTTAGGTGCCAAGATGCACATTGAACAGTCGTTTGTAGGAAAAGTCTTGTCCAACTGTGCCATCGTTCCGCCTATGCTCGTTGACTCATCCATAAGGTAAACTTTGAAACCTGAATCTGCCAAGTCTAATGATGCTTGTATTCCGGCGATTCCGCCGCCAACAACAAGGACGGCTCCAACTTTATCAACCATTGCCTCGCCATCCATTCATGAA
>DATKKK010000026.1:0-22950 GCA_035542975.1 Bathyarchaeia archaeon | reverse complement strand
GTTTGAAAACCCGTAGAATATGACGCCGTTGCTAGCGTCCATTATCGTGTTGTTTTCTATCAGGACTTTGCTGCTGTAGTTTCCGAAAACGCAGCTGTCCAGCCAAGATGAACCGTGACCAGCGTTTCTTATAGTAAAATTAGCAACAGTAATGCTGTTGGCAGACAATTTCACGGCAGTTCCCGTTCCATTTCCATCGATGATAGTGTTGCTTCTGTCTTTTCCGAGGAGAACGAGCGATTTTGACATGTCAACGTGCTCGTAGTAGGTTCCAGCATCAACGAGGATTGTGTGTCCGTTCAGGGTTGCAGGAGCATCTATTGCCGCTTGAATCGAGGTGTAATTCAAACCTGTGTTGATGTTGTGGACTGGTGTGTAACGTGGTTGGATGTTTACTGTGGAGTTGATTTTCAAATGCGGGATAGGTTGTGAAAACCCACTTCCGTTGAAGTTGGCTAGCATAGAATCGAGCAGGAGATTGCTGACGCCGACTTCTAGAGCTGAGAAACCCAATTCAGCAATAGTTCCGGAGCCGTTGAATGAAGGGGCTGGATATAGAGAAGCTGCTGCTAGGTGGTAATTCGAAGAGCTTGTGTCGGTTATGTTGATAACACCTTCGTGAAGTACCCCATCCGGGTAGGTCTCTACACCGATACTCGTGTTAATGGTTTCAAGGCTTAGCAAGTCTGGGTTCCAAGTCAAGTTAACATCAAACCCGTACAGGTTTGACACGTTTTCTATTTGCAACTTGACCTCAAAACTTGAACCCACTCTAGTATGCACACTAGTCGGGTTAACCTCAACTGTGGTCGTAGAAACTTTGACAGCTTGATTACCGATTTTTCTCAAATCTTGCTGCTGGTTGAGTGAGTGTGAAATCATTACTTGAAAAGTCATAATAGTTACTATGAAAAATGAGAGAATCAGGACGAGTTTTCGGTTCATTTTCGATCACAACATTGTTATTTCGTACACGCTTTTATAAATTGTCTAGAAGTTGTTATCGTGTGAATTGCTTGGTTTGAAGTTTTTGTGGTATACGCCGACGCAGTGTTGTCGTTTGGATCCTGTTAAGCTGGGTTTGGGGGTAAAGTCGTGTACGGCTGCGTTGATTAACATGTGTGTTGGGCCTGATGGTGAGGTTTATCCTTGTCAGAGTTATTTTGAGGGTCTTGGTAATGTTTTGAAGGTGGGTTGGGGTGAGGTTTGGAATCATCCGCTCGCGGTGAGGATAAGGAAGAGAGAGTACGTGGAATCGAAGTGTAAGGGTTGTGAGCAGCTGCAAATCTGTGGCGGAGGATGCCCGTTGGAGCTGCAGAACAAGAAATACATCTGTGCTGAGAACCAATGATAGACATTGCGTTTTTTCTTCAACTAAGGAACTTGGTTACCAACATCATGATCGATATGAGACTGTAGGTTTGTGTGACTAGCATTATCCATTTCGGGTTGTTCGCAGATAACGTCGTGATTTCTTCGGCGATAGCATTCTGGTTACTTGATTTCTCGTGTTCTTTGGATAACCTGTAGAGTTTTCTGAATTGTCGAAGAACGATAGAGTTTGCTGCGACTATGGCAAGCACTAACAGCATCAATAGAGGGTACTGTCCATAAGCGAACGTGACAAGAAAGGCAGTTCCCATTAATGTGCCTCCGAGGATCAGAAGGACCATGCTTAGGAGTGAAGCTTTGGCAAGACCTAAACGCACTGTCATTGTTTCGACGCCCATTGCTTTGTCTCCGAAATAGTCTCTTATTTCGGTTGGAATGATCACTCCATAAATAGTCAAGGCTAAACCAGCGAGAGCAAGCAGGAAGAGAGGATTAACATCAGATGTGAAGGTTAGGTACGCGAAAAAGATTGGAAAAACAGCAAGCACGAGAATCAGCGTCACTGGAGCCTGCCAAGACCTAGATTTTATCCTTAATGGTGGTGCGGAATAAAAGTAGCCTAGAGAAATTCCAACAGCCCACAAGAACAGCAAAACGGGCTTTGCCTCCGTCCACGCAAACACTACGGCCAGAGCCAAAGCCGCCGCAAACTCGACAACCAACACTCGTTTAAGTCGAACATGTCCAAAGCTTTCTAATGCCTGAACTAGATTCTTTTTACGGTCATCCTTCAAGTCTAGTTCGTGATCGGAAAGTGTGTTTGCTTGTGCTCCGATGGCTGAGCTTAAATTGATTATGGTAAACGAGAACACTACTGAAATAATTATATCCGTGAGAGTTAGAGATGAACTGGCGCCCCATGCGAGCCCCATTATGAGCGAGCCTAGATTGGGTAAAAGAAACTCTGCTCTCGAAATGATTTCGAGTTGTCTTATGGTTTCAGACATAATCAAACTGACCTTTAGAAGAAGGAAAACAGCTTCTTGTTTAAATGCTTAATGTGCGCAAAAAATGTAGATTTGTGATGAACCGTGAAGACGTTGCTCTCTGGCTACAGATGCAGAACTTCATAGCAAGAAAGCTAGGTCAATCTATAAAGTGGCAGGGTATCCCCGAGATAGTTTCGTCTAGCATTTCTCCGAATTACCAATCATATTGAAATGCAGTAAAAGATTAATGCAAGTCCGTATATATTTCTTAGTGGTGTCAAACATGAGGGATAACGTTCTCTGTTCGTGAAAACAAAACCTTTAATACCCCTCAACCCAATCAAAAAACCTTTATGGAATTTTTGAAAAAAACCGAAGAAAAATGGCAGAAAAACTGGGAAGACGCCAAAATCTTCGAAGCAGACGCAAATCCGAACAAACCCAAATTCTTCATAACCTTCCCCTACGCCTACATGAACGGACCACTCCACATCGGACACGCCTTCACCGCCTCAAGAACAGACGCCTATGCACGCTTTAAACGAATGCAAGGCTACAACGTGCTCTTCCCGTGGGCATGGCACTGGACTGGACAACCACTCCTAGGCGCAAGCAACCGAATCGCAAAAGGCGACCAAGAATTCATCAAAGCCCTACGAGAAGTAGACGGCGTCACCGAACAAGACCTCCAAAAATTCACCGACCCAATCTACATGGCAACCTACTACACCAAAGAAAGCCGCACCGCAGCCCAAAAAATAGGCTTCTCAGTAGACTGGCGAAGAGACTTCAACACCATCACGCCAACATATCAGAAATTTGTAGAATGGCAATACAACAACCTAAGAAAAATGGGCTACGTCTCAAAAGGCACACACCCAGTCGTCTGGTGCCCCAAAGACCAAAGCCCAACAGGAGACCACGACAGGCAGATAGGCGAAGGAGTCACCCCAGAAGAATACACCCTAATCAAATTCAAACTCGACAAAGAAACCATCCTGCCCGCAGCCACCTTCCGCCCAGAAACAATCTACGGCGCCACAAACATGTGGCTAAACCCAGACGCCACCTACGTAGAAGCACAAGTAAACAACGAAAAATGGATAATAAGCCAACAAGCAGCCGAAAAACTAAAAGAACAAGGAAAAACCGTCAAAACCACCCGCACAATAAAAGGCAAAGCACTCATAGGAAAAACGTTCGAAAACCCAGCCACAAAAGGCAAACTCCTAATACTGCCAGGCTGGTTCGTCGACCCCAACCAAGCCACAGGCGTCGTCTACAGCGTACCCGCACACGCACCATACGACTGGCTAGCACTAAAAGACTTACAAGAAAAACCCGAAACTCTCAAAGAATTCAACATAGACCCAGAAACCGTCAAGAACATCAAACCCATCTCTCTAATCAAAGTCGAAGGCTACGGCGAATACCCAGCCATCGAAATCACAAAACAACTAAACATCAAAGACCAGAAAGACCCGAAGGCTGACGAAGCCACAAACCAGCTATACAAGAAAGAATTCCACAGCGGCGTTCTGAAAGAAACTTGCCGAGAATACTCAGGCAAATCAGTTAGAGACGTAAAAGATACATTGATAAGAGACTTCAAAACCCGCGGAATAGCGGACTCAATGTACGACCTGCCGCAACAGGTCGTTTGCAGGTGCATGACGCCGTGCATCGTCAAAGTCTTGCAAGATCAATGGTTCCTGAATTATTCAGACTTGGAATGGAAAGCAAAAACCCGACAAGCACTAAACAAGATGCGAATCTACCCAGACACCGCAACCCAATGGTTCCTGACTGTGATTGACTGGCTGAAAGAATGGGCTTGCGCCCGAACCACAGGCTTCGGAACACCCTTGCCTTGGGGCAAAGGCTGGATAATAGAAACCCTGAGCGACTCCACCATATACATGGCGTTCTACACGCTGAACAAACACATTAAACAATACAGCATAAAACCTGAAGCACTGACAGAAAACGTTTTCAACTACATCTTCTACGAAAAAGGCGACATCAAAAAAATCGCAGAAGAATCAGGAATAAACGCTAAAATATTAACAGAAATGCACAATGAATTCCAGTACTGGTACCCAGTTGATTTGAGAGTCTCCGCAAAAGAACTCGTTCCAAACCACTTAACATTCTTCATATTCCATCACGTCGCACTGTTCCCACCAGAACAATGGCCTAAAGCAATAGGCGTCAACGGCATGCTGATGATCGAAGGCAAGCAAATGCACAAATCAAAAGGAAACTTCGTCACCATGAAAAAAGCCGTAGAACAATACGGCGCCGACGCCACAAGATGTGCATTATTGCTTGCAGCTGAAGGCATGGACGACCCAGACTGGAGAAGCGACAACGCCAAAGACATGCAAAACAAGCTTGAAGCCTTCTACAACTTCGCGAAGGGCATCTTAGAAAACGCGAAAACCGATGAAAACGGACACTTGGAAAAATGGTTAATGAGCATGCTGCAACACCGCACGGCTGAAGTGACTGAAAACCTCGAAGAAATGAAAACTCGAACAGCCCTAGAAATAGCACTGTTCGAAACTTGGAACGACTTCCGCTGGTACATTCGAAGAAGAGGAAAAACTGAAACAAAAACCCTGAAAAACGCGTTGAAAACATGGCTAAAACTGCTCGCGCCCTTCGCGCCGCACCTGTGCGAAGAACTATGGAGCGAGATGAAAGAGAAAGGTTTCATATCGCTCGCAGACTGGCCGAAGACGAATGAAGATTACATAGATGTTCTGGCAGAAGAAAAAGAAAACCTGATCAAAGCTGTCATCGAGGACACGTTGAACGTCTTGAAAGCCACAAAAGTCACTCCACAAAAAATCTGCTACTACACTGCTTCCGCTTGGAAATGGAAGGTCTACTACAAAATGTTGGAAGCATCGAAGCATGGAGAAGTAAAGATGAACGAAGTCATGAAAGAGTTAGCCAAAGAAGACGCTCTGAAGAAAAACCCAAAAGAAATAGCTAAATTCGCTTCCAAAATGATTAAAGAAACCAACAGGATGCCTGAAACACAAAGAGAAAACGTGCTGAAAACAACGGAGATAAATGAAAAAGAGGCTCTTGAAAACGCAAAGGAATTCTTAGCAGACAGGTTTAACGCGCAAATCATGATCTACGAAGAGGAAGATAGAAAACGCTATGATCCGAGGAATAGAGCCGTGTTGTCTGCACCGCTCAAGCCTGCGATCTACATAGAATAAGCAAATCACAACAGTCTATTCATCGAGGTTAAGGTTCGCTCGTTAACCTTGATGTGGTAGTTTCTTCGTCCACTGCTCGTCGTCGTGACGTAGAAATCTTTCTCTTCAGCAAGCTGGCTTCCGTACAACATTGCGAGAATCGTACGGCAAACATTAACCGTTGTCAGCCTATCATCATCAACTACTTTTTCAATTTCTTCCTGTAGGATTCTGGGATTAATAGTGTAAACAGTTTCCGAGCCCACTCCAATTCTTTCGTGGTGCGTCTCCATTTCTTTTAAAAGGAATTGGACTATATCGTAATATGGTGACTTGCGGTTTCGTATCAGATAAACGTAGTTCACTAGGGGAATGGGAACACCCCTTATTTCTATATCTGACACTCTACATCCCCCATTTAAGTAATGAGTAGAATGTATTTAAAAAGCTTAAGGTATAGTTTTCTATAAAAGATTTCTGTGGTGTTAAAGAAAACTCTGAAGATTTAATAGATAAAACTATATTCGACATCATGAAAATGAAGCTTGAAAAGGGTCCGTGGCGCAGCATGGACAGTGATAAACACCCAAAGAGCGCGTCGGCCTTCTAAGCCGAAAGTCCTGGGTTCAAATCCCAGCGGACCCGCCATTGTGTTCGGTTTGCGAAGCGGAAATTATAAATCACTAATGCAATAATAAATGGTAAGCACTTCAACGTTTGACTAATCGGTGTATAAGGAGAATAGTTATGAGCACACACGCAGATGACCTAAAACTTCGATTAATGACGATCGAGCTGCTCAGAACAGCAAAATACAAAAGAAACATCACATACCGCGAACTAGCCTCCAAAACAGGACTGCCCGTTACCGTTCTAAGCCGGTATGCGAAGGGACATGTCCTACCGAACACGGCGCGGGCAAAACAACTCTGGAAAGTCCTAACAAAACTCGTAGGCTTAGAAACTGAGCTTCGCGGCAGAATCAAGTTTGATGAAGATGGCTACTTTGATAACACGGACATCGTAGGTGACTTCAACATTCTCCAGCAAGCCGCCAACGGTGCACTGGCAAACTTCGCTGGAAAACGAGTGACCAAAGTACTGTCTGCGGCTGTAGACGGCGTACCCTTGGCCACGATGGTTGCCAACGCGCTCGGAGTAAACCTAGTCGTGGCAAAGAAAAATAAAGAAGTCGGCGTCAAAGCCTTTCTGGAGGAAACATTCGCGCTCAGAGATTCAGGAGTAACCATGACTCTGTACATCCCGAAAGAGTCAATCAAAAAACGTGACAGCGTCCTCATCGTGGATGACATGGTTAAAACAGGTGAAACCCAAGCCGCTCTACTTAATCTTGTTCGAAAGGCGAAAGCCGAAATTTCAGGAGTATTTTCGCTCATAGCAGTCGGAGAGGAATGGAAGAGAAAACTAAAGCCTTCTGGAGACTGTCCAGTGGAAGTTATTACCTATCTCAAATCGCCCTACGAACAGACCACGCGTTATTAGCAGAATAGTCAACTTCGATTTTTCACATTTCAGAGTAAACGTTACAGTCAAGAGGCGTAATGATAGGCTAGTGTTACAATATCAAGGATGTCAATAACCCCCAGTTGAGGAGTCAGATCGGCTAGGGCATTCCAGTTGGCATCTCCAGGCTTTGAACCGTATGCATGTGCTACCAAGACTAGGTCGAGAATGTCTACCTTGTCATCATCGTTGATGTCGCCTAATTTTCTTATTTTCACGTTGCCATCCACGAAAATGTTGTTGCTGACGTTTGCTTCATTTAGAATTAAGCTAGCTTTTGCTGAAATGGTATGAAGCGTGAATTGCTCTGAGCCTTTAGTATCCCATGTAAAAGTGACTGTTGCTTTCTTGCCTTTGGTTAGGTTGAAAATGGTCTGCGTTGCTATTGGAATGTCATCGTGGTTGGCAGTTACTCGAAATGTTTCGGTTGTGTTTCCTTCGTTTGCCGCGACTACTGAGATGTTGACGAGGGTTCCAGCATACACAGAGTTTTGAGGTAAGGTGATGTTGATTATGGCTACGTCATGGACGATTGTAGGATATCCAGAAACGGTGTAGAGCAGAGTGTTCTCCAAGATTCGGCTACGTTCAAGCTTGTATCCCCATTCAAGCGTTAACCCTGAAGCTATGACAAGTCCAGAACCGTAGCTGAACACAAGATGTACAGGCCTGCCGTAGTGTTCGTCGATAACTATGATTTGAGCATTTGCTGGATAGCCGAAAAAGTAACCATGCGATGAAATACCCCATCCATCAAGTTCTTCTTCTGTGATTGAATTCGGCGTGGTCACGATGGGATGCGTGCTGTTAACTATTTTAACGTCGTCTGAAGGACGATGCTTCCAGATCAATCCGCCTGGCAGGTAACCTGGGGCAAATCCACCGTTGGCACCATCGTCTGCCGCATGAATCTCAAGTATGCCGCCGTTCGAAACATAGTCGTTGAACCACCAGCGGTAGGCATCTAGAGCTAAATAGAAACTTTGATCTTGATCAGCAGCTATGACAACCTTTAGGAACTTGCTGAGGTTTACAGAGCCGAAGGTTGATGAATCGAACACGGCGCAAGGAATTCCGTAGATGGCAAGGGCTTTTTCGTCAGTTGGATAGCCCCATGGGTCGAAATTCTTGAATAAGGCAACGATTCTGCTGGAAACGATTATTTCCTTGGATTTTACGTTGTTCGCAATGTTAGCTTCTCCAATTACGGGAGCAATGAAGGCTGTGAGGTTGTAAGCTTGTTCATTTGTCGGCGTCCAATGGCAGACAACCGTGGTTGATGCATCGCTTTCAAGAGAGTCAATTGAAGCAAAGTCAACGACATTTTCATCCTCGATTAGCTGAACTGTCACGTTCCTCTCGGTTTTTCCAAAATTGAAAATCGTGATGTTTATGGCCGCTGTTTCGCTTGGCTCTACGTAGGCAGGAGTCTCCCAGTTCAGTATGAGCAAATCATGTTCTATTAGTGGTTCTTCAAGAGTTCTTCTAGCGTTTATTCTCCCATAACCATAGTGAACATCAAATCCGGGTTCGCCCAAATCATCTGCAGTGCATCGCATTCGAAGGCGTAGCCATTCTGTCGTTGCATTTGGAAATTGGCTTTTTAAAAGAGCGGCGACGCCTGCGACATGCGGACATGCCATGGAAGTGCCGCTTAGGCTATCATAGGGGTAATCAAGCCTTTTGTCGTGGGTTTCGGAAATCGTTGAAAGGATGTTGACGCCTGGCGCTGCCAGTTCAACCCAGTCTCCGTAGTTGCTGAAATAGGCTGGGTTATCATGTTCGTCTGTGGCGGAGACCGCAATCACCTCCTCGTATGCTGCTGGATACAACTTGAGTGATGTTGCCTCGTTCCCTGCCGCCGCAATCAGCAACACACCTTTTGAGTATGCATATTTGACAGCTTCATGCAGCATTTTGCTTGTTCCATATCCTCCCCAACTCATGCTTATTATGTCTGCGCCTTGATCAGTAGCATGGATGATGGCGTTGGCAAGGTCGCTCGTGTATCCTGAACCGTTCGCGTTAAGCGCCTTCTCCGCCATTAGGTGGATTCTAGCGATGCCTGCGGTGCCTATGCCGTTGTTTATGGAAGCGGCGATTATGCCGGCACAGTGAGTGCCATGTCCTTGGTCGTCCATCGGATCTGTGTCGTTGTTTACCCAGTCATACCCTAACGGAACGTAGTTTGCTTTTAGATCAGGATGGTTATAGTCTATTCCCGTGTCGATTACGGTTACAAGAACAGAGGGGTCGCCTAAAGTTGTGTTCCAAGCCCAATCTGCTTCTATTTTTCGCGGTCCCCATTGGGCTGTCCAGAAAGGGTCGTTTGGAGTTAGCTGGGTTTTGAATTTGACGTTTGGTTCCACAAATCTTGCCAGACCATCAGAGTTTACTTCAAGCATAAAAGACGACATTTCTGCTTGAGGAATTTCGACTGATAACGCGATGATTTCGTGATTCTCTGAAATAGTGTTCGTTATCTGCCCGTCTTTTTCGTTGACAAACTGCATTAGTTTTTCATAGTCGCAGGATTTAGCATTGTTTTCTAGCCTGACAATAATGTTTCCAGACTCGGTATTTGAGGAAGAATCGGTTGAATTGTCTTTGATTGAAAAGGAGTTTTCAGAAGCTTCGGCTACGTTGTTCGTGACTTCTGATGTTCTTAGGTCATCTTTTGAAATGTTTTCTTTCACAGGCATTGAACCGAGAACCGAGAAGCATGCAGTCGTGCCGAGTAAACCCACTAGAAGGGCGACAAGCATTCTTCTGCAAGAGCCTACTAGAATCAACATTCTTCCCCCAACTAGAATAAGTCATTTCGGATATTTATCTGTCAATCCGAACGCTAGAATATCATAATCAGGAAACGGGTGTCTTGTTTTTCTTCGAAGTTCCTTGCCTAGTCTGACTAGTGCCGTTTCAAACTCGATGAACGATTTTCCCTCAACCTTGTTTTTGGTCCAGAATGTTTCAAGCGTTTGTAAGGCATTTTCTGGGCGTTGGTCTTTTATTATTCCTAGATTTTTTGCAGCAAGAATCACTAGGTCGGTGGGGTTTGGCTTGCTCTTCTTCCAAACATCGCGGAGTTCTCTGAGAAAAATGCTGACCGTGACGTTACCCACACCCTTTCCCAAATCTTTTAGCCTCTTTTCCAAGTCTTGTGCATCCAATGTTTTTTCATGCAGAAGATTAAGACTCCCATCATATTTTTCAACTAGACTTCGTGAGACTTCCAAGAGCTTGTCGGCAGTCTTGAAGTCATAGCGCGTGTAGCTGCCTTCGTCTAGGATTCTGACTAGTTCTTCCCATCCTGTTTCAATAATTCTCTGCGGCGTCAGTACGTTATGTTTTTGAAAACATTTGTAAGTCTTAAGAACAGAGGATTCGGTTATTGGCGCTCCAAACAACATTGACGCCAAAAACCATTCGAAAACCTCTTCATCCTTCGCTTCTGAAAGGTCTATTCCCAGAACTCTTGAATACTTCTCTCCATAATCTTTCAAGAGGGCATTCAACGTTTCGCGTCTCATACCTCTATCCACTTTATAACAAATCTTATACTAGTTGCTGCATAAACGACTTACTGAGGTAGCATAATCCATGCAGAAACGAACCATTGAATGGCATAAGGGAATAGTCACAACAATAGATCAGACCAAACTTCCTGAGGAAACAGTCTTTTTTGAAATAAGAAATCATGCAGACATGGCAGACGCGATTAAGACCATGAAAATAAGAGGTGCACCGCTCCTAGGAGTTGCGGCGGCGTTCGCGTTGGCTCTGGCAGCCAATAATTCAAGAGCTGAAAACAAAGAAGAACTTCTTAGCGAGTTGGAAAGAGCGTCAAACGTCATAAGGGCAACACGACCGACGGCTGTGAACCTCTTTTGGGCGATAGACAGGATTCTAAATAAAGTGAAAGGTTTTTCTGGAAACGTCGAGGAAACGGCGGCTTTCGTCGTGGCAGAGGCTCAGAGGATAGCTGATGAAGATGCAGCGGCAAACCGTTCAATCGGCAAACATGGTGCTACTTTGATTTGTGACGGTGATACTGTTCTCACGCATTGTAATGCGGGGGCGTTGGCAACTGTTGAGTACGGTACAGCTTTAGGTGTTCTGCGAGCCGCTTGGGAAAAGCAGAAAAAAATCAAGGTTGTTGCCACGGAGACTCGTCCACTTTTGCAAGGTGCAAGGCTGACTGTTTATGAGCTTAAACGAGAAGGAATTCCTGTTACTTTGATTACTGACAACATGGTTGGCTACGTCATGTACAAGCGTCTTGTCAACAAGGTTGTAGTCGGTGCGGACAGAATCGTTCAGGACGCTGTAATTAATAAGATTGGGACATATTCGGTTGCAGTGCTGGCTAGGCATCATGGGATTCCGTTTTATGTTGCTGCTCCGAAATCCACGTTCGACTTTACACGAAATTCGGCAGACGTAGTTATCGAGGAGAGGAACCCAGACGAGGTTACACACGTTGGCATGCAACAAATCGCTCCAGAAGGAGTAAAAGTGCTAAACCCAGCTTTCGACGTAACACCGCTCGAATACGTGACCGCCATAATCTGTGAGAGCGGCATTTTATATAAAGAAGACTTCCGTAAGCTTAAATCTAGCCTCCATAAGCAAAAAGCATAGTCAGCATATATTGAGGAATTAAATGAAAAATAACAAAGAGAACATGTCTAATCAGTCAGAGTTCAGGTTCAAAGGTGTACTTACTGAGAAAGGTGTAACAATCCCTGAAAGACAAGCGGCAGACAGGCTTTCTTCAAGCGGGTACGGAGTAAGTGAAGGCAAGGAATTCTTGCTTACATTTTTTGAGGCGCTTTATCTTTTGGACAAGGGCATGCTGGAAGTGGAGGATCGAAAGGGCAAGAAAACTAGTTTTCAAAAGCTCTTGCAAAACTATGAGAAGACTGATGAAAACGCTTGGGTCAAGTATTTGGCTTACCGTGATTTGAGAAGTCGAGGCTACGTTGTTCGTGAAGGATTTGGTTCAGGCGGAGACTTTCGAGTCTATGAACGCGGAGAATACAGCAAGGACACAGCCAAATACCTGATTCTTAACCTTCAAGAGGGAAAACCCATCTCGCTTGAAGACTTGACTAACGCCTTAAAACAATGTCAGAGTCTAAAGAAAGAATTGGTTTTAGCCGTCATGAATCGCAGAGGAGAAATAGTTTATTATTCAGTCTCACAATTAACGCTGAAATAATCGAGGAAACCGAGTAATGTCTGAATTCAAAACTGTCCGCGGAATGAGAGACCTTCTTCCCGAAGAAGCAAGAATAATGAAGTATATCGAAGAAAAAGCCAGAAGAACCGCTGAGCTTTACGGGTTTAAAGAAATAATAACTCCTGTCGTGGAGTCATACGAACTTCTGTCCGCGAAGGCAGGCGATGAAGTACGGTCGCGGATGTTCGTCTTCAAAGACTTGGGCGAACGTAACGTTGCGTTGCGACCAGAGTTTACGGCTTCCGTGGCTAGGCTTGTAGCGACAGCCCTACGAACTGAGCCGAAGCCGTTTAGGCTTTTCTCTTTTGGAAGCATCTACCGTTACGATGAACCACAAAAGGGACGTTATCGAGAGTTTTGGCAATCAAACTATGAACTGATGGGCTCAAATAGGCCTGAAGCTGATGCTGAAATCTTGTTGCTAACTGATAGTTTGATGAAAGCGGTGAGATTAAGGGGTTACAAGTTTAAGGTTGGACATGTAGGAGTTTTGAGAGGTATTCTTGCTCAAGAAAATGTTGAGGACAAAGTGCAGAACGCGGTTATGCAGTTGATGGATAAGAGGCAGTATGAAGATGCATTTAGAATGGTTGAAGAGGGTGGCATGTCGCAGAAAGGCGTGAATGTTCTGCGGAATTTGGTGGAGCTGAAGGGTGAGAAAGTTTTTGATGTTGTTGAAGACATGAAGAACTGCGTAGAAGGCTACGAAAAAGCAGTTAAGGCAACGGAAAACCTTTCAGAAATTCTCAAGCTTATTTCGGAAAGCGGAAACAAGATTAGCGTTATCGTTGACGCTGGCTTTGCAAGAGGTCTTGAATACTACACGGGAATAATCTTTGAGGTCTACGTTCCCGATTTGGACATAGCCTTAGGAGGCGGTGGCAGGTATGATCGGCTTATCGAGTTGTTTGGTGGTGAACCAACGCCTGCCGTTGGTGTAGCTCATGGAATAGACCGCATAATGCTTTCGATACAGCTGCAGATGACAAAGCCTGAATATGGCGAAGAAAGAACAGTCATGGTGATTCCTGTTCAAGAAGAGTTAAAGACGGAAGCTTTGAAGATTGCGCAGACGCTTAGGAATGCTGGGATGATGGTCGAGTTTGAGGTTATGGGACGCAAAATGGCGAAAGCATTAGAGGATGCGGATAGAAGAGGAATCAACTACGCCGTAATCGTGGGTGAACGAGAATTCAAGGAAGGCAGAGTTATGATTAAGGATTTGAAGAGACGAGAGCAGAGCACTGTAGAAATCGGCAAGATTCGAGAAGCGATAAAAAATAATGCCTAGCTTCCGATTTTGTGTGCAGAACATGATATTGTCCGTGAAAAGGTTGTAGGGTTATGAAACCAGATATACTTAACAGAATCAAGGTTGTTGAGCTTCAGGAAAATGAAGCCTTGCCCAAGCTGAGCGACTCTTACGTCACAGCCAACTACTACGACCTCTCAATTGTCCATGAACAGGAAGCTTGGAAGATAGAGTTTCGTCTCAAACCATTCGAGAAACCCTTGGAGAAAAATTATACCGGAACTCTTTTCGAAGAGCACATCATGGAACCTCGAGCCTTTGCAGCAGTCTTAGACGGACAACAGGTCGGCTGGATCGAGCTTGGGTATGAAAAGTGGAACAACAGGATGCGGGTGTGGGAGCTTCTCGTCAAGAAAGAGTTCCGCAGAAAAGGCATCGGAACTATATTGATGTCTTATGCTAAGAAATTGGCGAAGGAAAAAGGTGCGAGAATGCTGGTTCTGGAAACACAGTCATGCATCGGTCCCGCGATTATTTTCTATTTGGAACAAGGATTTGAGCTGATAGGCTTTGATGCTGCTGCGTATTCTAACGAGGATGTTGAGAGAAAAGAGATCAGAATGGAATTCGGCATAAAGCTACAATGAACAGACCTAACGCGCAACCCCTCTGATTCAGAGAACGGCTCATTCTTTGAGAAAGCTTCATCTAATTCTATCTGCACATAGTCTTATGATAATAGAGCGGAATTTGTTTTGGAAGAGGAAGAACTAGAAGAACAGAGACAGAAAAGGAAAAAGAAAAAGCGCCTAAGCATCTTGGAGACTGAAAGAGTTGAGAGCGAGCTCTTTTCAAAGCTAGTTGAAACTCTGGAAGAGCTTGAAAAAGAGAAGAAGTATGTTAACATTCAAATCTGCCCAAAGTGCAAGGATCCCTTGGTTCGCAGGGTCGGTTCGATGATGGGGGATATGTCTGGTCACATGGGGTTGACTCCGCCGAAGTTCGAATGTCCTGAGTGCGGATGGAGAGAACGACGGGTTTTGAAAGCGACAAACCGAAAGACTAGCGTTAAAGATGCCGAGATAACCGCTGAGGCGTTGAGTCTCATGCGCGACAAGGAGAATAAAGAATAGTTAAGTGTTTAACCCAACCATAAACAAGTCTCTTTTAGAGAACTATTTCGCTTTTAAAGGCTCTCTTCTCAGGAAATCTCCTATATCAGAGACGTTTTCTATGACTGCTCCATCTTCGTCAAGGTTGCGTGTTATCCTGCCGAAGCCTAAGCATTCACCATGCCTGTTCAATATCAGCGTGTTATCGCCCTTACTTTTTGAACCCATCGTTTTCTCTATCCCCTGCCTGAAAACGTCTCTTCCACAGATGAAAAGCCATTCAGTTTTATCGTCAACCACGACCTTGTTTGCCTTGCCTCGTGCAATCATCGACAGCAGGTTAAAACTCGGAAAGAACTTTTCATTTTTGACTTTGCCAATATAAATTCCCGCGTAGAAGAAATCTTTTAGAACTAGACTCTTCAGTTTTTCGTTTAAGAGAAAATACCTGTTCTGTTTTTTTATTATCAACTGCTCGTTCAATCTTATTTCGCTCTGCAAATGTCCGATGAAATAGTTTATCGGTTTTATCATGCAGAAACCTTCTTTTTTAGTTTGCAGACGAAGAAGCCTTGAGTTTGCCCAGGCCAGATGCGCTTGCACTTTTCAATCGAACTGTCCAAGCGTTTGCCGAAAATGTTTACAGACGCTTTTTCTCCGTAACAATCTATTTCCTCAACTTGCAACTCGAGTTTCTTTATCGCCCAGTCGATGTTCAACTCGTCCTCTTCTGGTTCTAATGAGCATGTTGAGTAGACGATTTCGCCGTCATCTTTCAAGACTCTATTTGCTTCGGACAGCATCTCTCTTTGTAGTGTCGCGTTTTTCTTCACGTCTTCAAGGGTTCTTCTGTTGAACCATTCTTTGTCGGTGGCAAAATTGCCCGAGCAAGGAACATCTAAGAGTATTCTGTCAAACTTGATCTTCAGCCGTGAAACTTCTCTGGCATCCGTCCTGTAAACTATGGTGTTTTTCACGTGGCACCGTTCCAGCTGGTTTGATAGTGCAGTCAGTCTTTGTTTATCAACGTCCAGAGCGATTATTGCGCCTGTGTTATGCATTAGGTCGGCAAGCTGGACGGTTTTTCCTCCTGGAGCTGCACATGCATCTAGCAGCAACTTGTCTTCTAAATTTGTGAATAGTGTTGCTGGGATTTGAGCGGCTGCTTCCTGAATTGAGTATAAACCTGACAGATATTCGGAAGTTGCTCCAACCGAGAATTTCGATTTGCATATCCAATAGCCGTTGTTTAGGAACGGAATTTTTGTAAGCTGAACCCCTCGGTGCAGTAGTCTTTTTGTGATGCTTGTTCCGTGGTTGTTAATCGAATTTGTCCTGATCGCCCGTTTCAGCTTGACCTCTTCGTATTTCCAACCTAATTTCGCGTAGCGGTCTATGAAGAACTGTTTGCCCGACATCAACAATCAATAAGGAAGCGGTTCATAAAAAAACTTTGCAAGCCTTTTATGCAGCAAGTCTTCTTGAGAACCATTTTCTGATTTCTTCCGCAAGAACCACAGTACAGGCTAAGGCGGCTAGGAACGCCCAGTCAGCTAATCCTATCGCGGTTGTGCCGAAAAATCCCTGCATCAACGGAACATAAATCAACATGGATATTATCGATAGTTGTGCGACTATCCCGAGCCAAATCCACTTGTTGCTCTTGAGACTGGTCTTGAATATCGATGCTTTGTTTGTTCGGCAAGCGAGAACGTTTCCAACTTGGGCGACAACGATGCCTGCAAACGTCATGGTCGTGCCCTTAATGTAGACTGGATCAGTTGGGTCCAATTGCATGCCGAAATGCCAGCCGCCAGCAGCCCAAGCATTCAAGCAGCCTATCATGGCGCCAGTTGCGATTATCATTCCGATGTAGAGAGAACGGAGGAACACTTTGGTACTGAACAGTCGTTCCTTGATGCTGCGAGGAGGTTCTTGCATGATGCCATACTCTGAGGGCTCACGGCTCAAAGCGAGAGATGGAATAACATCGATGCCTAGATCAATGGCTAAGATTTGAACAACGAGGAGAGGAAGTGGTATGCCCAGCAAAGCATAAAGCACGTAAGGAATGAGTTCTGCCCAGTTATGTGCGAAGACGTACACGATGAACCGTCGCAAGTTTTCGTAAATTGTGCGTCCTGATTCCACGGCTTTGACTATTGAGGCGAAGCTGTCGTCGAGCAGAACCATGTCTGATGATTCTCTTGCAACATCAGTTCCTGAAACTCCCATCGCTATGCCTATGTCTGCTTCCTTCAATGAAGGTGCATCATTAGCGCCGTCTCCTGTTACAGCAACAATCTCGCCGTTCTGTTTTAGGGTTTTTACAATTCGAAGTTTCTGTTCTGGCGAAACACGAGCAAAAATGACGTTACTCTTTTTCACTTCTTCCATTATTGCTTGATCACTCAATGATTCTAAGTCAACACCTCGGATTACGCGGCAATCTTTCGCTTCAACGATTCCTACTTCTGCAGCAATGGCTTGTGCCGTTGGACCATAATCTCCGGTGATTATCACAATTTTTATGCCTGCTTGCTTTGCTAACTCTACTGCTCTCTTGACTTCTGGTCGAGGCGGGTCTTTCATGGCTGCAAGTCCGACTAGAGTCATGTTTTGTTCTACGTTCTTAGCCTGCAAGGGTGTCTCAATAGGCAAATCTGCATAAGCTATCGCAATTACGCGCAAGCCTTCGCTTGCGAATTCATGTATCTTTGCTTCAACTGTTTGCAGATGTTCTTCGGTTAAATCTTCAACTTTATCGTTAACAACAATTTTGTTGCATATCGAAAGAATGCTGCGGGGAGCACCTTTTGAATAGGCACTCAATTTGCCATTATGCTTGTGGATTGTTGTCATCCGCTTTCTTTTAGAGTCAAAAGGAATCATGTGAACAATTGGTTTTTGAGAGAGCAAACTGTCAATGTTCAATCCATGTTTGAGAGCAGCTACAAGCAAAGCTCCATCAGTGGGGTCTCCTATGACGCTCCAAGACTTGTTTCTATCCGATGGAGGGTCAACTTTTGCACTGTTACACATGGCGGAAATTTCTAATAACCTTTCAACAGAAGCTGCATCTTGACTCAAAGTTTTGCCTTCAACCGTGAACTCTCCTGTTGGCGTATAGCCTACGCCAGAAACCTCCACAATCTTGTTAGAAACCCACATTTTCGTAACCGTCATCTCACCTGTGGTGATGGTTCCTGTTTTATCTGTGCAAATCACCGTCACGCTTCCAAGCGTTTGAACAGCAGAAAGACGTTTGACTAAGACGTTTTCTTTAACCATCTTCAGAACGTTTATGGCAAGCGCGCTTGACACTGTGACTTGGAAGCCTTCTGGAACGCAACAGACCATTACGCCGATCATGAAAAGTATGCTGACGACAAAACTTAGGTGCAGCCAGACTAGACTTAGAAGGAAAAAGACGCTGCCGACAGTTATGGCTACGATGAAATCGTACTTGGCAGTGTAAGCAATCTCCTTCTGGAGAGGGCTTGGTTCCTCAGCTATTTCCTGCGTCAGCCCTGCAATCTGTCCGAACTTTGTGTCCATGCCTGTTGCAAACACCACCGCTTTGGCATTTCCTTTAGCCACGCTGGTACTCATGAAAACAAGGTTTGGAGCATCAATGTACGCCAAATCCACTTCCTCGACAAGCTTAGTGGTTCGCGGTTGCGGTTCAGATTCCCCAGTAAGCGGAACATTGTTCGTCCACAAATCAAAAGCTTCGATTAAACGGGCATCTGCAGGAACACGATCGCCCTCTTCCACAACGATAACGTCGCCAGGCACCAGTTCCTTAACCAGTATTTTTTTCAGCTCTCCGTCCCTGAAGACTTTGGCGTATTCAGGCATCCATCTTCTCAGCGTCTCCATGGCTTTTTCAGCCCGCCATTCTTGAAAGAGGCTGAAAACCGCGTTGACTAACACCACGGCTAGGATTATGAAACTCAATTCCAGCATATCAGTGCTGTTTTCCACTATACCGTCAACGGCGGCAAGTAGACTTGCAAAAACTAGGAGAACCCCAAACAAGTCTTTAAGCTGCGTGAGGAATTTGTAGGCAATCGAGACTTGTTTTTTCTCGACAAGTATGTTAAACCCATACTTGCTAAGCCGTCTGCCAGCCTCTTCGCTCGTCAACCCTTCCGGCGAAGTTTCTAAAGCCTCGAAAACATCTTTAACATGCAGACGGACAACATCCTCCAAAAAAATCCCTCTCTCTCCAAACAACAGAAAACGTGGTAAAAATTACGGTCCTCTGGCACACATAGTCTTTGGCATCTGCTCCGCTAGAAAAACGTCAACACGTAACGCGTCTAGCGGCGCCAAAACTGGCTGAATAATGTACATCCCAATCCTCTACGTGAAACGTGCTTCCAGAATTTAAAGTAATCGGATGACTTGGAGCATTTCAGGTTTAACAAGTTTTAAATCGTAAAGTAGACAAAAATCATGAACGTGGTTTGATGGGTCAGAAATATGCGTTTGTTATGATGATTCACGACAAATGGTGGCAGGTGTTTCTGCGAAAAAACCGTCAAGGTTTTTCTGTTCACTCGTATGTGAGAACTGGAGCGGCATCGCCGAAAGAAGCGTCTTTGATATTGTTTTATGTGACGAAGCCTGTTGGCGAATTGGCTGGGCATGCAGAGTTCGTTGAGCGCAAAGTTGGTGAAGCTGAAGAGCTGTGGAAGCAACATGGTCGTGAATCTGCTTTAAAATCGAAACAGCAGTACGAGGATTTTGTCAAGGATAGACGTAAAGTTTCGTTTATTAGGTTCAAAAACTTGCAGGAAGCTGCTAACCCTATACCTCTAAAAAGCATTCTGATGTTTCTTGGTGGAAAAAGGCTGTCGAGACAGGGCTTCTACGTTGATAAGAAAACTGTGGACAAGTTGCTGGCAATCATGGAATAATGAGCTAGTTTTTGCAACAAAAAGTTAATAGGCGACATTTTTCACATCCATGTAGCTTCGCGAAGTGAAGACTTTAATGTTTCCGCAATTTGGAACTTGTTTCGCTTCAAGCAGCCGCTCTGTTAGGTTAAGGTAGGTTTGATTATGGGTCGTTATAGGCAAGTTGAAGACATCGTTAAGCTGATGAACAATCATGAAATGGTAAGGAACACCAGCATCATAGCTCATGTGGATCATGGAAAAACTACGCTTTCAGACAGTCTTCTGGCTGCTGCGGGCATAATCAGTGAGCAGACGGCTGGGCAGAAGCTTTTCCTCGATTCTTGGGAGCTTGAGCAGAAGAGGCAAATGACTGTTTTTGCATCAAACATCAGTTTAGCTCACACCTTCAAGGGCAAGGATTACTTGATTAACTTGATTGATACGCCTGGGCACATCGACTTCAGTGGTGCAGTGACCAGAAGTTTGCGTGCGGTGGATGGAGCGCTCGTGGTTGTTGATGCGGTTGAGGGTCCGATGACGCAGACGGAGACGGTTTTGATGCAAGCACTGCGCGAAAGAGTGAAGCCTATTCTTTTCATCAACAAGGTTGACAGACTGATTAAGGAGATTAAGCTGACGCCTGAGGACATCCAGCGCAAGTTTGCGAAGATTATTACTCGTGTGAACAGTTTGATCGAGAAGTATGCGCCTCCTGAGCATAAGAAGGACTGGCAGGTTACGGTTGAGGATGGGCGTGTGGCTTTTGGGTCGGCTCTTCATAAGTGGGGTTTGAACCTGCCTCACATGAAGATGAAGAACGTGACCTTTGCGGACATTATAGACGCGTACACGGGAGAGCATGAAGAAGTCGGCAGGAAAGTTGATGCTTTGAGCAAGAAGGCGCCGTTGAATGAACCTGTATTGGACATGTTCTGTGAGCATTTGCCTAACCCGTTGCAGGCTCAGCCGTACAGGCAGAGTCAGATTTGGCCTGGCGACCCTAACAGTGTGGTGGGCAAGTCTATGGCGAAGGTTGACCCTTCTGGTCCGTTGTTGATGTGTGTTTCTACGATTGAGGTTGACCCGCATAGCGGCGTCGTGGCTATTGGTCGTGTTTTTAGTGGTACGGTTGAGAAGGGCAAAGTGGTTCAGTTGTTGACTAGTCGGCAGAAGGGTACGGTTCAGCAGGTTTACATGAGTATGGCTGCTGACAGAGTAATCATTGATAGAGTTCCGGCTGGAAATATTGCTGCTGTTTCTGGATTGCCGGCGATTCATGTGGGCGAGACGATTGCGGAGGATGGGATTGAGACTCAGTCTTTTGAGGGGTTGAAGTATGTTTCGGATCCTGTGGTTACGGTGGCGGTTGAGCCGAAGGATGTTAAGGATTTGCCGCTTTTCGACAAGGTCATGCATAAGCTTACGACTGAAGATCCAAACTTGCGTTTCATCATCAACAAAGAAAGTGGCGAGTATCTTCTGAGCGGTATGGGTGAGCTGCATTTGGAGGTTACGGCTTACCGTATGCAGGAGGCTAATTTGAAAGTGAACATCAGCAAGCCCATCGTTATTTATCGCGAAACCATCAGCCACGATTACAGAGGGCCGGCGGTGATGGGTAAGAGTCCGAATAAGCATAGTAAGTTGTGGATTACGATGGAGAAGATGCCGGAGGAGGTTATTGAGGCTATTAAGATGGGTAAGGTTTCGGAGATGCAGACGCGTGAGGATAGGACTAAGGCTTTGAAGGCGTTGGGTTGGGATACTGATGATGCCAAGAACGTTATTGCCATCGAAGAAAACAACATTCTTGTCAACAGGATTAAGGGAAGACAATACGTGGAGGAGGTTATTGATCATATTAAGTCTGGTTTTCGTGAAGCCGTGCACACATCGGTGCTAGCGAAGGAACCAGCATATGGTTTGAAGGTGAATCTGGAAGACATCACGGTGCATGAAGACCCTGTTCATCGTGGTCCTGCGCAGATTTTGCCTATGACTTGGCGTCCGATTTGGTGTGCGTTCTTGCTGAGCGATCCGAAGCTGCTTGAGCCGTTGATTAGTTTTGAGTGTAAGGTGCCGAATGAGTTTGTTAGTAATGTGATTGCTATTGTTCAGAAGAGGCGTGGCAAGATTTTGGACATGGTTAATGAGGAGGACATGATTATTGTTAAGGCTGAGATGCCTGTGTCTGAGTCTTTTGGTTTGGCTGAGGAGTTGCGTAGTTCTACGCAGGGCAGGGCGTTTTGGGCGACGCAGTTTAGTCGGTGGGCTCCTGTTCCTGAGCAGATGCAGGGTGAGATTATCAGTAAGATTCGTGAGCGTAGGGGTTTGAACCCGGTGCCGCCGAGGGCTGAGGAATTCTTCGAAGACGCCTAGTGGTGCTCTCTCTTTTTCTTTTCGCATTCTGTTTTCCAGTAAGCTTTATTGACGTATAGGGCAATAGTGTTTTTGAGAATTATGATTGTGGGTGTTTGTGGAAGCCCTAGGAAAGCCGCGACTGAATATGTTCTTAAGCAAGCGTTGCGTATGCTGGAGGAGAAGGGGTTTGAAACAAGGTTTTTCACGGTTAGAAATAAGCAGATTGGTTTTTGTTTGCATTGTGATTATTGCTTGAAGAATAAGGTGTGCATTGCAAAGGATGATGTGGTTGAGGTTTATGACTTGTTTAGGAAAGCTGATGGTTACGTATTTGCTTCGCCCGTTTACAATGGTGGTTTGAGTGCGCAACTAAAGGCTGTGATGGATAGATGTAGGGCGTTGCTTGCAGTGGATAAGGATGTTTTCAGGAATAAGGTGGGAATGGCGATTGCGGTTGGCGGCGACAGAGTGGGCGGGCAAGAATCAGCTATACATCAGATACTTGACTTTTACGTGTTGAATAGTGCGATTGCTGTTAGTGGCGGTGCTTTTGGATCGAATTTGGGTGCGACTTTTTGGTCGAAGGACTCGTTGACGGGTGTGAAGAAGGATGAGGAGGGTTTTAGGAGTTTGAGGAAGACGGTGAAGAGATTTGCGGAGATGTTGAAGATTATGGAGCAAATCAAGCGCGAGGGAGTGTGAGTATGGTGGCTGCTGAAATGTTGAAGAAGCGGAAGGTTGCGTGGGGCATCACGGGTGCAGGGGACAGGTTGGCTGAGACTATTGATGTTATGGAGCATGTTAAAGAAGAACGCGAGAGCAAAGTTGAGGTTCAGGTTTTTCTTTCGAGGGCGGGTGAACAGGTTGTCAGGGCGTATAGGCTTATGGAGCGGTTGGAGAAGGGTTTCGGTAGGGTTGTGGTTGAGGTTGATGCGAACGCGCCTTTTCTGGCGGGTTGGTTGCAGACGGGAAAGTTTGAGTTTTTGCTTGTGGCTCCGGCTTCTTCGAATACG